>DCBE01000015.1 GCA_002313325.1 Flavobacteriaceae bacterium UBA1115
TTTTTTTATTTTATAAAAAAAACAAACGGTACTTTACAGGCTACGCATTGATTGTAATTATTTAGTTGTCTTAGGCTTAATCCTATAGATCCCCTCGTACTCAACAGCAATATGGATGTAGCCGTAAGGACCCATAATCACATCACGCACTCGTCCAATATTCGCAGCTATTTTCTCGCGTGCTATTACTTTGTTGTCGCGAACCGTTAGGCGTTCTAAGTATGATTTCTTTAGGGAGCCCGCCAAAATACTTCCTTTCCAGTTAGGGTATTTGTCGCCCGTAACAAATGCCATTCCTGATGCTGCTATTGAAGGCACCCAATAGTAGAACGGCTGCTCCATGCCCGGCAATGAACGGTTTTTGGTGATGGTGGTTCCCGAATAATTTTTGCCATAGGTAATCTTGGGCCAGCCAAAGTTTTTTCCTGCTCCGATGATGTTGATTTCATCGCCGCCACGCGGCCCGTGTTCGTGTGCCCAAACCGCACCCGTTTCAGGATGAATCGTTAGCCCTTGTGGGTTGCGGTGCCCATAAGAATAAATGGCTTCCTTAGCACCATCTACTCCTACAAAAGGGTTGTCATTTGGAATACTTCCGTCATCGTTTAAGCGGTAAATTTTGCCGTTATCTCGTATTATATCTTGTGGATTTAGGTCTCGTTCCCCTCTATCTCCCACAGAAAAATACAGGTATCCGTCTGCATCAAAAACGATACGTGAGCCAAAGTGCACGCCTTTTTTGGTGTCTGGCATGGCCTTATACAGCAGCTTAACATCTGATAATGTATTTCCTATCAGTAAAGCAGTATACAATCCTGTATTCCCTCCAGACGCATCTTCATTGGCGGTTGCCATAGTGAAATAGATCCTGTTATTTTGTTCAAAATCGGGGTGGAGGGCAATGCCCATCAAGCCGCCCTGACCCCGCACATAGGTAGTAGGTAAACCAGAAATCTCATTCTTTTTGCCGTATTGAAAGCGTATTAACTTTCCTTCTTTTTCTGTGTACAACAAACTCCCATTGGGCAGAAATACCATTCCCCATGGTACTTTTACATCAGGAACAACAAGCTCGGTAGTATAGGATACACTTGTTGGTGTTTTAAGAGGAGGCGTATTTTCTTTTTGGGCACAAGCGGTTTGGCTTAATATTAAAGTTAGATAAACCAGATTGATGATGTTCTTTTTCATTGGGTTACTGCGGTATAAACACAAATATACCAAATCTATAACTGCACTCGAACACGCACAAAGGCTTGGCGCATAGCAGCAGGCTCAAAGTAGCGTCCACCAAAGGCATTGATGCGGATATTGTCATAGTAATTCGCGTTGGCAATATTATGAATACCCATCGTCCAAGTGGTTATGCCCCATTTGCGTTGCGCAAACAGGTCAGCTGTCCAAAACTTTGGTACTTCAATAAGGTTTTTAGAATCGGCAAAACGTTTGCCTACATGGCGCAAGTTTAGCGATACGGCAGTGTTTCCAAAAAGGTGGTTTAGGCTTGCGCTAAACTGACTTTTAGGTACGTTGGGTAGGTCATTACCGTCTTGGGTTTTAAATGCTCCTTGACTGTAATTGAGTTTTAGGGTGGCAGTTTTTGCCATGCGAAAGTTGGCAGTGGCCTCAATCCCTTTTCTGTCTACGCTGCCAATGTTCCTAAAAAAATCTTGTCCCGGAAAAGCGCTAAGCTCATAGGATAAAATTTCGTCTTGAGTTGTTGTTGTAAACAGCGTAACCGAAGCATCAAATATTTTTGTTTTTAAGCGCATACCAACTTCTATTTCTTCTGATTGTTGGGGTGCTAGCATATCGTTAAAGCCAGTTTCACCAGTTGGATTGGCAGATAGTTCATTGAGCGATGGCGTTTCAAAACCTTTTCCCCAGCGGATATAACTGCTTAGACTGGGCGAAAAACCATAAAATACCGCGATAGCAGGAGAGTACGCAGATAGGTTTTTTTTGTCCGAATTACCGCCCATATAATCAACTAGCTGAATGCGGTGGGTATCGGCCCGTAGCGTGGTACGTAAGCGCCAATCGCTAATGGCTAATTCTACAATGCCATAGGCACCCAGTGTATAAAAGCGTTCGCTTTGATTTAGGGTTGCGGTTCCTCTCTCTCCCAAGTAGTTTTTAAACCTATCTCTTCCGTCTCTTTGGGCTGCTGCTTCTACTCCATATTGCCACAACCACTGCTTTTTACGTCCGTCTTTTTGCATACCAAGACCGTAGTAACTACGTCCCAAATCAATTTGTCCACCAAATTCAAAAGGCAGTTTCGCGTTTAGATTGCGTCTTGTAAAAAAACCATAAGCGATCCATTTGTTGTTGTGCCAACGTGCCGTGAATTGGTGTTGTTGCACCTTTTCACCTGCTTTATAATCTAGATTTCGCTGTCTTGCTTGATTTCGGTTTTCTGTTACTTCAGTGGCTGTGAGTCCGCCAGCATCCAATGCCATTGGGCTGTTAAAATAGTTGTAATCAACAGATAGTTTATTTCCATTGGCAGTACGGAACGTATTGGATAGATTTATGAGGCTATTTTCATAGCCACTCCAATGGCGGTAACCCCGGTATTTTTTGTGTTCTACAATGGCGCGAAAATGGTTTTTTTCTTTTTTTGAACCGTAGCTGCCAGCCAAGTGCCGGGTACCAAAGTCTCCAAATGTAGCAGTAAGCGTTTGTTCGTTTTTTACGGGGGTGCTTTTGAGCATGATGACACCACCCGATGCATTGCCATACAGCCCACTAGAAACGCCCCGAATAACTTCAATAGTTCCCACGGACGATAACGGAATGTGGTCCAATTGTGTTTGTCCATCAGGTGTTGTAACAGGGATGCCGTCCCACAAAACCTTAATGCCACGAATGCCAAAAGTGGCACGTGTACCAAACCCACGAATGGAAATACGTGTGTCCTGACTGAAATTTTGCTGGCTGCTGACAAATAAGCTGGGTACGCCTTGTAATAGCTCTCCAATGTCTTGTTTTAGTAGTAGGCTGTCTTGTGCTATAGTTGTCTGGCTTATGGGTTGAATACTGCTCTGTATGCGCTGTGCACTTAAAACTACTTCTTCTAACTGTTGCACTTGCGCATGGCAAATTGTGGAAAATAACAACATAAAGTTTAAAGCCCTACGCATCGTTTGTGTAAAGATCAATCAGGCCTTGTGGCGTGTCAACGTATATGGATTTCGTATCTCTTTTAACCTCCAAAATAATCTCATCAACTATTGGGATTAAAGCTATTTTTTTACAACTGGAAACTTCAATGGTTGCCTGTGCGGTATGTTCATTAATCGATACAACGTTTCCAATTTTGCCTAAGTTTTTGTCAACAACATCAAATCCGATGATTTCGTGGTAATAAAATTTATTACCAGCCAGTTTTGGAAGCTTCGTCAATGGCAAATACGCTTTTGATTTAACTATCAGATTGGCATCTTCTTCATTATCGACATCCTCTAAGCGAAGGCGTAATAGTCCAGGTTTGTGCATGGTACATTTCTCAACAAAAAAAGGAATAAGCGCATTGTGATGCGTTATAAAGAGGCTGTCAAGCGATTGATATATGTCAGGCTCGTCAGTATCTAGTTTAAGGAGTACTTCCCCTTTAAAACCGTATTTACCGACCACTCTTCCAAGAAAAAAACAGTCTTCGATGCGCATGTGTTGGTGTTATTCGACCTTCTCGTCAGCCCCTGTTGCAGCTTTTTCAGCAGCAGACTCTGGTGCATCTTCTTTAGTGGCAGCTTCAGCTTCTTCAGCAGCAGCC
>DCBE01000047.1 GCA_002313325.1 Flavobacteriaceae bacterium UBA1115
TTATACAGAAGAAGACATCAAAACCCTTATCACACCCATGAGCACCTTGGGCAAAGAAGCCATTGGCTCTATGGGAACGGATACGCCGCTTGCCGTATTGTCGAGCAAACCTCAGCTGCTCTACAACTACTTCAAACAGTTGTTTGCACAGGTAACCAACCCGCCACTTGACGGAATTCGCGAAGAAATTGTAACAGACACCTCCATGTCTGTGGGAAGCGATGCAAATATTTTTGACGTCATCCCGGCTCACGCAAAAAAACTAAACATTCAAAATCCCATCATCTCTAACGAAGACCTTGACAAAATCAAGTTTATTGAGCATGATGATTTTAAGTCTAAGTCGGTCAATGCACTTTACGTTGCCAGTGAAGGAAACAACGGACTGGAACGCGCACTTAAAGACCTATTGAAACGCGTTAAAAAAGAAGTTGAGGATGGCGCAAACATCATTATACTTTCTGATCGTGGGATCAACAAAGACATGGCGCCCATGCCCATGCTCTTGGCCTGTGCATTTGTGCACCACGGCATGATGAAACATAGGTTGCGTTCTAAGTTTGGCATCATCATCGAATCTGCCGAACCCCGTGAACCACATCACTTTGCCGCCTTATTTGGCTATGGAGCAAGTGCCATCAACCCATATATGGTTAATGAAATCATTGACTACCAAGTAGAAAAAGGTGCCATCAAAGGACTGTCTGCTGAAAATGCCATTGCAAATTTTAATAAAGCCATTGCAAAAGGGCTTGTTAAAATCATGAACAAGATTGGTATTTCCACACTACACTCCTACAGAGGTGCACAAATTTTTGAAGCCCTTGGACTGAGCAAGAAATTTGTCGATACCTATTTCTGCAATACTGCCACACGAATTGAGGGAATCGGACTTAAAGAAGTTGAGCAAGAAATTGCCAAGCGTCACGAATTTGCCTTTGGCGAAAAAGCGGCTGGTGAAGGAATTGACCTTCAAATTGGCGGCAGCTATCGCTGGCGCCGTAATGGGGAGGCTCATATGCTGAACCCTGCCAGTATTGCCAAGCTACAACTGGCTACAAGCAAAGGAAGCTATGACACCTTTGAGGAATACTCCAAACTGGTTAACGATCAAACCAAGCAACTGATGACCTTGCGCGGTATGTTTGAATTTACAGATTTGGATCCCATTCCCATTGAGGAAGTAGAGCCGTGGACCAAAATCGTGAAGCGTTTCAAAACAGGCGCCATGTCTTTGGGGTCGATTAGTGAAGAAGCACACGAAAACTTGGCAAAAGCCATGAACCGCATTGGCGGAAAGAGTAATTCAGGAGAGGGCGGTGAAGACCCGAGACGTTTCACCCGTGACGAAGACGGAGAATGGCGTAATTCTGCCATCAAGCAAGTTGCCTCTGGACGATTTGGCGTTTCCTCGCACTACTTGACCAACGCACGAGAGATTCAAATTAAAATGGCGCAAGGCGCCAAGCCCGGAGAGGGCGGACAACTGCCTGGGCCAAAAGTAAACCCATACATCGCATCGGTGCGAAATTCAACACCTTACGTTGGCTTAATTTCCCCACCTCCTCACCACGATATTTATTCCATTGAGGACTTGGCGCAATTGATTTATGACCTCAAAAATGCCAATAGAGAGGCGCGTGTCAATGTGAAGCTTGTTTCTGAAGTAGGCGTTGGAACCATTGCTGCTGGTGTTGCAAAAGCAAAAGCAGATGTGGTATTGATCTCTGGATTTGACGGGGGTACCGGTGCATCGCCACTTACATCGCTCAAACACGCTGGATTGCCATGGGAATTGGGAATTGCCGAAGCACAACAAACCTTAGTGATGAACGACCTTCGTGGTCGTATCGTGATGGAATGTGATGGGCAAATGAAAACAGGACGTGACGTAGCCGTAGCCTGCTTACTTGGTGCAGAAGAGTTTGGATTCTCCACTGCCCCATTAGTAGCTTCTGGTTGTATTATGATGCGTGCATGTCACCTCAATACCTGTCCGGTGGGCATTGCCACACAAGACCCAGAACTACGTAAAAACTTTAAAGGAAAGCCTGAGCATATCATCAACTTTATGCACTATGTCGCAGAAGAATTGCGTGCCATCATGGCAGAACTGGGGTTCAGATCTATTGACGAAATGGTTGGCCAAAGCCAAAAGCTGAATATGAATACGGCCATCAACCACTATAAAGCACAAGGCATTGATTTGTCAGCTATCTTATACAAACCCAAGGTTGGAGAGAACGTACCCCTACGCAACGTGAGTAAACAGGACCACGGGTTAGACAATGTACTAGATGTGGAAATCGTTTCAAAAGCACAGAAAGCCATCATTAAAAAAGAGGCACAAACACTGTCGTTTGACATTAAGAACACGAATCGTAGTGTTGGCGCCCTTTTAAGTAATGAGATTTCAAAAGCGCATGGACGTGATGGACTTCCGCCAGACACACTAAAGCTGTTGTTTACTGGAGCTGCGGGTCAGAGTTTTGGCTGTTTCGCAACCAAAGGACTTCATATGAAAGTAATTGGAAACGCCAATGACTATTTTGGAAAAGGACTGTCTGGTGCAAGGCTGGTAGCCAAGGTTCCTGAAACAGCAACCTTTAAGCCCGAAGAGAATATCATCATCGGAAACGTAGCGCTGTATGGTGCCACCGCTGGTGAGGCTTACATCAACGGAATTGCTGGAGAGCGTTTTTGTGTACGGAATTCAGGATCCATTGCCGTAGTTGAAGGTATTGGCGACCACGGTTGCGAATACATGACGGGTGGTGAAGCCATTATCTTAGGTAAGATAGGACGCAACTTTGCTGCTGGCATGAGTGGCGGAATCGCCTATATTTATGCCAAAGACGGTATTTTTGACGATCGCAACTTCAATATGGAAATGATTGGCTTAGAAGACTTGAGCGGTGCAGACATCGACCACGTCCAAAGCTTAATACAAAATCACATAATGTACACGGGGAGCCCACTGGGGTCTGAACTATTAAAAAATTGGAAAACAACACAAAAGCACTTTATCAAGGTAATGCCTTCCGATTATAAAGCAGCTCTTGAACGCATGGCGCAAGAACAAAAAGCATAATTATGGGAAAGTTAAGAGGATTTATGGAGCACGAACGCGTCAACGAACAGAATATTGGTGTTCAAGACCGCGTTAAGAACTACAAGGAATTTACGGTAACTCCTAGCGAAGAAACGCTACAGGAGCAAGGCGCACGCTGCATGGATTGCGGTGTTCCGTTTTGCCACAGTGGTTGTCCGTTGGGGAATATGATTCCCGATTTTAACGATGCTGTGTACCGTAACGAATGGGATAAAGCCCTTCGTATTCTACACACCACCAACAACTTCCCTGAGTTTACCGGGAGGCTCTGCCCTGCTCCGTGTGAGGCAGCCTGTGTGTTGGGCATCATCAACCCACCTGTCTCTATTGAGATGATTGAAAAATATATTGTTGAGCGTGGATTTAAAGAAGGATGGATCAAAGCTGTTCCGCCGAAAAGCCGCACGGGAAAAAATGTTGCCGTTATCGGCTCAGGGCCTGCAGGACTTGCTGCAGCCCAACAACTCAACCGAGCCGGACATACAGTTACCGTATTTGAACGCGACGAAAAAGTAGGCGGATTGCTCCGCTATGGTATTCCAGATTTTAAGATGGAAAAAAACGTTATCGACAGACGTTTGGCTATTTTGGAAGAAGAGGGCATCCTGTTTGAAACGGGTGTTGAAGTAGGAAAAAACATGCCTGTTAACGATCTAGACGATTTTGATGCTGTTGTGCTTTGTGGCGGTGCTACCATCCGTAGAAGATTACCCATTCCAGGAGCTAATCTTCCTGGCGTAGTACAAGCCATGGACTTCTTACCCAAGAGCAACCGCTGGGTAGACGGCCAAACAGAAGTAGACGACGCCTTGCACGCTGGCAACAAAAACGTAATTGTTATTGGTGGTGGTGATACGGGCTCGGATTGTATTGGAACTTCAAACAGACAGGGCGCGACTAGCGTTACCAACTTTGAGATTATGCCCAAGCCGGCTGAGACACGCACCGAAGATCATCCATGGCCATTTTGGCCCTTTAAGCTGAAGACCACTTCTTCTCACGAAGAGGGTATTCACCGTGAGTGGAGCATTATGACTAAAGAATTTATTGCTGATGACAAGGGTTATTTAAAAGGGCTTAAAACCGTGAACGTGCGTTGGGAGAAACCAGAAGATGGCGGAAGACCACAACTTATTGAAGAGCCTAATTCTGAAAATGATTGGCCGTGTGAATTGGCATTGTTGGCATTAGGCTTTACGGGACCTGAACCCACGCTCGCCGATCGTTTGGGTCTTGATCAAGATGAGCGCACCAACGTAAAAGGAAATGAAAAATACCAAACAAACGTTCCCCACATTTTCACTGCTGGTGATATGCGTCGTGGGCAATCGCTAATTGTTTGGGCCATTTCGGAAGGGCGTGAGGCTGCCCATCACGTAGATGCCTTTTTGATGGGATCATCTAAATTGCCTATCAAAGAGGGGGGTGACTTGCCAAACGGCTAGGCTACTGGAAGAAATTCCAAACCAGTCCAAAACGAAACAGCATATCTCGATAGGGATACCCAGGTGCTGAATAATAATTTGCTGCTTTTCGATTGGCATTGACATGCTCAAAGACAAAGAACAAACGTGTCTGTCTGATTTTCATATTAAAGAATGCATTGACAATAGGATAGCCTTCCATTTTTTGGTGCGGCTGCACCACAAATGCAGAGAGTAATGGATGATAGGCAAGCATCTTATAGGAAGAGAAATAACGTGCACTGACACCCAAATTTAAAAATAAGGCATTTTCAAACCAGTGGTCTTCATAATACAAAGCCGTACGTCCAATAAAATTAGGCATCGGCATCACTTCTTTATTATCGCTCAACTGCTGGCCACGTAGTTTCATATCCATGTGGAACACGCCCCACTTAACACCCATTTCCAAATCCAATTGCAATAGATTGATACCACGCGTCAACTGCATGGGCGTTACCGCAAGTGAAGCAGGATCGGGCTGCAGATAATAGGCGTAGTTGTTGATATTGGTCGTGGTAAGGGATAGTTTACCAAAATGAGGGTGTGAGAGTTGCGCAAAAATTGCAGTTCGCTGTTCCATTTCGGGTGTGTTTTTCCATTGGTAGTCGGCATAGCTACTGGTGAATTGCTCATACACAAACCCCGGATGCTGTTGCTGCCAACGCAAACCGGCTGTTAACTTAAAAGACGAAAACAGCGGTTGTTTTATTTCGCCAAATACGTAGTTCCCAATGCGATCTCCGCTGATGCCGATTTCGGCTGAAGCACGGAAATCCAAGCTACCAAATCGCTTGCGCCACTCTCCACCCACGGAGTAGGCATCTTCATTTATGGAAGGATTAACAAGTTGCTCCTCTTCCTTATAGCTGTATTTATGGTGCCGTATGTGACCCGAAAACCAACCTATGGTTGGGCTTGAGAGTATGGTATAGGCATCAAATTGACGAAGGCTGTAATATACATGGTCGTAGGGCTTTGTGAGGTTAGCTGCCAAATCGCCATAACCGCTATAGGCTTGGTCTTGACTAAAGCGATTGTCTTGAATATCACTTTGCATGCGGTATCCTAGACGCAAACGAGGCTTCATAAATGAATCATTGGAGCGTAGCAGCAAATAGTCTTGTTCCAATACGTAACGTTTCCCGATAAAGTTATTGTTGGCATTTTCAAAGTTTACCTCCAAGCGTTCTCGGTCAAAAAATTCATCTTCACCCGACTCAAAATTTTCGATGGAGGCTTCGTTTAGTCCGCCATTTTCTTGTTGTGAAATTTTTTGATTCATGATTTGCAAGCGCAGGCGATACCGTCCGTTGGGATTTTCATAGCGTGTGCTAAAGCGCAACTGGCTGCGCCCCGACATTTGATGTTGGTATTTTCCCAAGGAGCGGTGTCCGCGGTAGCCAATGGCATAGTTAAGCCTTGGGTGGATGTTGGCCGTGATAAGCAAATCGGTGGATTGCCCTTGCGATTGGGTGGTTTTAAAGAACAGCTCGGACAGCGGCGTTGGCACGTGGTAATAGCCAAACTGATGTGGCAGAAATCGTTGGCTTTCTTTGGCCTTAAAACCAACGGCCGGTGCGGTTTCCTTATGCCAAACTTCTAAGGATAAGGGGTTTAGGGCTTGGCCGGAATTGTTCAGTGACAGATAGGCAAAGTTATCTCTGCGCTGGGTGTTGAACTTGTAGTATTTGGCTATAGTGAGCGTGGTATCCACGTGGACAGTATCCCGAGCCTGGCTGACGGTAAGGTAATCTGTAATGCTGATGTCAGCGTCACTATCGTTAACTGACAAAGAATCTAAGGCTCTTGCATTAAATGAATTAGGAGTAATTTTTTTCACATTGATGCGTTTGGGCAGCTGCGGTCCTGTTGGTGGGGGTTTGGCTTGCGCCAAAATAAAGAAAGGAAAACACAAGAAAAGAAATATTCTCAGCACGCTTAACTGTTTTAGCAAAGGTATTGATTTCGAAAACAACAGTCGCTTCGGCTTAATACGATTTTTTTTAATATGGTATTGAATATTACGCCCAAACCTCCCCTACTATTACTTTTGTATTTTAGACGCTAGATGCAAACACAGTTTACCCAAACCCTAGAGTGTGGAACCGATGAAGCCGGGCGTGGCTGTTTGGCAGGACCGGTAACCGCAGCTGCTGTGATCCTACCCGCATCGTATAACCACCCCCTACTTAACGATTCCAAAAAGCTCAACGCAAAACAACGACAAACCTTAAGAGAAGAAATTAAAAACGTGGCATTGGCCTATGGCATTGCGCACGTATCGCCCAAAAGAATTGACGAAATCAACATACTAAACGCCTCAATAGAGGCCATGCAGCTCGCAATAGAAGCCATGGCGCGCGTACCCGAAACCATCCTCGTAGATGGGAATAAATTCAAGCCCTACCAAAACATTACGCACCACTGCATTATTGGGGGTGATGGCAAATACCGCAACATAGCGGCTGCGTCCATACTGGCAAAAACCACGAGAGACGACATCATGCTCGAATACCACCAAGAGCATCCGTACTACGGCTGGGATACCAACAAAGGCTACCCAACTGCCCAACACCGCAATGGTATCCGAACACATGGAGCTGTTGACATACACCGTAAAACTTTTGCATTATTGCCAAAACAACTCTCTTTAGATTTATAAATTTGTACTATGAATCGATTGTTGCTCTTTGCTGCCTGCATCCTTTTGATTGGCTGTCAGTCCAAACAAAACACAACCGAGTCTCTGCTGGGGTATTTACCAAATAATGCGGTGGTGGTACTGAAAAGCAACGCTTTTAAGTCGCTGCATGATTACAGCAACCAACAATATGCCGCCATAGCAGCAGCAACGCTATTCCCAGCGTTCTTCGAAGAAATAAACCAAATTGCGCCCAACACTGCCGGGCAATTGAGCTTTCACCCCGAAGGAAAAGGCCAACTTATTCCGCTGTTAATAAGCCAACAAGAACATGCTTACAGTGACACCGTCTCCGTTGACACCCTTCAATACAACAAAACGCGCCTGCTGAAAAGAAATACCAATCCGCCAACCTATTACGCCAGTTGGGACGGCCTACACTTTAGCTCGCCCAGCAAATTGCTGCTGGAAAGTAGCATTCGTCTTAGATCTACTCCCAACAGTATTGATGATGAGCTCGAACAGCTTTATATCAACGCCACAGAAGATCACACTTTTTTTGTATCTCAAGACATTGCGCCGTATTTCAATACGCTTTTTGGAGATATAAACCCCGTGCCGTGGCAGCAGTGGAGCAAGTGGACCGCCATTGTGCCAACGGTCAATAGCAACGGTATATACATGCAAGCCTATGGCGTGATGGATGCCAGCGGGGCCTCCCGCCTGTCTTTCTTCCAAAACCAAGAAAGTGCCTTACAAGATTTAGCTGCGCATATTCCAAGTAACGTCAACACGGTTCAAGCTTTTAGTTTCGATTTGGACAACTATAACAAAGCCGCACTGCGCTTTAGGGCAGCGCACAATTTGCCCGAAACCCCTGTAGACTCGCTGCTGATAGGCACTACGCAGCTAGCTCAACTAAAACTTGGAAATGAAACCGTGGTATTGGTTAAAACAAACAAGCTACCCGACGATATAAAACAAACCTTAGCGAAGAAATCCAAGGCACAATTCACAACGGAACAACAAACGCTCTATGCCTTTTCCGACGAGAATACTATCGCTAACCCGCTACCGCCTATACTTAAGCAAAATAACTATGCTTTTGCTACGCTGCTAAACGAATACCTCTATTTGGGAACTTCAGAGATTGCATTGGAATCGTTGATTTACGCACTTAACAAAGACGATATTTTAACGCAAAACGAACGCTTTAAAACCTATGTTAAAACGCTGCCTAGCCGCAGTAGTTTTTGGGGATGGTCTGCACCAGCCTATTTTGAAACGCAAGTAAAAAAAATGGTGCCGTCAATAACCGATGTGGCGCTAGGTGCGTTTAGGCAAGTAGACTATGTAGGAACGGTTGAAGGCGAGGTGTTTTATGTGGCATTAAGCGTACAGAAACCCAAAGATCAAGGCAAAAAAGCTCAAGCCGTTGAACTGGCAGGCACGGCAACGTTTGATATGCCTGTGATTTGGGGGCCCTATGCAGTGCATAACCACAAAACGCAAGCCTTAGAATGGGTGGTGCAAAACGAAGGAAACCAGCTCTACTTGTTGGATACTACTGGCGGAATTATTTGGAAAAAACAACTTGATGATGCCATTTTAGGCCCCGTGACCCAGGTGGATTTATACCGCAACAAACGACTGCAACTGGCCTTTACAACCGCTAAAAGCTTTCAAGTTTTGGATCGCAACGGCAATGCGGTTTCGGGCTTCATCAAAAAAGGAATGCGTTCTTCCAGTACACTCGCGGTGTTTGACTACGATAAGCAACGCAACTACCGTCTTTTATTAAGTAGCGGCAATACGTTAAGCATGTATGACAGAAAAATGAAAAAGGTAAGCGGTTGGCGTAAAACCAAAAGCAATAGCGCACTGAAATACCCAGCCAAACACATCCGCATTGGCAATCGAGATTATATTGCACTTGTGCAAAAATCAGGAAAAGGAGAGCTGCTGCATCGCACTGGAAAAATACGTATTAAAATACCAACAGACGTCAAATTAACGCAAAACATCTATCCCTATCAAAGTGGTTTTGTGAGCATTGACGATAAGAACAGACTCATTAAAATAAGTACCACGGGAAAACTCACCAAAACAGCTCTACCTTTTGAAACACGCTACACCATTTCAGCAAATCGCAATACGTTGGTCACGCTTACTGAAAACAAAGTAAGCATCAACAATCAGTTGGTGGAATTGGATTTTGGAGTTTATGCGCCTCCGCAAATTCAGGTGGTCAACAACAGAACCTACATCATTATTTGGGACAATCAGTCCGACAAGATTTACATCTTTGATCGAGATGCCAAACTACTGGATAGCTTTCCTGTAATAGGCCGCAAATGGGCGATGTTGGGTCAAGCGATTCCGGGATCAGCGGTGTATTTGGCGGCACAAAACAACAGGCAAGAGCTGCGGTTTTACAAAATGCCTTAGACTATTTCAGCTTCAAAAATTCTGGAAAAGTGCCCCACAAATTTTTTTATCACTTCTTGCATAGCAACAGCTGTGCCCAATTCCTTTTCCATTGAAGTAATGGACTTATCGGCTATCCCACATGGAATGATATAATCAAAAAAAGACAAATTGGTATTAACATTTAGCGCAAATCCATGCATGGTTACCCAACGGCTGGTGCGAATGCCCATGGCGCATATTTTACGCGGATTGGCTCCTTCAACATCTATCCAAACACCTGTTTCACCCTTACTACTACTGGCTTCGATATCATAATCGGCAAGTGTAGCAATGATACATTGCTCCAAAAAGCGCAGATACTTGTGAATGTCTGTAAAAAAACAATCCAAATCCAAAATTGGATAACCCACCAACTGTCCAGGACCGTGAAAGGTTATGTCGCCGCCGCGGTTGGTTTTAAAAAAGCTTGCCCCTTTTTTTTGCAAGATGGTATTGTTGACCAATAAGTTGTTCTTATCTCCACTTTTACCAAGCGTATAGACGGGCGGATGCTCTAGAAAAAGTAAGTGGTGTTGGGTTGGTGTTTGATCTTCTGGGTTTCGACGGTTGTGGATTTTTTGATTAATGGTTTGCTGAAACAAGTCCTGTTGTAAGTCAGTTGCGGCTTCATAAGTCACCAAGCCTAATTGGCGGACGTGCACCTTTGGCTTAGTGATCATAATCGAACGGTCGGTTGAGAATGATGAGTGCGCCAATAACACCAGGCACCCATGCGCAAAGGGTGAGTAAAAAAACGATAACAATAGAGCCATAGCCTCTATCCAATACGGCGATTGGAGGGAATAGGATGGCCAGAAGGACTCTAAATAAACTCATGGTAGTCAAAGATACAAATTCGTGATTTCTAAATAACTCATGTGCATTGGTTATCTTTGCGATAGAAAAAATTTGAGATGCAGGAGCTATCAGAACAAGAACTTGTCCGTAGAGAGAAACTAACAAAACTTCGTGAGTTAGGGATTGACCCTTATCCAGCGGTTACTTTTGACGTTTCGCACCACGCCACAACAGTTAGTGAGAAATTTGAACAAGGGCAACATGTACGCATGACCGGAAGGCTTATGTCAAGGCGTGTGCAAGGAAAAGCAAGCTTTGCCGAGCTTCAAGATGCTACAGGCAGGGTACAGCTCTACTTCAATAGAGACATCTTATGTCCAGATGAAGACAAAACCCAGTACAATGACGTTTATAAAAAACTTCTTGATATCGGCGATATCATAGGAATTGAAGGCACCATGTTTACTACCCAAGTGGGAGAAAAAACCATTGAGGTACACCAGCTGTTTGTGTTGAGCAAATCGCTTCGTCCTTTGCCACTACCCAAAGTAGATACTGAAGGCAACACCTATGACGCATTTACAGATGCCGAGCAACGCTATCGTCAGCGTTATGTGGATCTGATTGTAAATCCGCAGGTGAAAGAAGCCTTTATAAAGCGCACCAAGATTACCAATACCATTCGTTCTTTTTTTAACGACCGGGGTTATCTCGAAGTTGAAACACCCATTTTACAACCCATTCCAGGGGGTGCTGCTGCACGTCCGTTTGTGACACATCACAACGCGCTAAACATACCCCTTTACCTCCGTATTGCAAACGAGTTGTATCTTAAGCGGTTGATCGTTGGGGGTTTTGATGGAGTATATGAATTTGCCAAAGATTTTAGAAATGAAGGGATGGACAAAACCCACAACCCTGAATTTACGGTAATGGAACTCTATGTGGCCTACAAGGATTACCATTGGATGATGGAAACAACTGAGTCGCTTTTGGAGGATGTGGCTGTCGCTGCAAATGGCGTAGCTGCCGTAACTGTTGGAGTAAATACCATAGACTTTAAGGCGCCCTATCCTCGAGTGCCAATTTTAGACGCCATTAAAGAGCATACAAGCATTGACGTTTCTGATATGGATGAAAGTACATTGCGTGAAACAGCAAAAAAATTGGGACTGGAAGTAGACGAAACGATGGGCAAAGGAAAGCTTATTGATGCCCTTTTTGGGGAATGTTGCGAGCATCATTATATCCAACCCACGTTTATAACGGACTATCCAAAAGAAATGAGTCCGTTGACCAAAGCACACCGGAGCAAACCGGGTTTAACAGAACGCTTTGAGCTTTTGGTTAATGGAAAAGAATTGGCCAATGCCTATTCGGAATTAAACGATCCCATTGACCAGCGGGAGCGTTTTGAGGATCAAATGTCCCTTTCTAAAAAAGGAGATGACGAAGCCATGTTTGTTGACCAAGATTTTCTTCGCTCATTGGAATACGGCATGCCGCCGACTTCTGGTATTGGTATTGGTATAGACCGCCTCACTATGCTGTTGACCAACAACAGTTCTATTCAAGAGGTGTTGTTTTTCCCACAGATGCGTCCAGAGAAAAAAGGACCAACACTCACGGAAGATGAACAAGTTGTTGTTGATTTGCTAAATAAAGAGAGCCCCGTTGCACTTGCATCAATCAAGGAACAATCAGGACTTAGTAATAAAAAATGGGACAAAACCATCAAAGGGCTGACTGGTAAATCAATTGCTGGAGTGAAAAAAACCGACGACGACTTGTTGGTTACGCTGCTTTAGAAAAACTTAAATTCCGTTTTTCTGTTTTTTTGCATGCTGGTTTTCTGAACAAGAAACTCCGTCTTTACAATCGTTTAAAAGTTTTGACTCCTCAACCCTAATACTATAAGTAGAGGTTTTAATTCTTTTTTAATTGTAAAGTTTACATATTTTCAGCACTTTAGCTAATTAAATAAATTTTATGAAAAAAATATCATTTCTTCTTATGGTTTTAGGTGTGCTGACTACCGTTCCCGCAAACGCACAGCTTGGCAAACTTTTTATGAAGAAAAAGCCACCCGTAACGGAAAAGCCAAAACCTAAAAAGGAAGACAAAAACGGTATTAAGCCTTACGATAAAGTCATTACTAAAAAAGCCATTACAGACAAGGGATTGTTTGACGTGCATACGGTTGATGACAAATTCTATTATGAAATTCCAGACTCCCTGTTTGGTGCAGAGATGCTGATGGTTACCCGAATTGCTAAAACAGCTTCTGGCATTGGCTTTGGAGGTGGAAAACAAAATACGCAAGTTTTGCGCTGGGAAAAGGACAGCAAAAAAGTCTTGCTTCGTGTGGTATCACACGAGGTAGTAGCAGCCGACTCCTTGCCCATTCACGAGGCAGTTGTCAATTCAAATTTCGAACCCATCCTATACAGGTTTGACATTAAATCCATTGGAAAAGACTCTACCTCCACAGTAATTGAGATTAACAAGCTTTTTGAGACGGATGTAAAAGCACTCGGCTTTCCCAATTCGAGAAGAAAAAGCTACAAGATTTCAAGCATGGATAAGTCCAGATCATTTATTAATACATTGAAAAGCTATCCGCTAAACGTTGAAGCCCGCCATGTAAAAACCTACAATTCCAGTGCGCCACCCTCCAACTCGAGTACAGCATCGATTAGTTTAGAAATAAGCAACTCCATGATTCTACTGCCCAAAGAGCAAATGAAAAGACGATACTTTGACCAACGCGTAGGCTGGTTTTCTCGGGGTCAAACAGACTACGGCCTTGACGTACAAAAAAGTAAAACAGTGCGCTATTTAGACCGATGGCGTTTGGAAATAAAAGATGAAGATTTAGAAAAATTTAATCGCGGTGAATTGGTAGAACCAAAAAAACCCATAGTGTATTATATCGATAGAGCTACGCCAAAAAAATGGGTTCCCTATTTGAAGCAAGGGATTGAAGACTGGCAAATCGCTTTTGAAGCAGCAGGCTTTAAAAATGCCATCATTGCCAAAGATCCGCCAACTCCAGAGGAAGATTCAGACTGGAGCCCAGAAGATGTTCGCTATTCTGTTGTACGTTATTTGGCATCTCCAATTCCCAATGCCAATGGTCCGCACGTAAGTGATCCACGATCGGGAGAAATTTTGGAATCTGACATCAACTGGTACCACAACGTGATGACCCTACTACGTAACTGGTTTTTTGTGCAAACAGCTGCCATAAATCCAGAAGCTAGAGGAGTAGAATTTAAGGATGAAATTATGGGGCGTTTGATTCGGTTTGTCTCTGCGCACGAAGTAGGCCACACTATAGGGCTACCCCATAACATGGGAAGCAGTGTCGCGTTCCCTGTTGACTCATTGCGCTCTGCCTCTTTTACCAAAAAATACGGTACTGCACCTTCCATCATGGACTATGCGCGTTTTAACTACATTGCACAACCAGGGGACAGAGATGTTTCGTTGATGCCGGATATTGGGGTTTATGACAAGCATGCTGTTCGTTGGGGCTACCGCCCCATTCCGTCTGCTAAAACGGCAGCGGACGAAAAGGAAACCTTAGACCAATGGATTTTAGCACATCAAAACGATCCCATGTATCGTTTCGGAAGTCAACAATTTGGGAATCCTATTGACCCTAGCTCACAGACAGAGGATCTAGGCGATAACGCCATAAAAGCGAGCTCTTATGGCATTGCCAACCTTAAAAGAATTGTGCCAAATCTGATAGAATGGACGGCTGAGGACGGCAAGGACTATGACGATTTAGAAGATTTATACAACCAAGTATTGGGTCAGTTTAATCGTTATATGGGACATGTAGCTGCAAATATTGGCGGTGTGTATGAATACTACAAAACCTATGATCAAGAAGGTGCGGTGTATACACATGTTGACAAAATTCACCAGCGTGCTTGTATGCAATTCTTGCAAGAAGAATTATTTGCAACGCCAACATGGATGTTGGACAACAATATTTTCAATAAGATTGAGTTCGCTGGCTTAATTGACCGCATGCGACGCATGCAAACAGGCACCCTTAACCGCTTGTTGAGCTTTGACCGACTGGCACGTATTTCTGAAAATGAAGCACTCAATGGCAGCGATGCCTATGCACTGGTAGAGATGATGACAGTGCTTCGAAAAGGTATTTGGAGTGAATTGTATAGCAACAATGCTATTGGTATCTACCGCAGAAACCTGCAACGAGCTTATATCGATCGTTTGGAATACCTGATGACAGAAAGCCAAGAGCCACTTGTGGGTTCAGCCAGACGTTATAGCAATCGTACCAGAGTGCTTGTTAGTCAATCAGATATTAGAGCCGTAAGCAGGGCGCAATTGATAAATCTAAAAAACGCCATCAACACAAGCTTAACAAACACAACCGATCAAAACACACGCTATCACTTGCAAGAAGCTGTGGTGCGTATTGATTCGATTTTGAAACCAAGTTAATTTATAACGCTTTTAACGTTTCTGAAAAGGCCTCCAGTGTATGCTCGAGATCTTTTTGGCTTATGGCATCGTTTAGGAAGTAACTTTCAAAGGCACTGGGCGGCAAATAGACACCGTGTTTTAACATGCCGTGGAAATAGGCTTTAAAATAATCATTATTGCCCTTAGCAGCTGTTTCAAAGTCCACAACTGGCGTATCTGTAAAATGTAGCGACATCATTGAGCCCAATCTATTGATTTGATAGGGAAGACCTTTCTCTTCCAACAGCGGCACCATCTCGCGATGCAAAA
>DCBE01000020.1:0-13052 GCA_002313325.1 Flavobacteriaceae bacterium UBA1115
GGGTCTAAAAAACTGTGCGTATCTGAAAGCAACAATATCTTTTTCATCATCTTTGTACAAAATTACACCTTTGCGTTATTTTTTAGAGTTTTCATATAAAGGAACTGCATATCACGGATGGCAACGCCAACCCAATGTCTCCACAGTACAGCAGCAAATGGAAGATGCATTGACCACTTTGCTAGGCAAAGAAACGGCTATGCTGGCTGCAGGCAGAACAGATACGGGCGTTCATGCCAAACAAATGTTTGCACATGTTGACTTGGGGCTCAATGCTGAAGCGGTCAAACAACTTGGGCATCGACTAAATAAATATCTACCCCACGACATTGCCATCAAAGCTATACGCCCCGTAAAAGCAGATGCACACGCCCGTTTTGATGCAATTTCACGAAGCTATGCCTACCATTTGGTGCCACACAAATACCCTTTTGCACACGAGTTGGCTTATAGGTTTACAACTGCATTGGACTGGGATGCCATGAATGCCGCAGCCAAATTACTTTTAGGTCACACTAATTTTAAATGTTTTTCTCGCTCCAATACAGATGTAAAAACCTATGACTGTAAGTTGACTGAGGCTTATTGGGAGCAATCAGAATCGGAATGGGTTTTTTATATTTCGGCCAACCGCTTTTTACGCAATATGGTACGCGCCATAGTGGGTACGCTCTTGGATGTTGGTACGGGTAAAACAAGCTTAGCTGATTTTCAAGCCATTCTAAATAGCGCGGACAGAACCAAAGCAGGAAGTTCAGCGCCTGCACATGGATTGTTTTTGACGCAAGTTCAATATCCAAACACTATCTTTGAAACAAATGGATAAAAAAACTTCGAATAGCATTTTGGATGTCAGCTTGTTTGAGCGTCTTTTGGCTTTTGCAAAGCCCTATCGCATCACTTTTATATTGGTGTTGATCTCGGCAGTTTTATTATCTGGGTTTTCTACACTTAGCCCTTACTTGCTTAAGATTACCATAGACGATTATATTACCCTGAAGGATTACGACGGCATGTTGCTAATCATTGCCCTCATGACGCTAACCTTGGTGTTTGAAGTAGTTTTTCAATTTGTGTTTATCTATTACGCCAACTGGCTTGGGCAACATGTTATTTTCGATTTGCGCAATATGCTATATCGCCATATGATACAGTTTAAAATGGCTTATTACGACAAGTCAGCAGTGGGGCGTTTGGTTACTCGTGTGGTAAGTGATATCGAGACTATCTCAGGAATTTTTAGCCAAGGCTTGTTTATGATAATTGCAGACCTTTTAAAGATGTTTGTGGTTATTGTGGTGATGTGGACAATAAGTTGGAAGTTATCGGTCATTGTTTTTGCTATTTTACCTCTAATTCTGTTTGCAACACGACAATTTCAAAAAGCGATGAAATCCGCTTTCGATGAAGTGCGCACACAAGTAGCCAACCTCAATAGTTTTGTGCAAGAACGCATTTCAGGCATGAGCATTGTGCAGCTGTTTGGTCGCGAGAGCTTGGAGTCAGCCGCATTTAAAGACATCAATGATAAACACCGCAAAGCGTGGTTAAAAACTGTTTGGTATAACTCCATTTTCTTTCCTATTGCAGAACTGTCCACCTCGATTACCATAGGGCTCCTTGTGTGGTTTGGTGGACTGAATGTTATTGCGGACTCATCGGGAATTACACTTGGTATTATCTTTTTGTTTATTCAGTTGTCACAAATGCTATTTCGTCCACTGCGACAAATTGCGGATAAGTTCAATACCCTCCAAATGGGTATGGTGGCGGTTCGTCGTGTAATGGCAGTGCTAGATACCCAAGAAACGATTTCAAGCAATGGCCAAATTTCCAACATTGAAATTTCAGGTAGGGTTGCTTTTGAAAACGTAACGTTTTCTTATACGGAAGATGAAACAGTCTTACACGGTATTTCGTTTAATATGGCACCCGGTAAAACCGTAGCCGTAGTTGGTGCCACTGGCGCTGGGAAGTCAACGCTTATCAATATTCTAAGTCGTTTCTATGAGATTGAAAGTGGACAGGTGTCCTTGGATGGCGTAAATATTAAAGATTACGAACGTTCTTGGCTGCGCAAACAAATCGGTGTGGTGCTACAAGACGTATTCCTGTTTGCCGATTCCATTTACAACAACATAACGCTATGGGATACTTCTATTTCAGAAGACGATGTGATTGCAGCTGCCAAAAAAATTGGTGTTCACGATTTTATTTCATGCCTTCCTGACGGTTATCATTTTAATGTAAAAGAACGCGGCGGCATGCTGTCAACAGGACAGCGCCAATTGATTGCTTTTTTAAGAGCCTATGTTATTCAGCCTAAGATTTTGGTTTTAGACGAGGCCACTTCTTCAATTGATACACATGCAGAAAAGCTTATCCAAAAGGCTACCAAAGAAATTACCAAAGGCAAAACCTCTCTTGTAATTGCCCACAGACTCGCCACAATACAACGAGCAGATAGCATTATTGTTTTGGACAAAGGAAAGATTGTAGAGTCGGGAACACACAGTGCGTTACTGAAAATTGAGGGTGGCTATTACAAGAATCTTTATGAAGTTCAATTTTTTAAAGTTGAAGCAGTCATTTAAGCCATGTCTTTGGCAATGATGTCATGCAAATCTCTGTAGGAGCTAAAAGAAATTTTTTCCCCGTCTTTAAAGTAACTGATGTTTCCTGTTTCTTCCGATACCACCAATACAACTGCATCTGTTTTTTCTGTAATTCCAACGGCAGCCTTATGTCTTAAGCCGAATTTTTTTGGTAGCCCATTTTTGTTGGATATGGGGAGCACAACACGTGTTGTTGTAATGTTGTTATTTTCTATGATGGCTGCGCCATCGTGTAGGGGTGCGCTTTTGTGAAAGATACTTTCAATGACGGCAAGGGAAATTTCCATGTTGACTTCTATACCTGAGGATTTAAGAAAGTCTAAGCTGCTGTTGCGCTCGAGAACCAAAAGTGCGCCTGTTTTTTGTTTTTTGAGCGAAGCACAGCTTTTTACTAAGGCTTCAATATTAAGTGAGGATTCAATATCACTTGATTTTGTATTGAATATTTTAAGATAGCGATTTATTGTCTTTCGGTTTGCCAAATTTGAAGACCCCAGCATCAATAGCAGTTTGCGAATTTCTTGCTGAAATACCACGATAAGGGCAAATACCCCAACACTCATAAAGCCCCCGAGTATATTGCTGAGTAATTCCATATTCAAGGCATCTGTGATTTTCCAAATCAAGTATAGTATGACAATGCCTACAAAAATATTGATGGCTGCTGTTCCTTTAACAAGACGGTAAGCATAAAAGAGCAACATCGCTACCAACACAATGTCGATGATATCCAGTATATTAAATTCTAAAAAATCAAACATCTTATAAAATTACAAATAATTGGTTAAGCATTCTTAAGTTTTTCAATGAGTTGCACGGCTTGATAGGCTTCTTTGACGTCGTGTACACGTAAAATTTGTGCGCCTTGCTGCAAGGCAACGGTGTTTAATACGCTAGTTCCATTGCCTGCGTCAGCAACTTCTATTTGAAGCAGTTTATAGATCATCGACTTGCGCGACACACCAATCAGCATGGGAATGCCGTCCATTTGAATGCTGCTTAAATGTTTCAGTAACGAGTAGTTGTCATCTAGTGTTTTACCAAATCCAAAGCCTGGATCAATGATGATATCGTGGATGCCAGCCTTGTGCGCTGCATCAATTTTTGCAGCAAAAAACGTTCTAATATCCGTCAGTATATTGTCATAGCTGGGGTTGTCTTGCATGTATTGCGGCTTGCCTTGCATGTGCATGGCAATAAAAGGAATTCCGAGTGCACCAACAGTTTTTAGCATTTTAGCATCCAGATTACCACCCGAAATATCATTGACCATAGCAGCACCTGCTGCTACGGCTTGTTGGGCAACATCACTTCTGTACGTGTCTATGGAAATGAGTGTATCCGGAAATTCAATATGTATTTTATCAATAACAGGCAACACCCGCACCATTTCTTCATCAGCTGAAACCTCAACGGCACCTGGTTTTGAGCTTGCTCCTCCGACATCTATAAATGTAGCGCCCTCAAGGAGCATTTTTTCCGTTTGGGCAAGTGCACGGTCTGTATTGTTGTATAAACCACCATCATAAAATGAGTCTGGAGTGAGGTTAAGTATCCCCATTATTTTAGGTGTTGTCAGGTCTATAAGCTTGCCTTTACACGAGATGTTCATAAATAGCGCCTAAATTAGTTGGTTTAAAATGAAAACATTTTGATTTTTGAGCGAAATTTACAACAAATCAAATCAGGTGGCGCAAACCAAAGCACAATATCTTACAGCAGTATCAACATGCAGGTCATTGTTTGAGCGAAAAATGAAGGATTACGGCTGTGCGTGGCGCATACTTCGTACCACCTCCTTGACCGATCAGATTTTCATCAAAGCCCAACGCATCAGAACTCTGCAACAACTTGAAACCAAAAAGGTTGATGAGGGTGAAGTATCTGAGTTTATTGGCATTGTAAATTATTCAATTATGGCACTAATACAATTGGAATTGGGAGCCGCAGAGCAGCCCGACCTATCGAGTGAGGAGGTAATGGTCCAATACAACAAACACGCTACAGTAACCAAAGTCCTGATGGAGCAAAAAAACCACGACTATGGCGAGGCATGGCGCGACATGCGCGTAAGCTCCCTAACCGATTTGATTCTCCAGAAGCTGTTACGCGTAAAACAAATTGAAAATAACGAAGGCAAAACGCTTGTGAGTGAAGGCCTAGAAGCCAACTTCCAAGACATGATTAACTATGCTTTATTTGCATTGATACATTTAAATAACCAACCTTAACAATGAGAAAACAAATTGTAGCCGGTAATTGGAAAATGAACCTTAACGCCGCAGAAAGCCAAGAGCTTATACACGCGTTAAAAGCACAAACGTTTAATGATGGTGTGCATGTAGCAATCGCTACGCCATACGTATATTTAGCTGCAGCAGTTGATCAAACGGCTGGCACTTCAATTGATGTGGCCGCACAGAACATGCACCAAGCGGTTTCTGGCGCTTACACTGGCGAGGTTTCGGCAGCCATGTTAGAAGGAATAGGAGTGAAGACCGTCATCCTTGGACACTCCGAACGCAGGGCTTATTTCCATGAGACTGATGCCCTTTTGGCCGAAAAAGTAAATGCCGCATTGGAAAACGACATGCATGTCATTTTTTGTTTTGGTGAGGAGATAGAAGACCGCAAATCGGGAGTACACTTTGACCTTGTTACTAGTCAGCTTACAAACGGACTCTTTCACCTAAATGCGTCCCAATGGGCGAGTATTACTCTTGCCTATGAGCCCGTATGGGCCATTGGAACAGGAGAAACCGCTAGTCCAGCGCAAGCACAAGAAATGCACGCGCATATCAGAGCCATATTAGCCGCAAATTATGGCGATGCATTAGCACAAAGCGTTTCTGTTCTTTATGGAGGAAGCGTTAAGCCTAGTAACGCCCAAGAGATTTTTGCGCAAACAGATGTTGACGGCGCATTGATAGGTGGGGCCTCACTTAAGGCTGAAGATTTTGCAGCTATTGTCAACGCTTTTTAAATTTGAAAGCCTACCGAGCTTATCATTTTGATGTTCAACCAACAGAAAAAACAGCTATTTTTTCTGCTTGGCTAACGACATTTCCATTTGAGAGTTTTGTTACTACCGAAACAGGTATAACAGCCTATATTTCTTTGGAAGAAGCGGTCCAGATTTCCGAAGCGGCCTGTATGGCTGTCCCTTTTGACGGTGTGTCGGCTAAGCTTAAAACAGAGGATTTTGAAGGGCAAAACTGGAATGCTCTTTGGGAAGAACACTTTCATCCCATTACAATTGGTAATTGGACCATAAGGGCTTCGTTTCACAAAGCTGCTACGACCAAGCACGAAATTATTATTGACCCAAAGATGTCTTTTGGAACAGGCCATCATGCCACTACACAGCTTATGCTCGAACAACTTCTCCGTATCAATGTTGCAAATAGTACGGTTTTGGACATGGGTACGGGTACGGGTGTTTTGGCCATAGCGGCAAAAATGCAAGGGGCTGAAAAGGTGACTGGTGTTGATGTTGAAAGTTGGTGTGTGCAAAATGCCATCGAAAATGCCGCGAAGAATAACTTAAACGATATTGCCTTTAGCACCAAAACGCTGGACGATCTAACAGATGTCAAGCCTCAATTGATTTTGGCTAATATCAATAGAAATGTATTATTGGCTCATTTACCTGCCTATGCACAAATGTTAGCAGTAGGCGGCAGCTTATTGTTATCAGGATTTCACCAAGAGGATGTGGTTATATTAAATGCTTTGGCACAACAAAATGGACTCAAACCCACAGCTAAAACAGAAAAAAGAGGTTGGATTTGCTTAAAATTTATAATTTAGAGGAGATGATTTACTTTGAAAAAACAAAAGAACAAGAGCAAGAACAGCGGGAGGTTGCTGTTGAGACGTCTCGTTTGCACGAAATCATCCTTTACAACGACGATGTCAATACTTTTGATCATGTCATCAATACCCTGATTGAGGTGTGCGAACACACACCCGAGCAGGCAGAGCAGTGTTCCCTTATTGCACATTACAAAGGCAAATGCTCGGTCAAACGGGGGTCTTATGATGAACTGGAACCCAAATGCATCCGACTGCATGCTGCAGGACTGAGTGCAGAAATCGTTTAATCACGTATTTTTTGTAATTGCTTAACTTAGCAAAAATATTTGTTATGCGCATTATGTATATTTTGCTGCTTGCCGCATGTTTTAGTTATGCTCAACCTACTGCTATGAAAAATTCAATTCACCACTTTACTGTTGAGGATATAGACGGCAAGCTCTTCTCGCTCGAATCACTCAAGGGAAAGAAAGTTATGATTGTAAATACAGCCTCTAAATGTGGCCTAACGCCCCAATACAAAAAATTAGAAGCCCTATATCAAGAATACAAAGACCAAAATTTTGTTATTGTTGGGTTTCCAGCCAATAACTTTATGTGGCAGGAACCTGGTAGCAATGAAGATATTAAAGCTTTTTGTGAAAAAAACTACGGAGTTTCTTTTCCGATGATGGCCAAAATCAGTGTCAAAGGAAAAAGGCAGCACCCTCTTTATACTTTTCTTACCAAAAAAGATAAGAACGGCTTTAAAGACAGTTCGGTAAGTTGGAATTTCCAAAAGTATCTTATAGACGAAAACGGTCATTTGGTGGAGGTAATTTCTCCGCGCACACAGCCCAATGATCCCGTTGTAATAGATTGGATAAAAAGATAAAATGAAAATTGATATCCTAGCTATTGGCGCACACCCTGATGACATAGAGCTTTCTTGCGCTGGAACCTTAGCGAAAGAAATTGCCCATGGTAAGCAGGTAGCTATTTTAGACCTCACACAAGGAGAGCTGGCAACTAGAGGAACTGTTGAAATCCGTGCAAAAGAAGCTAAAAACGCAGCCAACATACTAGGGGCAACAGCTCGTTATAATCTAAATTTTGATGATGGTTTTTTCGAAAACAACAAGGCGCATCAATTGCAATTGGCGGCATACATCCGCTTGTTAAAACCCGATATGGTGCTTTGTAACGCTATTGAAGATCGGCACCCAGATCATGGTCGTGCCGCAGCACTGGTGTTGGAAAGTTGTTTTTTGAGTGGTTTACAGCAAGTGAAGACCACGCATGAGGGGCAATCCCAAGACGCATGGCGACCAAAGCAAGTATACCATTACATTCAATGGAACGATGCCCAGCCGGACTTTGTCGTGGACATAAGCGCCCATATAGACACCAAGCTGGAGGCGGTTAACGCTTACGCATCCCAGTTTTTTAATCCAAAAATATCAGAACCCGAAACACCCATCAGCAGTCAAAACTTTTTAGATAGTGTCACATACCGTACTGCCAATCTTGGAAGACTCATCGGGGTAGCCCATGCAGAGGGGTTTACAGCTGCGCGTTTGTTGGCTGTTGACCGTATAAATGATTTGATATAAAAGCTGTTTTGGTTTCTCTAAAAACATAGTACATTTGCATCCTACAAATGGTGGTTGTAGCTCAGTTGGTTAGAGCGCTAGATTGTGGTTCTAGAGGTCGCCGGTTCGAGACCGGTCTTCCACCCAAAAACCCCTCGAGAAATCGTGGGGTTTTGTTCTTTAAATACCAACTTCGGTATTAAGCTGTATTCATATAGTATTGATACTTAAATCTTAGAAATTTTAGCTTGTTCTCGCAAATTTTTCGACACTTTTTACCTATTCTAATACTTCTAAACCCTTTAAATAGGTTTATTTCTTCACAACCTTATAACTCACTTCTTGGTTATATACTTTATCAAATGCTTTAACGATGTATGTAGCAGAGGATAAGTGCGACATATCAATAGTATTTCCTGAAAGCGCCATTACCTTGTTACCTGCCATATCGTATACTTTTATGTCGTATTGTTTACCACCTTGTAGTGTAACTATTGATGTTGTTGGGTTAGGGTATATGCTTATGGTGTTTGTATAATCTTTTAAAGATAGTGCTGTGGATGACCTTGTGTAGCTAAAACTGCCATTGTTTTCCCAAGAGGTCATAGTAAAGTCATAATATTCATTTGTATCTGTGAGTTGTAATACAAGATTTTCATTAAACCAAATACCATCAATCTCATTAAATTTTTTACCCCATCGCGAAATACTTTCAAAATTTAATGTAGAAAGGTTTTCTGTACTACCCAATGCCAGTTTAATTCGAGAAGTTGTTTGATTTCTCGCACTATTCTGGTCAAAGGCATTATAAATTCCATACTGATTACCTCTTGTTAGCCAAACAGTCCCTGAAATTCTATCTTGATTTTCAGGAAGTGATGCATCATCATTTCCGTTTTTTGTAAATGTTATTTGCCCAAGTCCAATTACAGGTGTAATCAGTAATAAGAGTAGTAGTTTTTCCATCTTAATGTTTTTGGTTATACTAATTTATGTTTTATTTACCTTAACTTAGATTTTAATCAGAATTTTTTTCAATGGATACATTCAGTCATGCACTCTATGGGAAGGGGCTTTTTGGATATAGAAAATATAGGTGGACCTCATTTTTATTTGGAGCTCTTCCTGACTTGTCTTCATTTGGGGTTTATTTCTTAGCCCAACTTTTCTCTAATTTTCATAAGTTAAAGTATGTTAGACCCCCAATTGAAGAAATTCCGATATGGGTAATTGAACTTTATAATATTTCACATAGTTTGATAATTGCTTTTGTATTTATTGCAATTGTATATTTTGTTAAAAAAGATCTTACTTGGCCAATGCTTGCGTGGCCTGTCCATATAATTGTAGATTTATTTACTCATAGTATTGAGTTTTTTCCTACCCCGATTTTTTGGCCCTTATCAAATTATCGATTTGATGGGATACCTTGGTCAAATATTTATGTTTTTATAACAAACATCATTCTGATTTTTTTGATATTTTTCTTCAGGCGCATAATTAAAATAAAAGCATAGGAGTATCTTCTTTTTTTAGTTCTGCTATTTATAATCCTCCTTAAAAAGGTTACGGAAGTTCTTTAGGTGTTTAAATTAATCATATATTTAACAATAAATCACATCATGAAGTTTTTAGAAAAATACTATCCAATTCTTTTAGCTTTCTTTAGTTTTTTGTACTCGATATATCTTTGGTTTACAGGAAATGAGCTGGAAGGAATATATGTTGGTCTTTGGCCAATAACAATTTTGGGTTTTGCGATAGCAATTAGGCAAAGAAGAAAAGATTAGAATATGAACAATAAATTAATGTTTATTATTGGGTGTATCATTTTTTTGATTTATATCTTCTTTTATTTTAAAATAGTATTAAATATAAAGTTAAGAAAAAAAGAGACAAAGAAAACTAAACCATAGACATAACCTCTTCTTTTAAGTCTGCTATTTCAAAGCCTCTTAAGTATGTTAAAGAAACATTTTAACATAATTTATAACAGCTTGATTTTCAACACCTCTTAAATAACAGAAAAGCATGCGCCTATTATTGTTGTTGGCTGTATAGTTTGGGTTATTCCTTTAATCTTAAACGTTCTTCGCGGTTTGCAATTTCCCAGGCAGTGTGGAAAATGAGACGTGCTCGTTTTTCTAAAAGCTCATATTCAATTTTTTCAACTGTGTCTGTTGGCGCATGGTAATCTGCATGTGTGCCGTTAAAATAGAAAATGACGGGCACATTATTTTCAGCAAAATTATAGTGGTCTGAACGGTAGTAGTACCTGTTTTCTATATATCTACCACGTTCAAAAACTTTTGTGGTTGGGTCATTGTATCGGTAGTCCAAATCCAAATTAATATACTTTTCGTTCATGGCTGCAGATACATCGTGTAAGTCTTGTGATAAGATGTCTGAACCAATTAGATACATGTAATTGCTGTTGTTTTCATGTAAATTATCAATGCGCCCGATCATATCAATATTTAAGTTCGCAACAGTATCTTCAAGTGGGTATACGGGGTTGTCTGTGTAATATTTAGAGCCCAAAAGTCCTTTTTCTTCAGCTGTTACGTGCATAAATAGCACTGAACGCTTAGGCCCTTTACCATCATTAACAGCCTGTTGAAAGGCTTCGGCAATTTCCAATATGGCTACAGTACCAGAACCGTCGTCGTCTGCTCCATTGTTTATTTGTCCATCATCTTCAACACCAATATGGTCTAGGTGGGCGGTAATAACCAATATTTCGTTAGGTATTTCGCTACCTTGAATGAAAGCCAATACATTGCTTGCTTCTATAGTGCGGTTTTCACGGTATGAATTTAGCGTCATGGGCATAAAAAAAGCGCCACCTGGCATTCCGCCTTCAATGCCAATTGACTCATATTCCGACTTGAGATAATTTATTGCAATAATTTCTCCTTCCGTCCCGGCCTCTCTACCCATAAAATCGTCACTAGCGTAAGTATATAAATGTTCTTTTAGCTCTTCGGCTGTAATGGTAGCTGCATAGTTTTCTGAGTCAAATTCAACGTTTTTTTGACTTGATACGCATGACATAAATAAAAAGGCAAAAAGTACTGGTAAATGTTTCATTATTTTAAATATTTGATGTTAAATATAAAGTATTATTAAATTTTACTGTGTATGAAGTTCCAAAGTGCAATGCGCTTTTTTAGCGCCTCTAGAGCAGCATCATTTGCTTGATCCCAAAGTTGGGAATTGTCTCCACACAACTCTTGAATCATTTGTTTTGCCATTGGACCGTGCTCTCCACTGTCAACTTCAATGTGACGCTCAAAATAATACACCAATGTACCGAAGTCAGTACCTTTTTCTTGCGCCATGTCTTTAATGATCGCAATAAACAAATCAGGAATTAGGTCTTCACGACCATAATTAAACACACTTGCTACAACATGCACAGGTGCCTGGGTTGCGGTTTTGAGTGAAAAGTTTAGAAAAGATTTTATTTCTTCAGGTATTGATGCTTCACTGACAGCGATTTCCCAAGCTGACCCATTTTCAATTTTAGCTACTAATTTTTTTACAGGAGCTGTATTTGCACCTACTTCTTCCATAGCCTTAAGATAAAGCTCAAAATGGCTGGTAGGTTGGTTGAATTGGTCTACATCGCTTTCCTCTCCCCAAACAATTTCATTGATAAGCCTTCTTGTAGCGGGGCTTCCAACAGGGATCCACGGCAATTCAGTGCAGGTAAGTTTACGTTGCAAGGCCTTTACCAAGGACATAAAGTCCCAAACGGCAAAAGCGTGGTACTCCATAAAGGTCTGTATCGCTTCAGTACTGTTTAGTTTGTGGTATAGCGGATGGTGTAAAAGTTGATCTTTATAAGGCGCAAGTTTGTCCTCAAAAAAGGTAGTCGTTTTCATAAGCAATTTTTCTTATGCAAATTTATATAAATGGCTCAGAACTAGCATAAAAGGATTTGTTATTTTTGATGCATGTCTCGTATTTTTCTTACTGAATGCCCTAGAGATGCCCTGCAAGGCATCAAAACATTTATCCCCACGGACGTAAAAGTTAAATACTTGCAGTCGCTTCTACGGGTTGGATATGACATACTCGACTTTGGAAGCTTTGTCTCTCCCAGGGTTATTCCACAAATGCGAGATACTCATGAAGTTATCAAGCAGTTGGATTTAAGCGAAACAAGAACCAAGCTATTGGCCATAATTGCAAACGAAAGAGGTGCTACTGAGGCATTTTCTTATGATCAGATTAGTTATATAGGTTATCCCTTTTCAATTTCTGAAAACTTTCAAATGCGTAATACCAACACCACTATTGAGGAATCTTTATTGCTATTGAATCGATTGGTTGAACGTGCTGTTGGCATAGATCAGGAGTTGGTTGTTTATTTGAGCATGGGTTTTGGTAATCCCTATGGCGACCCTTGGAGCCCAGCACTAGTTGCCGATTGGGTGAAAAGATTGGTTGATATAGGGGTTAACCGTATTTCACTTTCAGATACAGTAGGTCTTGCGCAAGCAGACACAATAAGGGAATTGTTTGAATATTTAAACATGGTGCATCCTGATGTATTCTTTGGTGCGCACCTTCATGCAAAGCCCAACAAAGCTATATCAAAAATAAAGGCAGCCTATGCGGGCGGATGTCGTGCTTTTGATAGTACCATACGTGGGCTCGGGGGCTGCCCAATGGCCAAAGACTCGCTTACAGGTAATGTTCCAACTGAAAAATTGCTCTCCTTTTTAACCGCCCAAAAAGCCAAATTTTCGGTAAATATGCTTCATTTTGAGGCCGCTTATAATACTTCTTTACAGAGCTGGTAGACACCTTATTTAAAATAAATCCAAATAAACTTTGCAGTTTAATTATTTGGTTATAAATTAGCTGTAATTTAAAAACAATCTAAATAAAAATAACTGTTGTTGGATATAACTCTTGATCAGCTTTTTGAAAATACATAATCCTTATTTTCAATACGGTTTTCAGTTGCACCTTTTTCAAAAAGCTGTGAAAGAACATATAATTTTTATCAGACATCAATTTTTTTTAATAAAATAATAAA
>DCBE01000020.1:13410-13562 GCA_002313325.1 Flavobacteriaceae bacterium UBA1115
TAAACTTTACTAAACTTTTATTGCTATTACTAACTGTTGCATTTGTCTCATGTAATGATGACGATGATACAGTTGCCAACATGCCAGAACCATGGACTGCCCCTGAAACATATACTTTTGAAAGAGATGGAGTGTCTACAATTAGCTTTGGC
>DCBE01000059.1:0-207 GCA_002313325.1 Flavobacteriaceae bacterium UBA1115
CCGCCATCTACGTGCAATACTTGTCCTGTTATGTATGCAGATAAATCAGCAGCTAAAAAAAGGCAAGCGTTGGCTACATCTTCTGGAGAGCCGCCGCGTTTTAGTGGAATGCCCGCCCGCCATTGGGCAACGACATCTTCGGGGAGTTTATCAGTCATCTCTGTTTCGATAAATCCGGGTGCGATCACATTTGATCTTATATTTCTT
>DCBE01000059.1:494-16153 GCA_002313325.1 Flavobacteriaceae bacterium UBA1115
ACAATAAACCCTGGTGCAATCACATTTGATCTTATATTTCTTGAGCCCAATTCAAGTGCTATCGATTTTGAAAAACCAATAATACCTGCTTTGGATGCGGCATAATTTGACTGGCCCGCATTTCCTTTAACGCCAACAACAGAGCTCATGTGAATTAGGCTTCCGTATCGTTGCTTGAGCATGGTGCGTTGTACCGCTTTGGTCATGTTGAAAACAGATTTTAAATTGACTTCAATGACCTTGTCAAAATCTTCTTCCGTGATGCGCATCAACAAGTTATCTTTGGTAATGCCAGCGTTATTGATGAGTACATCTATAGAATCGTATATTTCCAATACATCGGCAACAAGTTGTTGTGCAGCATCAAAGTCAGCAGCATTTGATTTAAAAGCCTTGGCGGTTATGCCAAATGCGCTTAGTTCTGCCTCCAACTCCTTGGATGGGCCTTCGGATGAGCTGTACGTAAAGGCTACATTTGCACCTTGCTTGGCAAATGCAATGGCTATGCCACGTCCTATGCCCCTACTGGCGCCTGTAATGATGATGTTTTTTCCTTTTACTAAATCCATGATATTAAGCTAAAACTTGTGCTACGGTTTTTCCAATGGCTGCTGGCGAGTCCACAACGTGTATGCCACATGATTTCATGATTGCTTTTTTTGCTTCAGCGGTGTCTTCTACACCACCTACTATTGCACCTGCATGTCCCATGGTACGACCTTTGGGCGCTGTTTCACCAGCAATAAACCCAACTACGGGCTTTGGGTTACCTTGAGATTTTATCCAATTGGCTGCGTCTGCTTCCAGTTGTCCGCCTATTTCGCCTATCAAAACAATACACTCGGTTTCATCGTCTTCCATAAGCAATTGCACTGCATCTTTGGTTGTAGTTCCTATAATGGGATCACCACCAATTCCAATAGCAGTTGTGATGCCATATCCTTCTTTCACTACTTGATCAGCAGCTTCATAGGTTAGCGTTCCTGACTTGGACACGATTCCTACGTTTCCTTTTTTAAAGACAAAGCCTGGCATAATACCCACTTTGGCTTCACCGGGAGAAATAACTCCAGGGCAGTTTGGACCAACCACACGGCAGTCTTTCCCACTAACATACTCCATAGCTTTTGCCATATCGTTCACGGGAATACCTTCTGTAATGGTAATTATGACCTTAATTCCAGCTTCAGCAGCTTCCATTATCGCATCAGCAGCAAAGGCAGGTGGTACAAAAATGATGGACGTATCTGCGTTTACTTCTTTAACAGCTTCAGCAACGGAGTTAAAGACGGGTTTTTCTAAATGTGTTTGTCCGCCTTTTCCGGGAGTTACACCTCCAACGACATTGGTCCCATAAGCAATCATTTGGCTTGCATGAAAAGTGCCTTCACTCCCCGTAAAGCCTTGTACGATAATGTTTGAATCTGTGCTTACTAATACGCTCATGTTATTCTTTTACGCGTTCAATGTAGTTACCTTTTTCGGTATCAACTTTTATTTTATCTCCCTCGTTAATAAATAAAGGAACATTGATTTTTGCACCGGTTTCGGCAGTTGCGGGTTTTGTGGCGTTTGTAGCCGTATTGCCCTTCACACCCGGTTCGGTATGTGTAATTTCTAAAATTACACTGGCAGGTATATCAACACAAAGCGGACTGTCATTCTCGGTATTAGTCATAACTGTAACGATCTCCCCTTGTTTCATCAATTTTGGCTGATCAAGAATGTTTTCTTGCAATTCAATTTGATTGTAATCTTCTGTGTTCATAAAGTGGTAAACATTGCCAACTGCGTATAAAAACTGGTATTTACGGTTTTCTACACGTACGGCTTCAATTTTATGTCCAGCAGAAAAAGTGTTGTCAATCACCTTTCCTGAAGTTACACTCTTGAGCTTGGTGCGTACAAAAGCTGGTCCTTTCCCCGGTTTGACGTGTAAAAACTCTATTATTTTATAAATGTCATTATTGTAATGAATACAAAGACCTTTTCGAATATCTGAAGTTGACGCCATAATTAGTTTTGAATATATCCTTTCATAATACCGCGTTGTGATAGTCTGATAAACTGAAGGATGTCATCTCTTTCTGTCGATGCTTCCATTTCTGCCTCAATAATCTGTGTTGCTTGCGTATTGTTAAAGTTCTTTTGGTAGAGGATGCGGTAAATGCTCTGAATTTCTTTGATTTTATCTGAATCAAACCCCCTACGTCTTAAACCAACAGAGTTCACACCCGAGTAGGAAAGCGGCTCACGTGCTGCTTTTACAAATGGTGGGATATCTTTACGTACCAATGAACCACCTGCGACAAACGCGTGATCGCCAATGGAACAAAACTGGTGTACGGCTGTCATTCCGGCCAAGATAACGTGACTACCTACCGTAATATGCCCGGCAAGCGTACTGTTGTTAGAGAAAATACAATGGTCACCAACGATGCAATCATGCGCAATATGAGAATACGCCATAATCAGGCAGTGCTTTCCAATTTTAGTCTTAGCTCTTGAAGTAGTACCACGGTTTATGGTAACACATTCTCTAATGGTTGTGTTATCACCTATTTCAGCGGTTGTTTTTTCGCCATTAAACTTGAGGTCTTGTGGAACAGCACTGATTACAGCACCAGTAAATATACTGCAGTTTTTCCCTATTCGCGCACCTTCCATAATGGTTACGTTCGGACCAATCCAGGTCCCCTCTCCTATCACCACGTCTTTGTCAATTGTGGTAAAAGGCTCTATTACTACATTCTTTGCAATTTTCGCATCTGAGTGTACGTATGCTAATGGTTGATTCATACTTTGACTTGATCTTTTCGTACAATTTGAGCCATCATTTCAGCCTCTGTTGTAACCCTGCCTCTTGAATACGCTACGGCTTGCATATGGCAAATGCCCCTGCGTATGGGCGATAATAATTCCATTTTGAAAATAAGCGTATCTCCAGGGACAACGGGGTTCTTGAATTTAGCATTTTCAATTTTCATAAAAAATGTAAGGTAGTTTTCTGGATCTGTAACGGTATTCAAAACCAATACACCCCCTGCTTGCGCCATGGCCTCTATCTGCAGCACGCCGGGCATAACGGGTTGTCCAGGGAAATGTCCTGCAAAGTAAGGCTCATTCATCGTGATGCTCTTCATTCCTACTATATGCGTGTCGCTCAATTCCAAAATCTTATCTACCAACAAGAAGGGTGGACGGTGTGGTAATACGTTCATAATGGCATTTACGTCCATTAATGGCTCCAAATTTAAATTAAATTCAGGCACGCGATTGCGTCTTTCTTTTTTGATTATTTTAGCGAGCTTTTTGGCAAAGTTTGTGTTGGTGCTGTGACCGGGTTTGTTTGCAATGACCTTACCCTTAATACGGCAACCCACTAGTGCCAAATCACCAATTACGTCTAGTAACTTGTGGCGTGCAGCCTCGTTGGGGTATTTTAAAGTCAGGTTATCTAAAATACCATTAGGCTTCACTGAAATACTATCTCTGTTGAAAGCCTTGCAGAGTTTGTTCATGGTCTCTTTAGAAAGCTCCTTGTCTACATATACTATGGCGTTATTTAGATCGCCGCCTTTGATGAGTCCGCGTTCAAGCAATGATTCTATTTCATGCAAAAAGCTAAAGGTGCGTGCGTTGGCAAATTGATTCTTAAAATCAGCGAGGTTTTTTATATTTGCATTTTGCGTTCCAAGAACTTTTGTGCCAAAATCGACCATTGTAGTAACCTGAAAATTATCCGCTGGAATAACTGTTATTTCACTACCCGTTTCTTCATCGGCGAATGAGATGTTTTCACGAACCACATATTCATACCTTTCTGCATCTTGCTCTTCAATTCCGGCTTCTAATAAGGCTTCAACAAAATGGATCGAAGAACCGTCCATAATGGGTGGTTCAGATTCGTTCAGCTCTATTAAAATATTGTCTATTTCCAGTCCAACAAGTGCGGCTAAAACATGCTCTGATGTTTGTATACTTACACCGTTCTTCTCTAAGTTTGTTCCTCTGGATGTGTTTACCACCAAATTGGCGTCTGCCTTTATAACGGGAGTTCCTTCTAAATCAACACGTGAAAAGGCATAGCCGTGATTAACTGGGGCTGGCTTGAATGTAAGTTTAACTTTTTTTCCTGTGTGGATTCCAACACCGCTTAACGAAACAGTCTTGGAGATAGTGGTTTGTTTAGTCATGGTTAAGTTTCTTTTTTAGGGATTGCAAATCTGAAATATGCGTGTGTAAATTTCTAAAATGCACATACGACTTGTTAAACGCTGTATAATCAAAGGCAGGATAACCCATTATTTTTGAGTCGTCTTTAATGTTCTTCAAAATACCGGACTTGGCTTGGATACCAACACGGTTTCCAATGGTCAAATGACCGCTAATTCCAACCTGTCCACCAATTTGACAGTGCTTCCCTATCTTGGTCGATCCTGCAATACCTGTTTGTGCCGCAATAACAGTATGTGCACCAATTTCAACATTATGTCCTATTTGGATAAGATTGTCAAGCTTAACTCCGTCACCAATACGCGTTGATCCCAGTGTTGCGCGGTCAATCGTAGTGTTTGCGCCAATATCAACGTGGTTGCCAAGAACTACATTGCCCGTTTGTGGAACCTTATCGTATGAACCACTTTCATTGAGCGCCCATCCAAAACCATCGGCACCAATAACAGCGTTATTTTGAATGACACAATCGCTTCCGATAACGGTATCGTCAATAATGCGTGCACCAACATGGATAATGGTGTTTTCTCCTATGGTAACGTTTTCACCAATAAATACTTGTGATTGGATCACACAGTTTTTTCCAATGGTTGTATGGGCACCAATATGTGCATAATCTCCGATTGATACACCGTCTGAGCAAAACGAATCATCTGAAACGAATGCCTTTTTAGACACGCTGGGCTTAGGCACATGCTTGATTTTGTTATAGTGATTTAACAACTTTGAAAAGGCCTCATATGGGTCAGCCACACGAACAAGGGTTGTTTTGTAATCTTTTTCAGCCACAAAGTCATCACTGACCAAAGTTATGGTAGCAGCTGTAATGTATAAAAAAGGGGTATACTTAGGATTGGCTAGAAAAGTCAAACTTCCTTTTGTTCCTTCTTCAATTTTAGACAATTTAGAAACCTCTGCTTTAGGGTCACCATCAACAGTGCCAGAAACCAGTTCCGCTATTTGGGTGGCATTAAATTTCATAGCTGCAAAATTACGAAAAATATCCGTTTTGTTTCGGGAATGCCAAGAAGTACTTGTAATCCTTTCTTGCAAGTATGGGGAAATGGGCGTTTTCAGAAAAAGCATCGAATAACGACAGTGCTCCATCAAGGGAACATAATTTAATGGGTTGCTCCTCTAAGTTATAGCCCTGTGTGCTTAGGCTTCCAGCAAAAACGAAATAATCAATTTCCGTTGTCGATAAACCTAGCTTATCCATAAAAAACTCTCGTTTGGCTGTCAGCTCGGTTTTACTAATGGGCTGGTTGGCAATATGAATTTTGAGTAAATCACGATTTAAAATCATGTTTGCCAGTGCAGCTAAAATAGCGTCATCGCAATGGCTTGCTGCCTTTAGCGTAACCCAAATATCGTTATCGTCTAATTCTGTGAAATATGGGATTTTATCATCAAATTCCGGATTTTTATTGCTAGCAATGCCTGTTAGGGCAACGGTACCCAAAGAATTCTTGGTTGCATTATCCAACTGCTCAAAACGCTTAAAAAAGCGTACCAATAATTCCTCGGCAACAAAGCTTGTTTTATGTAGGTAAACTGACCAATACATCATACGGCGGGCGAGTAAAAACTTTTCAATGGAATGAATGGCCTTGGTAAAAAAAACTAAGGCATCCTCCTTAACTGTCATCATGGTAATCAATCGTTCTGAGTTGATGTTACCTTCTGTAACCCCAGAGTAAAAGCTGTCTCGCTTTAAATAGTCCAACCTGTCCAAATCGATATGTGAGGATATAAGTTGGTTAAAAAATCCGCGCGTGTATTTATTTGTAAACATTTGAATTGTTAAATCAAGTTTACCTTCAAGTTCACGATTCATGTCAGTCATTAGTGCCAAAGATATTTTTTCGTGTGCCATTGCAGGCAGTAACGCATGCTCTAGTGCATGTGAAAAAGGGCCGTGTCCAATGTCGTGTAAGAGCAATGCTGCGTAAAGTGCTTCAGCTTCACTGTCATTTATCTGAATTCCTTGTTTGCGAAAGCTTGCAACAGCTTTGGTGGCCAAATGCATGGCACCCAAAGCGTGTTGAAAACGGGTATGCTCTGTTGCGGTGAATACCAAAAAAGATAAGCCCATCTGTTTAATCCTACGTAAGCGCTGCACGTAGGGATGATTGATAAGTTTGCCAATAAACGGAGTTGGAATTGTAATAAATCCGTAAATTGGGTCGTTGTATTGAGTGAGTTTCACTAAAGAAAAAATTACCTACAAAGATACATATATGCAGCCGATTAAACTTTTGTGGATTGACGATGAGATAGATTTACTAGAAGCCCACATTATTTTCTTGAACCAAAAGGGCTATCGTGTCACAAAAGCACACAGCGGTCAAGACGCCCTATCGCTACTAAAAGACAACAGTTTTAATATCGTTCTATTGGACGAGAACATGCCCGGCATGTCAGGTTTAGAAGTGTTGAGTGAAATTAAACAAGACCACCCAGGACTACCAGTTATTATGATTACTAAAAGTGAGGAAGAAAACATAATGGAAGAGGCCATTGGCGCCAAAATAGCCGACTATCTAATTAAGCCTGTAAATCCAAATCAAATTTTACTCGCCCTCAAAAAGAATTTGGATGCCAGTAAACTCGTAACCGAAAAAACAATTGCTAACTATCAACAGTCGTTTCGGCAATTAAGTACAGCATTGATGGAAGCCGAAACGCTGAGTGGTTGGAGTGATGTGTATCAAAAAATCTTGTACTGGGAAATGGAAATCGATAGTGTTGATTCGCCAGAACTCAAAGAAATATTTACCTATCAAAAAACGGAAGCCAACATTGCTTTCTCACGCTTTATTGAGAAGCATTATACCGATTTGCTCTTTGATGAAGAAGCGGAAAAACTTTTTTCAAATCAGGTGTTTAAGAAATTGGTTGCACCCAAACTAAACCAAAAGCCGACACTGTTGCTGATGATTGACAACCTGCGATACGACCAGTTTATTTCCATATCCCCCAATATTGCGCCATATTACAAAACAGAAAAGGAAACCGCATATTTTAGCATACTTCCAACTGCCACTCAGTATGCACGCAATGCCTTTTTTGCTGGACTACTGCCCGCTGAAATGGAGGCAAAATATCCAAATTGGTGGAAAAATGACATCGATGAAGGGGGTAAAAACATGCATGAGCACGAATTTTTGAGTGCTCAATTGGATCGCTTAGGGTTAAAGATAAAACACGCCTATACCAAAGTAAACAAACCCTATGAAGCTCGTAAGTTTTTAGATACGCTTAAGGCAGATCCCGCAGATGGCCTTCAAGTCCTTGTTTATAATTTTGTGGACATGATTTCACACGCCAAAACTGAGATGGATGTAATTAAAGAACTGGCAAATTCCGATAAGGCATACCGTTCGCTTACTAAGAGCTGGTTTCAAAACAGCCTTTTGCTAGACATAATTAAATCCGCACAACAAAAAGGCTATCAACTTATTATTACCACAGATCACGGCACCATAAATGTGGAACAACCTGCCAAAATAATTGGCGACCGTGAGTCCAGTACGAATATTCGCTACAAAACAGGGCGACGACTAAAGACAGACGACAAGCACGTGATGATGGTTTCAGACCCCAAAAGTTTTGGTCTGCCCTCCATCAACATGAGCAGTTCTTTTGCCTTTGCCAAAGAACATTACTACTTGATTTACCCTACCCGTTACCATCACTTTGTTAACCATTTTCGCAACACATACCAACACGGTGGCATTTCATTGGAGGAGATGTGCATTCCTTTTGCGGTGTTTTCTCCAAAGTAGTTTACTTTTGCTTTATGGTAAAAGATTATGATTTGAGTCAAATTGACGCAATCGCCAAATCGCTGGTTGCGGTATTTGAACATAAAATTATGTTACTCAAAGGAGATTTGGGTGCAGGTAAAACAACGCTCGTGAAGGCAATAGTCAAACAGTTGGGAAGCAATGAGGAAGTTTCAAGCCCTACATTTGGAATAGTGAATAAGATCAGGGTGGCAAATGCTTCGGCCTTTCATTTGGATTTATATCGTATTGAAAATGCAATGGAATTACAAGAATTTGGATTTGAAGAATACTTGCACAGCGGAAATTACTGCTTTATTGAATGGCCAGAAATAGCCCTGGCACTAATAACGCAGCCACATCACACCATAACATTGAAACATATAAACAACAGTACTAGAAACATTTCATTAATATGAGTTTTATGAGGAGATTGGGTTATTATTTAGGTGGCTTTTCATTTGGACTTATTTTTTTGTTTTTCTTTTTTAACGGAAAAAGAACGCAGTGTAACTATAGTCCATCGGCACGGGTTAAAAGCAATCTTCAAAAGAAGGAATGGGTGTTTGAAAAAGACTTCTACCCCATACAAGACACCGTGCAATGGTTTGCCAGAACATCCGTGGACTTTAGCGAGAGTAACATTGGTACAGATTCTTGCAATGTGTACGTCATGGAAATTGACGACAAACTCTTTTCAGTCAAAAAATGTAAAGATATGGCTTACTTTAGCCGTTGAGTTTTCTAAGACGCAATTCTTTTTTTAACATCAAACATTCTTGCAGTGTCTGCGACTTCATGGCGCTGTTCTCTAATGCACGTCTAATCAAATAGGGTACGGCCTGCTCCAAAGGGCCAAAGGGCACATATTTAAAGACATTGGCACCTTGTTTTGCAATAGAAAAGGAAATGTAATCGCGCATGCCATACAGCTGACTAAACCAAAGATTGGTGTTTCCCAAGGAAATATTGTTTTTAGAACAGTAATCAACCACCCAATTGATATCCGATTGGTTGTGTGTAGCCACTATGCAGAAGTGTTTGTCTACAGCTTGCATGGCGTTTTGAAGGGCATTCCGGTATTGCATATCTGTTGCATCTTTGGTTTCACATACGGGAGCAATCAAGTTTAAAGCTGATGCCCTGATTCGTTCATTTTCCATATAAGCACCTCTAACGAGTTTTACGCCCAACACATATCCCTTATCATCAGCATCCTTCAAAAGGCTTTTATAAACGAGGTTTCGGTCTTTTAGATACAATTGAATGGTTAGCGCCAAAACGACTTTATCGCAATTGTATTTAACAATCAAAGGCAATACCAATAAGTCCACACCGTCTTGTATCCAGCTTTCTTCCGCATCAATCATCAACACAACGGTTGCTTGTGCCGCTGCATTTGCCAATTTGTCAAAACGCTGTTGCATAGCAGTCCAAATAAGCTGTTCGCTTGCCGTAAGTTTATGCCCCGCCCCTATTTTTTGGTACAATTCGAAGGAGCCTATGGCACTGGGCTTGACTACGGCAAACGGAAATGCCTTATTATTTTCTGCCGCTTCTATGGTTTCCAAAACCACTGCGGCATTGTGGTCGTAATCGATTACTGATGTTGCGTGTTCATTTGCGTAATCCAATACGCTGTAAACTTGGTATTTCGCAAGTTTCTCTGCCATGGGTGCACACGAAGAAACGTCTTGCCCTGCACAAAACTGCTCATAACCTGTGTATCTAATAAGGTATTTCATAGGGAAACGAATGCTTTGTAAAAACTGCCATACGTATAGAGAAGTGTGCACAATAAAGCGTCTCGAAAGCAAACGGAACAAAAAGAGCGAAGCCCTTAATTCTTGTGTTGATTTGTGCGGATACTTAGGCAATGTATGGTCCAAATAAACGTTGTTTTAAATATGAAGTACTTCCCAAAATTAGGAAAATAAACCAAAAAGGCAGTATTTTCGCCAACCGATATGGTTGTTAAAACAAAACATAGTGAAGTCAATTTTGGAGCGGATTGTTGGGATGCGCTCAACAGTTGTGTTGAGGCCAATGCCTACTCTGCTGTTTTTGTATTGACTGACAACAACACCAGCTTGTATTGTTTGCCACATGCGAGTTCAAATATTCAGTTCGATTTCAAGACACTTAAAATTCAAGCAGGTGAAGAAAACAAACACATAAAAAGCTGCGTTACGCTTTGGGATAGCCTTTCTGATATGGGCGCCGACCGAAAGAGCTTACTCATCAATATTGGTGGCGGAGTGGTAACCGATTTGGGCGGATTTGTCGCATGTACCTTTAAACGTGGTATTGACTTTATCAACATTCCCACGTCGTTGCTAGCCATGGTGGACGCTTCTGTTGGTGGCAAAACGGGCATTGACTTGGGTGCACTTAAAAACCAAGTCGGTATTATTAGAGAGCCTAAAATGATACTTGTTGATACCGACTTCTTAGGAACCCTACCTGACTCAGAATACCGTAGCGGTTATGCAGAAATGCTTAAACACGGACTAATTCAAGAGCCTGCCTATTTTGATGAATTAAGTGGTTTTTTAAGTAAAGAGGAAATATTACCACATGTACATCACTCTGTTTGTGTTAAGGCTAAAGTAGTCGCTGCGGATATTGACGAGCAAGGATTACGTAAGATTTTAAACTTTGGCCATACGCTAGGACATGCCTTAGAATCCCATTATTTAACAGCTCCTAACAAAACCAAATTGCTACACGGCGAAGCCATTGCAATAGGGATGATATTAGAAGCATTTCTTTCTGTCAAGGTATCCGGCTTGTCACTAGATGAAGCGCGTAAAATCAAAAGGGTTTTTCAGGACATTTATCCCAAAATTTCCTTTGACAAGGACACAATTACCGCTGTGATCAAACTGCTTACACACGATAAGAAAAACGAATGTGGGAATGTGCTATTTGTACTTTTGAAATCTATAGGTGAACCTGTTTGGAACCAATCAGCTTCAGAGGAACTTATCCTAGAGGCTTTTGATTTCTATCAGAATTAAGCAGAGTTTCTACTTGCGTTGATATTTCCAAATAACGAACGCGTCACCATTTTTTCCATCACATTTAGATCTTTTGCGCTCAGTTTGTTGTTTTGAATGGTCAATAAGGCATACTGTTGAATGGTTATCAAGGGTTGTACAATCTCCTCACGCATATGAATCGAAGCCTTTCCCTCGGGCTGATCCTCCATGAGACTGTCCATTTCTGTAAGTTTGAGGATATAGTCCTTTGAACGTATAAATTCCGCATAAATCAATTTCCAAAAGGCGCCGTATTCAGGATCCTGCTCCATATAGGCAGTTAATTTGAAAAAGGATTTTTGCAAACTCATCATGGAATTTGATATCAAGGTTCTGAAGAAGGCATTGTTGTCATATAACTGCTTTACATTATCAAAATCTCCTGCCTTGTCTAGGCTTTCCAATGCAGTACCCACACCAAAAAATCCCGGTACATTTTGCTTCAATTGGCTCCAACTACCTACAAAGGGAATGGCGCGCAGTGCGGAAAAGTCCAATGTCTTGCTGGACTTACGCTTAGAAGGACGTGACCCAATATTGGTTTTGGCGTAGTATTGGAGTGTACTCATGTGCTCCAAATATGGTAAAAATTTAGGATGGGCTTTAAATTTCTTGTAGGCTTCGTAGCTAACTTCCGCAAGTTGTGTGATGGTTTTTCTGTCTTCCTCTTTTAAAATGGATGAGTCCGACGTAAACAATCGATTGGATATACCCGAGCTTAAGAGTTGTTCTAAATTATAGCGACAGGTGTCCAAAGTACCAAAATTGGAACTGATGGTTTGTCCTTGTACTGTGAGTTGTATTTCGTCTGCTTCAACACTATTCCCCATGGATGCGTAGAATTGGTGGGTATTACCACCTCCACGTGCTGGAGGTCCACCACGACCGTCAAAAAAAGCAACATTGATCCCGTATTTACGAGAGATCGCTGTCAGTTCTTCTTTGGCTTTAAAAATACTCCAGTTGGCCATTAAATAGCCCCCATCTTTGGTCCCGTCAGAGAAACCAAGCATGATGGTTTGTTTGTCTCCCCTTCTAGTCAAATGCTCGCGATAAACGTGATTTCCGTATACCTTATCCATAACAGAAACCGCTACTTCCAAATCAGGAATGGTTTCAAATAGCGGAACTATATCAACATTAGGTTCTTCCCAATCACTCAAGCGTATCATGGCAAAAACCTCAAAGATGTTTTGTGCGGTTTGATTGTTACTGATGATGTATCTATTACATCCGGTCTCACCGTTGGTTTGCTGAATTTCACGCATGGCACGGATAGACCCTAGGGCTTTGCAGACTGTTTCGTCTTCAAAGCTTTCTGGATTAACATCATCAGTTAGCGAAGTAAGGAAATCGATTCGTGCGTCTTCAGTAGCGTTTACATAGTCAAAACCAATATCTGTAACCCCATTTTTATTTGTTTGCGCTAAAAGACTTAAAAAGGCGCCGTGGTGAACACGAGAGTCTTGTCTAATGTCCAAGCTTGCAAAGTGATAGCCAAATGTGTTGACCTTTGCGATGAAGTCACGTAATTCATTAGCAAACAAACCATGATATTGTTCTTCGACCGTAGCAAGTATTGACGCTAGGCTTGCTTTCAGGTCTTCAAGACTTATGGCTGGTGCCTTGTCCAGTGCAAAAATGCTATCATATAGTTTTTTCTCAATCGCTAAAACAGCCTCCTCCACTCCTGCAAAAGTTAAACGTCTGCGCAGTTTGCGGACGTCTCGGTAGTAATTACGGATGATGCTACTGCGTAGCAATTGTGCAGTCTTGCGAGTGATTTCTGTGGTTACAAATGGATTTCCATCACGGTCACCACCAGGCCAAAAACCAAGCTTAACGGTTTGTCCCGTCAATGTCTCGTCTTTGAAAATATGACGTTGTACATAGGTCTGAATTTCGCCAATGGCAGGATAGAAAACATTAGAAAGATACCATATTAAACTTCTGGCTTCGTCTAATGGGGTGGGCTTTTTCTTTTTGAAAAAAGGCGTACGTCCCAGTTGTGCTAACAGTTGTTTGATTTCTTGTGAGTCGTTCTTTTGGATGCATTTGCCTAAGTCCGTAATAATGCCCAGTACAGCACCAGGATAGAACTGTGTTGGATGTGCTGTTAGTACTGGACGCACATTAATGTCTTGAAGCAGTGCCTTAAGCTCTTTGGATTTTTGTTTTGATTGCGCTTCTTCCTTAAGATTACGAATAGTACCCACCCCACTCATGTTGTTGACATGCGCAAAAGCAGCATCTTCAACGGCATCAAAAAGCACCACACGTCTTTCAATAAATTGAATAAAACGGAATAGCAAATCAATTTGAGCTTTTACTGAATAATTGGGAAAATAGCGATCGAAGAAACCTTCAACAATCGCTTTGGGGTCTAGCCCCTTTTCATAGCCATCAATACAAGAATCGGCGAACAGTGGTAAAAGCGTTGCCGTGTTGGTTATTTTAGAGTAGGGTAAGGTCGAAAATATACTGTCGTATAATTTGAATTTGGAGAGCACGTTTTCTTCGTAACGCTCAAGTTTTGTGCGTGGGTTCACAATTTAATTTTAAAGGTCATTAAAAATAGTATGCATCAATCGCTTTTTGTCATTGATACTCTCTTCTAGAGAAATCATGGTTTCTGTGCGTAGGATACCATCTATGTCATCAATTTTAAAAATAATTTCTTTGGCGTGTTCTGTACTACGGGCACGAACCTTACAGTAAATGTTAAACTTTCCTGTAGTTATATGCGCAACCGTTACAAAAGGAATTTCGTGTAAACGCTCCAGTACGTATTTCGTTTGGTGCGTTTTTTCAAGATATATACCAACATACGCGATAAAGGAATAACCCATCTTGTTATAATCTAATGTTAGCGAAGATCCTTTGATTATTCCACCCTCTTCCATCTTCCGCACACGCACGTGAACTGTGCCAGCAGAAATTAAAAGTCTTTTGGCGATGTCCGTGAAAGGTGTACGCATGTTGTCAATCAAAATATCTAGTATTTTATGATCAATTTCGTCTAGTTTAAATTTCATTGTTATTATTTTTTATGCAAAGAAAACAAAAAAACATTGAATTTTATGCTGTTATTTCGACAAATTAATGTGAATAACGTGTTAAATCTAACATTTTGAATATTTTTTTTATTGCTGCATCCTCTAAAGTAGCAAAATCATTAGGGTTGTGTTTTTTTAAATCAATGGTTTTGTGCGCGTTAAGCTGCGATAATTCACCTTTGCTGTGCAGGGTAGGTTCAAAGGTAATCTTCCCTGAATTTAATTTTTCCTCATACTGTACCGCCAAGCTTATTTGGCTTTCGTGGATAGGTACGTGGTGTATCAAAACATCGACATATGACTTTTCCACTTTAGGAATACTATCATAAGCTTTAGGATTAAATACGTTATTTGCAATACAATTTAAAGCCGCCAAAACAGAGAAGCCAAACCACTTTCGTGTTACTATCCTTCCGTAGTCTTGCCCCGATTGCCCACACTCAAATAATATTGTTGTCGTTCCTTTTGCTTGAAAGCAATCGCCAACGCAGTTGGGATTGTAGGTGTCATCATAACGACCCACCTGATTGGGTAGCTGTTCTTGTAATTGCTCGTTTATGTATCCAATAATACCCATGGCTTGCTCACGGGCTTTGGTGATAGAATTACCTGAATCAGCGGCAGGAGACAAATAAGACAACACACACGGATTGTCGTTAACCCCAAATATAGTGCGTTGATCGTGCAGATTAAAGCAAAAGTCTGGCTGAAAAGCGTCGTATACCTCAAACAAAGCAAGGGTTTCTGGCTGGGATTGTCGCTGGGCATCCCGGTTTAAGTCAACAGCGTTGGCATTAACACGGGTATACGCTGCTGCCCCGTCAGGATTGAGCATGGGAATCAATTTTATGGTAAAAGGCTCTAAAAGCGTCAAATTGGATTTAAGGTAATACATCACGTCCATAATCCCTTTGGTGCTGGTAGACTCATTTCCGTGCATTTGCGACCACATCAACACCTTGACGGGGCCTGTCCCCAGTGTAAGCGTGTGTATGGGCAGTCCTTTAGCGCTTGCGCCAACATACTTGGAATTAAAATCGCTGAGCAAATGTTCAATTTTCGGATACGTCATGTAACGTCCCTGCAAAATTTGACTTTTAAGTTCAGACTGTTGCTTTAAAAACGAATTCATGTTTGCAAATGTAAACGCTTATCGGTTTCCAATTGTAAACAAAAATAATTTATTATTGTAAACAGAAGTTATGCTAAAAGATAAACATTATTACAAAAGTAATTCAAAATAAATTAAATTTTATTTAAACTACTAAAAATAAGCAAATTATCATTTTAATTTAAAGTTATACTTCGCTTTTGGCGAAGTCATTTTATTTTATATATTTGATAATATCATCGAGATGGTATTAATTATTTACAATTGTAATCATGGAAATTGTTGAACGAATTAAACAACTGATGCATGACAATGAGATGAACGCAGCCGCCTTTGCCGACACTATTGGCGTACAGCGTTCTTCCATTTCACACATTCTTTCTGAACGCAATAAGCCTAGCTTAGACTTTATTCTAAAAATACTTAA
>DCBE01000022.1 GCA_002313325.1 Flavobacteriaceae bacterium UBA1115
AGCGGTTGCAAATGTAATAATTAATTTAGTTGGCTTCAAAAAAATTAAACGCCATTTTGATAAGACCGTAATTGCTTTTCTTTACAGCGAATAAGCAAGCGCTCAACAGCCTTGGAAGCCGCATCAATAGCCTCTTCAAAAGTATTGCTTTCCTTTTTAACCATCAAGGTATCTCCAGGAATTTTAACTTTTATCTCAACTTGCTTACCACGCGAATGTGCAGACTTCTCCAGCTTCATATACAAGTCGGTGGATAAAATTTTTCCATAGTAGTGTTCATATTTATCTATTCGCTTGGATATAAAAAGTTTGAGTTTTGATTTAATTGAAAAGTTAACTGCTTGAATTGTGAGTTGCATATAAAAGATTTAAAATGTTAAATAAGTTGTACTTGGGCGATATTTACTTTTTAGCTCTTGGGTGTGCAGCGCGGTAGGCGTCTTGTACTTTTGGGAGCTGAACTTTCGTATATTCTTGTGTCGCAGCCAAGCTCTCATGGCCAAGTATTTCCTTAACCACGTTAATGTCCGCACCTGCATCTATCATATGCGTTGCAAAACTGTGTCGCAGCACATGTGGAGAAGTGCTTACCTTATTAGATACACTTCTAAAATACGTTTTTATTAGTCGATATACAAATGATGGATAGATTTTATTGCCCTTGTTGGTGACTAATAAGAAGGAATGTGCAGACGTACCGAGATAGGCATTGCGTTGCGCCGTATAATGATTCAAAGTGGTAGCAAGTGCTGGTATTATGGGGACAAGGCGTTCTTTATTGCGTTTACCTAAAACGCGCATTTGACTCTGTGCCCAATCAATATCTGATGTTTTTAATCCAATTAGTTCGGCTTGACGAATACCCGTACTGTACAAAAGCTCAATGGCGGTTGCGTCCCGTAAACCTTGGAAATCAGAACGGTCAATGTGCTGAAGTACAGTATTGAGCTCTGCTACGCTAAAAGGAGTTATGAAGGCTTTCTTTGCCTTGACAGCCTTGTGCTGGGCAAATGGATGCACCTCAATGATGCCTATTTTCTGAAAATAAGCATAAAGTGATTTAAGTGCTGAACACTTGCGGTTGATGCTGCGCATGGTCAACCCACGTTTGGACAATGCAATGATGTAATCACGTAACATGGAATAATGCACATCTTTGAGATTATGCAAACCATAGGCATTGGAACAGTGCATAGTAAAATCTTCTATGTCTTTGCTGTAAGCACGAACCGTGAGTGGGGAATAATTTTTCTCAGAAGTTAAATAACGGAAAAATGCAGCAACGTTGTCCATAAGGACAATTTACAAAAAGATTTTAAACGTCTTCTTGGTCGCGGAGACGCTGGACGTAAGCAGCCTTTTGAATTTCAGCACGACGCGAGATTGAAGGTTTTGAAAACGTCTGACGCTGACGGAGCTGACGCATGGTTCCTGTTTTATCAAACTTACGTTTGAAGCGCTTTAGTGCGCGATCGATGTTTTCACCGTCTTTGAGTGGAATTATTAGCATGAATCTATCCTCCTTTCTTTAAATTTAGATTACAAATATAATAGTATCTGTAAGAACCTACTACCCTATTTTAATATTTGTTTTGTAATGACCACTTTTTGTATTTCAGAAGTGCCCTCGCCAATGGTACAAAGCTTGGAGTCACGAAGGTATTTTTCAACTGGAAAGTCTTTGGAATACCCATATCCACCAAAAACTTGTACCGCTTCATTAGCTACCCTTACACAAGTTTCGGAAGCAAATAGCTTACACATGGCACTTATTTTCGTCATGCGCCTGCCCATATTCTTTTCATAACAAGCCTTATGCATCAACAATTCAGAGGCCTCAATGTCTGTAGCCATCTGCGCCAATTTAAATGAAATGCCTTGAAACGCATTAATGGGCTTTCCAAACTGAACACGCTCAGAAGAGTATTTTAATGAAGCCTCATAAGCACCTCTTGCAATTCCCAAGGATAATGCTGCTATGGAGATTCTTCCGCCGTCTAATATTTTCATGGATTGAATAAATCCATCACCTACAGGGCCCAAACGGTTAGCATCTGGGATACGACATTGATCAAAAACAAGCTCTGCCGTTTCCGATGCACGCATTCCCAATTTATTTTCTTTTTTACCCGCATAAAATCCTCGTGTACCACGCTCAACAACAAAAGCGGTCATCCCGCGGCTGTCGCCTTTTTCGCCTGTACGGACAACTACTACGGCTATGTCTCCACTGCTGCCGTGGGTGATAAAGTTTTTAGTTCCATTGATCATCCAGTCATCCCCGTCTTCAACGGCAGTAGCATTCATGCCACCAGCATCAGAACCCGTATTGTGCTCTGTCAAGCCCCATGCACCTATCCAGTCACCAGAAGCAAGCTTGGGCAACCAACGCTGTTTCTGCTCCTCGTCTCCAAACGATAATATGTGGTTGGTGCACAAAGAATTGTGCGCCGCAATAGAAAGTCCAATGGAAGGATCAACCTTGGAAATTTCCTCAATAATAGCCGTGTACTCAAAATATCCAAGCCCAGCACCGCCATAAATTTCAGGCACGAGTATGCCCATAAAGCCCATGTCGCCAGCTTGATGTAAAAGTTCTTTCGGAAAAAATTGCTGTTCGTCCCAGTCCATTACGTATGGTGCAATGTACTGCTGTGCAAAGTCACGGGCAGAAGCTGAAATCAGCTTGTGAGTTTCGCCTAACTCAAAAGAAGGACCCGAATGTATTTCTGTTTTCATAGTAATTTAAAATACAAATATAGAGATAATCTAGCTTTTTTAATGGTGCCCATTTGCGCAATATCAGCCAAGTCTTGCCATGATGTTAGCGAATCTTGCTGCGTCCTCAGAGCTACAATGCCGCTCGCCAAGGAGGTAATGACATATGGCGACCGTGAGAGTTGTGCGATAGTCAGGTCGTTGATGTTTTGTTTTGCTGCAAGCGGAACAGAATCAAGTTTAAAATACATCCACAACCGCTCTTGAACCTCAAGTTTTAAACCCAATACATTGCTCAACTGATCCTTAATTAAAAATCCGCTTAACTGTTGAGTCAAACTAATTATTCTCTGACCCAATACAGGCTCGGTGCCATAAACTTCTAGCAGTGTTTCGGCAGTGGACCCATTGATTTCCTTCTTTATACTTGCTTTAATGGTCTTTTTTGCGTTTTTGACCTGTAAAATTTTAGAAAAGGATGAATGCGATTCACCTCAGCATCTGACAACCCTGCTAATTTTTTTATGTCTTTTTTTAAAGCAGGTAATTTCCATTTGCCATGTAAGCACGAATGCGCTCCACAGCTTCAATATAAATACCAAGTTGATAGGCCTTAAATCAGAAATATAATTGGGATTAACGGGGTAGATACTGTCTCTCATTTTGCTTGAGGCAATTTTTAAGTTCTTGTGGGAATCCATGAGGTGATGCGTTTCCTTGTTCACAACAAGTATTTCAGAGTTCCGTTGGCTTAGTTTTTTAAAATAATGAAATTAGCAAGTGAACAACAAGGAACAGTAAAAAGTCCACAAAACACCCACACGTTGTGATTTGTTTAGTTTGTAAAAAGGACTTGGAGGTTTCACATTCTAAATTAGGATTTGATACTTATGGCGGTTAGGTATCTCTTGAGTTCCTTTTTCACTACAGGGAATAAGAAGTAGAGTCCAATCATGTTGGGGAACACCATGGCAAATATCATGGCATCGGAGAAAGCCCAAATAGAGTCCATACTAGCAGCAGAACCAATTATGATAAAAATTAAAAACAACAACTTATAGGTCATGTCTGCGCGCCAGCCCCTGCCAAACAAAAACTTCCAAGACTGAATTCCGTAATAAGACCACGAAATCATGGTTGATATGGCAAACAAGAAAACTGCAATAGTTAGGAACAAATCAGAATATGGGATGTATTGCTCAAATGCTTTTGACGTAATCCCAGCACCCTCATACAGGCTACCGTCTATCAATACCTTTCCGCTAACGTCTTCATAATTAACGCCGTCAATCAAAAGACTATAACTACCATCGGTTTGTTCAATGGCATTATCATACTTAGATAAATCTCCGTAGGCAAATTTGTTTTGACTGTTGAATGTGATGATAACCAAAGCAGTCATCGTACAGATCACAACCGTGTCAATAAATGGCTCCAGCAAGGCAACTAGGCCTTCAGAAGCTGGATACTTGGTCTTTACGGCAGAATGTGCAATAGAAGCGGAACCCGCCCCTGCCTCGTTTGAAAAAGCAGCACGTTTAAAACCTACCATCAAAACGCCAATAATACCGCCAACGCCTATGGCCTTGGGATTAAACGCTTCTCTAATGATAAGCGATATAGCATCATCTAAAAAGGTAAAGTTAATCGACAAAATATAAATACACGCTAGCACGTATAAAAGGGCCATAAAAGGGACTACGCGTTCCGTAACAGAAGCAATACGTTTAATCCCACCAATAATAATAAGGCCCACAAGGATTGCCATCAGCAAACCAATGACAGCGCCAGCACTGGTGCTTTCCAGCCCCATAAGCTGCTTTAAAACGACTGTAGCTTGGTTAGATTGTGCGGCATTTCCCCCACCAAAAGAGCCACCAATACAACATATCGCAAAAATGACGGCTGTAATCTTACCTAGTTTGGCAAAACCTTTTTCACTCAAGCCTTTCTTTAGGTAATACATTGGGCCACCGTAGGTTGTTCCATCAGGACCAACATCACGATATTTTACCCCAAGCGTACATTCCACAAACTTGGTGGACATACCAATAAGCCCGCAAACAATCATCCAAAAGGTAGCACCAGGGCCGCCTAATGCTATGGCAAGTGCAACACCTGCGATATTTCCATTTCCGACAGTACCTGAAACTGCCGTTGCCAATGCTTGAAAATGACTCACTTCACCGTCTTGACTTTCGTCTTTTTTGGTGCCAGCGATATCACCATCAGCAACATTAACAGCTGCCTTTTCTGACGCTGAATAGTGATCAATATCATCATACTTTCCGCGCACAACATTAATGGCTAATGGGAATTTACGTACGTTGATTAACCCAAAGTAAATGGTAAAAAACAAGGCGCTTCCAACCAATAAATAAATCACAAAAGGATTGCCGCCTACTTCGAAGAAAACAACTTCTGAGAAAAAATCAGAAACAGGTTTAAATGTTTCATTAATGCGTTCGTCTAGTCCCCTTTCAGTGGTTTGAGCGTTTAGCGGTAGACACAAAAGGGTCATGATTAAAGTGGTGAGGTATTTCATAAATGGTTTGGATTATAAATCAAAAACTGATGAGCGTTTTGCAAATAAAAGATCTTTCATTCTTAGCCAGAAGGCAAAGACCAAATATAATGCAAAGCCAGCACCCAAAGAAAAAAAACTCAGATATATAAAGAAAATACGAACATGTTTTGCTTTCATACCCAGGCGTTCTGCCAATCGGGAGCATACTTCAAAGCCACGTTTTTCGAGATAGTAGCGCAATTCATACATAGAGCTCATATAACAAAAGTAATCAAAGATTTAAGAGTTTGTGTCCAAAGGAGCACGACATGCATCTCCGCGGAGTGCAATTGTTGGTTTTTAGCTGAATACACTCCTGACTTTCTATGGGATCTTCTATCCTGCAGCCAAGCTACTTAAACTTAAGGCTGTAATTGTTTTTTTAAGGGGCAATTGACGTACCCAGTGCAAAATTTGTTCGACACAGCCGACGCCTTGTATTTGTAGTATTGAAACAAAAAAGTAAAAACGGTGTTTAACAGCAGTTGCTGAATAAACAACTTGGTCAATTTACATTGCTGATGCTGGGCAGGAGCGTGAAACTTATAATTTGACACCCAAAAAGAAGTAGTCTTGGCTTACAACAATGCATACAATGAGTCCAAGCTTTTTGCGGCCTGAATATGCGACGACAAGTTCTTCAACGCCTGTTGTTTATAACGACTTACGGCTAAAATATTGTGTTTTCCATAAACAGGCGAGCAGTTCTAAGCGAAATTTGTATTGAAATTACTCCTCCAAATCGCCCTGCCAAGCAAGGACGCCGCCGTCAAGATTATATACAGCACTAAAGCCCAGCTGACTC
>DCBE01000062.1 GCA_002313325.1 Flavobacteriaceae bacterium UBA1115
AAATTATGAAAACATGTCCTTTACTTTATCAAAAAACGATTTATGACTTGATTTTGGGCTAGGTTTAAAATTGTCGTGTGTAGCCTGTTGCTCGAAAAATTGTTTTTGCTCTTTTGTTAGCTGTTCAGGAGTCCAAACATTTACATGAACCAACATATCGCCCGTGCCGTAGTGATTAAGACTGGGTATGCCTTTTCCTTTTAAGCGCAATATTTTTCCAGATTGGATACCAGACTCCAGCTTTATGCGCACAGAGCCACCAACCGTTTCAATCTCTTTGTAGGTACCCAAAACAGCTTCAGATAGGGAAATGTATAAATCAAAATGAAGGTTATTCCCCTCACGCTTGATTGTTGGGTGGTCTTTTACTGATATTTGCACAATCATATCCCCAGAGATCCCCTGACCAGGTGCTTCATTTCCTTTTCCGGAGACCTTTAACTGCATACCATCCTCAACGCCTGCAGGAATTTTAATAGATACGGTTTCTTCTTCTGAAATCATGCCGTAACTATCGGCACCTGAAGGACGATGGCGAAGGGTTTGTCCTGCACCGTTACACGAAGTACATGTTGTAGCAGATTGCATACGGCCCAAAATGGTATTGGTAATACGCATGGTTTGTCCTGAACCTTGACAGGTTTTACAGTTTGCATAGCTTACACCAGGTGCTTGCTTTTTCCGTTTTACTTTAATTTTTTTCTCAACACCAAGTACCATCTCTTCAAGCGTTAAGTTTACCTTAACACGAAGGTTGGTTCCCTTGGTACGGCGATGTCCACTCCCGCCAAAACCGCCAAAACCACCACCAAAAGCACTGCCGAAAATATCTCCAAACTGGCTGAAAATATCATCCATATTCATGCCGCCACCGCCAAAGCCTTGGCTGCCATCAAATGCTGCATGTCCATAGCTGTCATATTTGGCACGTTTTTGTTCATCGCTCAATACTTCGTAGGCTTCCGCCGCTGCTTTAAATTTCTTTTCAGCTTCTGCATCACCCGGATTTTTGTCAGGGTGGTAGGCAATCGCTTTTTTGCGATACCCCTTTTTTATCTCAGCAGCCGAAGCCGACTTGCTGACGCCTAATATGTCGTAATAATCTTCTTTCATAGCTATTGAGCCACTACTACCTTAGGGTAGCGGATAATTAAGTCGCCTAGTTTATATCCTGAAGCAACAACATCAATGATGCTGCCCTTTGGGTGATCGTTTGAGGCAGGCAACTGTGTTATGGCTTCATGAAGTTCAGCATCAAAAACCGCATTAGGCTCAATTTCCATCTTGGTCAACCCTTGCTGTTTTAGGGTATCAAAAATTTTGCTGTGAATAAGGTGAATACCTGTGAGTTTTTCATCTTCTTTATCTAGTTCAGAAAGGGCACGTTCAAAATCATCTAAAATTGGTAGTAAGGCTACCATAACTTCTTGAGAAGCTGTTTTGAACAGCTCAATTCGTTCTTTGGCCGTACGTTTTTTATAATTTTCAAACTCCGCAAACAGGCGTAAAAACTTATTTTTTTCCGCTTCTAAAACTTCTTGAGCTTCAACTAATAGCTCGTTGTTTTCAACAACTGGTTCTTGAGCTTGTTGCGTTGCCTCTTTTTTTGCTGTTTTTTTGTCCTTTTTGGCAGCCATAATTGTTTTTGTATTAAATGGCAAAAGTACTGCCAAAAAAATATCTATGTCAAAATGACACTAATTTTTTAAATTAAGCGGTAATAAATCCTGAAGCGCCTCTTGCAACGTAGGAAAATCAAAAGAAAATCCTTGGGCTTGGGCATGTGCGCTAGAAACGCGAATGCTGTCAAGAAGTATGTTGGCCATTGCTCCCATAAGCGCCTTTATCACAAAAGCAGGAATACCAGGCATCCATTGGGGCATCTTATATTGTTTTGAAATGGCCTTTACCAACTGTTTTTGAGTCACGGGATTGGGAGACACACCGTTATAAGTACCTGGATGATCAAGGGCAAATAAAAATAATTGCACCAAATCTTGTATGTGAATCCAAGACTGCCATTGTTTTCCAGAACCAAACCATGCACCCAAGCCAAATGGTGCAGGTGTTGCCAACGGAACAAGCGCACCTCCTGACTTTGCCAAGACCAAACCAATTCTGATTTTACTGACATGCTGAACCAAAGTAGATATTTCATCCACTTTTTGTTCCCAAGCAGACACAACTTCACCAGTGAAGGAGTTTGCGACTTTGGTTTCGGTCTCTTTGTATGTTCTGTCAAAATCAGATGGATAAAGACCAATAGCCGATGCACTTATAAAGTGTGTAACATTGTGATTGGGGTTGTTTTTCAGGGCATTTTTAATGAGCTGGGTTCCTTTTAAACGGCTATCTAAAATGGCTTTTCTATTCTTTTTTGTCCATCGCTGGTTGATTTTGGCGCCTGCCAGACTGATGATTACATCAACTCCATCTAAGGCTTTTCCATCAAAAATACCTTGGCTAGGGCTCCAATGATATGTTTTGATATTGGTTGAAACCAGAGCTGAACGCTTAGTTATAGAGAGAGTTGAAATGCGATAATCCCTTTTATCTAAGGCATGTATAAGTGATTTTCCAATCAATCCACTTGCACCTGTTATGAGGATGTGCATCTTTTTTTTTGTAAATTTAAGATACCTAGAATTATGCACCCAAGATTTTTATACTTTTGTTTAGTGAACTCATCAATACACATTACGCCCACCACTACATCTAGGATAGACACAGTTGATTTTGACAACCTTGCATTTGGATCCACATTTACAGATCATATGTTTGTTTGTGACTATCGAGATGGACAATGGCAAACCCCTGAGATCGTGCCCTATGCACCCATGGAGCTTTCTCCTGCTGCAAGCGTATTGCACTACGGTCAAGCTGTGTTTGAGGGCATGAAAGCATTTAAAGACGAAAGTGGAAGTGTTTGGTTGTTTAGACCTAAGCAAAACGCGAAACGTATTAATACGTCCTCTGAACGTCTTGCGATACCCCAATTTCCTGAAGCCCTTTTCCTAAATGGGATGAAACAACTTATCAAAGTTGACAAAGCATGGGTAAAAGCAGGAAAGGGAAATTCATTATATGTGAGGCCATTTGTTTTTGCTTCTCAAGCAGGGGTTCAAGCCTCTGCTGCAACCGAATATCGATTTATGATCATATGCGCACCTGTTGCCGATTATTATGGTGGTGAAGTTCGCGTCAAAATCGCTGATTATTACAGTCGTGCACCACAAGGTGGCACAGGCTATGCGAAAGCAGCTGGAAACTACGGAGGTCAGTTTTACCCCACACAATTGGCGAAAAACGAAGGCTACCAACAAGTCATTTGGACCGATGCTGCCACACACGAATATATCGAAGAAGCGGGCACCATGAATCTGTTCTTTCGCATTGGCGACGCACTTATTACGGCGCCAACAAGCGACAGCATTTTGGATGGCGTTACAAGAAAAAGCATCTTGGACTTGGCCAAACACTTGGGGCTTAAAACAGAAGTGCGTATGGTTCGTGTTGCTGAACTTATTGAAGCTTCAAAATCTGGTACACTGCTCGAAATTTTTGGCAGTGGCACTGCAGTTGTCGTTCAAACCATCGATGGTTTTGGTTATAAAGGGGAAAAGTTTGAAACCCCACTTCCAGAAAATAGTTATGCACTTATGCTAAAAGAAAAGTTGATGGATATACAATACAACAACGCTGAAGACCCATTTAACTGGCGCTATAAGGTTTGTGACTAGTCTAAAAACTGCTTCAAATCTGGACGCCTGTAATTAGGCCCTTTCATTATCTTACCATCTTCTCTGAATATTGGTTTTCCATCTAACCCGAGTTTACTCATATTACTGTCTTGAATTTCTGCAAATACGTCTTCAATGATGTGTTGCATACCGTGAGTGAGTATGGTTCCGCACAGTATATAAAGCATGTCACCAAGTGCATCGGCCACTTCTACCAAATCGTTGTTATTTGCTGCTTCAAGATATTCTTCGTTTTCCTCATCCATCAATCTGTGGCGCAGGTTTAATATGTCTTTAGATAATGTTGCAGTTGGTTTTTTAGCGACTCCCATACCAAAAGCTTTGTGAAATGTTGCTACTGCATCTAGTTGGTCTTGCATTTTTTTATAGTTTCGCTAAAAATAACACTATGTTCAGCAACGGTCAATTGATTTTTGCCCTTTTTTTCATTGTAAGCTTCACTTTTGCTATAATATACAGCTACAAAAAGGACAAACAAAAAAGTAAGCAATATTTCAAAGGAAGTTTTTTGGTGCTTATCGGCTTTTTAATTTTTGTGAGCTTGTTGGTAGGGCTGAAAAGCATCGTGTAACATGAACTTCATTTCTTTTTTACTCGTTTTTATTGGCGGGGGACTTGGAAGCCTTTT
>DCBE01000008.1 GCA_002313325.1 Flavobacteriaceae bacterium UBA1115
TCTACCAGCTGAGCTACCAAGTCAAAATTTGAAGGTGCAAATATAGGCGCATTTTGACGATTATTCAAAGATTAAATTACCCTAAATTTGCAACCTGCAATACTTTTAAATATGGTAACTTCTTTTTCTAACCCTAACGCAATCATATTAATAGGATATATGGGCAGCGGCAAGTCTACGGTTGGTCGTATGCTTGCACAAAAACACAATCTCTTGTTTGAAGACCTAGACGATGTGATTGCCCATGATGCAGCTGCTTCAATTACTGAACTGTTCATTGAAAAGGGCGCCAAATCTTTTCGGGAATTGGAACATCTAACACTAACAAAAGTACTTAATAATGCTGCTAATAAGGTCATTTCATTGGGCGGTGGCGCTCCTTGTTATTACGATAATATGGCACTTGTTGCAACTACTACTCCGCATGTTTTTTATCTAAATGCATCACATAAGACGTTAGCGCAACGACTTTTTCCTGAAAGAAGGGGACGTCCTTTAATTGCACATGCCGAGACGGAGGAAGACTTGCAATCGTTTATTGCCAAGCATTTGTTTGAGCGTCAAAGTTTTTACAGGCAAGCAAATCACATTATTTCAGCAGACAACAAATCTATTGAAACGTTAGTGGCAGAAGTTGGAAAATTAATCTAGCACGGCAGTAAATCCGTTGGGACCCACACGAACAGCCACATTCTCGTTTATAGAAGTTGACAGTGATACCCCTTTGAAGTCGGCTTTAATGGGAAATTTCTTGTGGTTTCTGTCAAGCAATACAGCTGTTTTACACTGTTTAAGCGGCACGCTTAAAAAATGTCTCACGGCGTATATTAAGGTTGTTCCTGTGTGAAGCACGTCATCGACCAGCACAACTGATTTGTTTGTGTAATCTTTTGCAGGAAGTGTGGTCTGAATAGGATTAAGCGGATTTTTTTTATCTATTTTGATCTCACAGCTTAAAATTTTTTTTGAAGAATTGGCTTTTAGGTGGTGGACAATACGTTCAGCTACCGCATAACCATTGGCAATGATACCAGCAATTATGATGGTTTGGTTTTCGCCATTGGCTTCAAGAATTTGATAAGCGATGCGTTCCAGCTTGTGCTCAATTTCTTTCGGTGTCAAAATGATTTCACTCATAGCACAAAAATACATAATATACCTTAGGCATCATTATCTAAAAAGTCCTCGAGGTCTCTTCGGTCTTTTTTGCTCGGCCTGCCTGCGCCTTTGACTCTCGACAAGCGTTGATTTTCATCTACAGCATGCTTGAGATCCAATGCTTCTTTTGGGGTGATGTCTTTGCAATATTGGGTTACGAGTTTTGCGCCAACACGACTCTTTGGAATGTCTAACACATAGATTTCAATAGTGAGTTGTTGTCGTCGAACGCTAATTTTATCTGACAAATAAACCTCTCGTGAAGGTTTTGCGTTTTGGCCGCCAAGCTGTACATAGCCCTTTCTACAGGCCGTACTGGCTGCATTTCTTGACTTGTAATAGCGGACCGCCCAAAGATATTTGTCTATTCGCATGTTTATAATATTGCTTCGCAATAATACACTAAAATTGTATCTTGCGCTTTAAATCTTATTGATGAAAATACTTAAACCTTTTTTTGGAATTGTATGCCTACTTGTATTTGCTACTGCTTGTGAAGAACAGCAGCGTGGTTTTATAGAGCCGCCTCGTGACTACCAAGCCCAACTCGCGGTCGATAACGACTCCTTACTTACCTTTATGCAAACACGCTTCTACAACTATGAAAAATATGCAACTGCTGCAACCAATGAGCAAGTAACATTCACCATTGATACCATTAAAGGTGACAATGCAAATAAAATACCTTTGATTGACCAAGTTGAAGAACTCAATTGTAGAATTAAAGATAACGATGGTGCATACGTTGACCATACCGCCTATGTGCTCAAAATACGTGAAGGCATGGGAACTGCACCAACTTCTGCTGATAGCGTTTTTGTTGCTTATAAGGGAATGCTACTTAACCTAAATCGATTTGACGAAAGAACCAATCCTGTTTGGTTTGAGTCACTTTCTGTGGTAAAAGGCTTTAGCGCCCTAATGCCGTACATTAAAAGTGCAGCTCCTCCGACCATTAATTCAGATGGTACCTATGCATTTGATGGCTTTGGCTCCGCTGCTATTTTTATACCCTCTGCCTTGGGGTATTACGACGATTCAAGAAGTGTTCCAGCTTACTCACCACTGATTTTTGCTGTAGATTTATTTACCTACAACACCACAGATCACGACGGAGATTCGGTGCCTACGCATGTCGAGGACTTAAATGACGATAATTATTTTGATGAAGATACTGACAGCGATGGTCTTCCAAACTACCTTGACAATGATGATGACAACGATGGCACTATAACACGCGACGAGTACGACGCTAATAACGATGGCATAGCCGATGATACGGATAATGACGGTACGCCAGATTACTTAGATAAAGACTAGGCTTTCTTAGCCAAAACCTCTTTCGCTTTCCTCACAATAGCAGCAGCGTTTAGTCCGTATTTCTCCATGAGTTGCGCAGGCGTTCCAGATTCGCCAAAAGTATCTTGTGTGGCAACAAAAGCTTGTGGGGTGGGGTGCTGCTCTGCCAACACACGGGCAATGCTTTCTCCTAAACCTCCCAAGTAATTGTGCTCTTCACAACTTACCACTGCACCTGTTTTTTTTGCCGATTGCAAAATAAGGGCATCGTCCAACGGTTTGATGGTGTGTATGTTGATTACCTCAGCGCTAATGCCTTGGTTGTGTAGGCTTTTTGCTGACTCCAACGCCTCCCATACAAGGTGCCCCGTGGCCACAAGTGTTACATCAATACCTTCTTGAAGTAGTATTCCTTTTCCTATTTTAAAAGGCAAATCGTTAGTAAAATTAGGAACTGCAGGACGTCCAAAGCGCAAATAAACAGGCCCGTTGTGTGCGGCTATTGCATGTGTTGCTTTTCGTGTCTGCTCAAAGTCACAAGTATTGATTACGGTCATGCCCGGAAGCATTTTCATCAATCCCAAGTCTTCTAGAATTTGGTGTGTAGCGCCATCTTCGCCAAGCGTGATACCAGCGTGTGAAGCACATATTTTTACATTTTTATGTGAATAGGCAATCGATTGACGGATTTGATCGTATACACGACCTGTTGAGAAGTTGGCAAAGGTTCCCGTAAACGGAATTTTACCCCCAATAGTCATGCCTGCAGCAATACCCATCATATTGGCTTCTGCAATACCTATTTGGAAAAAACGTTCTGGGTGTGCATCTTTAAACGCATTCATCTTTAACGAACCTGTAAGGTCAGCGCACAAAGCCACGACATTGTCGTTTAGATCGCCGTTTTCTGCCAAACCAACGCCAAATCCAGAGCGTGTATCAATTTTTTCTGTATACGTATATTCTTTCAATCCCATCTTAATAATCCCCTAAAGTTTCTTCGTTTTGCGCCAATCCTATGGCCAGTTGTTCGTCGTTTGGTGCTTTGCCGTGCCAAGCGTGGGTATGCATCATATAATCAACACCATTACCCATTACCGTGTGGAGTAAAATAGCAACAGGCTTTTGCTTGCCTGAGGCTGCCTTGGCTGCTTCAAATCCGGCTAAAATAGCTGCAACATCATTGCCTTTTTCAACATTGATTACGTTCCAACCAAAAGCTTCTAGTTTAGCACTAACGTCGCCAAGTGGCAAAACGTCATCCGTGCTTCCGTCAATTTGTTGTTTGTTGTAGTCAATGGTTGAAATAAGGTTGTCTATTCCCTTGCCAGCTGCATACATAATGGCTTCCCAGTTTTGTCCTTCTTGAAGCTCACCATCCCCGTGTAGGCTATAGACCAAATACTTGTCATTATTGAGTTTTTTTGTTTCAGCAGCGCCTATGGCAACAGACAGGCCTTGTCCAAGCGAACCAGAAGCAATACGTATTCCCGGAAGCCCTTCATGCGTAGTGGGATGTCCTTGTAAGCGGGAATTTAATTTTCTAAAGGTGGCAAGTTCTGAAACGGGGAAGAAGCCGCTTCGCGCCAACACGCTATAAAAAACAGGTGAAATGTGTCCGTTAGATAAAAAGAAGAGGTCTTCGTTTTTACCGTCCATGCTAAAGTCGGTCGAATAGTCCATAACATGTTGGTAGAGCGCAACAAAAAATTCAGCACAGCCCAACGATCCTCCGGGATGACCCGAGTTTACTTGGTGTACCATACGTAAGATATCACGGCGCACCTGTGGTAAAAGCGTTTGGATAGATTCAATGGATGCCATAAAATAAATTTTATCAAAAATAAAACTTCACTTCGAGCTAACACCATTATTTTCTCATTATTTCTACTAAAAAAATGAACAGCTATTAATAACTTACATGCAGCCTCGTGTTGTGTATATTTGACAGGTGAAATTTTCATTACTACAAATCGATACCGCTTCAAAAGCTAGGGCAGGGGAGCTCACTACCGACCACGGAAAAATAGCGACCCCTATTTTTATGCCTGTGGGAACAGCAGCCACCGTAAAGGGGGTACATCAACGCGATTTGGCAGTAGACATCAACCCCGATATTATCTTGTCCAACACATATCATTTATACTTAAGGCCTTCCATGCCCATTTTAGAACAGGCAGGCGGTATTCATAAGTTTATGAACTGGGAACGCCCCATATTGACAGACAGCGGAGGGTATCAAGTATACTCATTAGCAGACAACCGCAAAATTAACGAGGAAGGTGTGACATTTAAATCGCATATTGACGGCTCCAAACATTTTTTTAGTCCAGAGCGGGCTATGGATATCCAAAGAAGTATCGGAGCGGATATCATTATGGCGTTTGACGAATGTACGCCTTACCCGTGCCCCTATGATTATGCCAAAAACTCCATGCACCTCACGCATCGTTGGCTTACCCGCTGTCAAGAGCACTTTGATAAAACAACACCTATATACGGATACAACCAAACGCTTTTTCCCATCGTGCAAGGAAGTGTGTATACCGATTTACGCGTGCAGTCTGCCGAATTTATCGCAAGCACCAACGCACCAGGAAATGCTATCGGAGGCTTGTCGGTAGGAGAGCCAGCTGAGCAAATGTATGCCATGGCTGATGCGGTTTGTGCCGTCTTGCCTGAAGACAAGCCGCGTTATTTGATGGGTGTTGGCACACCAATTAATATTTTGGAGAACATCGCCTTGGGCGTAGATATGTTTGATTGTGTCATGCCCTCAAGAAATGCGCGCAACGGTATGTTGTTTACTTCAGAAGGCAGCATCAACATCAAAAATAAAAAATGGGAAAACGATTTTTCACCGATCGATCCCAAGGGTAGTAGTTTTGTTGACTTCGCATACAGCAAAGCTTATTTACGTCATTTATTTGTTGCTAAAGAGCTGTTGGGCAAGCAAATCGCCACCTTGCATAACCTCTCTTTCTATTTGTGGTTGGTAGGCCAAGCTAGAAAGCATATTTTAGCTGGAGATTATGCGTCTTGGAAAAACACCATGGTGCGTCAAATGGATAAGCGCTTGTAATATGAAGTTGTTAGACCAATATATCATCAAGAAATACATCAGCACATTTTCAGTAATGTTGGTATTTTTTGTTCCTGTAAGTGTATTGGTTGATCTCTCTCAAAAAATTGATAAATTCAAAGAAAACGAACTCTCAACTGCTGAGATTTTAGTTCATTATTACGATTTTGTATGGGTATTTGGTTACCAGCTATTTCCCATATTTTTGTTTTTGTCAGTGATATGGTTCACTTCAAAATTGGCAAGTAATACAGAAGTAATTGCCGTGTTGAGTTCTGGGATTTCATTTTACAGATACCTGCGTCCTTTTCTTATTTCAGCATCGATCATTGCCGTACTAGCCTTTGGCGCTAGTATGTTTTGGGTACCCAATGCCAGTGAAAGCTTCAATAGCTTTAATTACGAATACATTAATAAAGGCAGAAAGGTGATGTTGACAGAGAATATTTACAATCAAATAGGCGATAACGATTTTATATATTTCAGTAATTATAACGCAAACCGACAGGTGGGGTATAATTTTACATGGGAGCATTTTGAGGACAACCAATTGGTATACAAGATAAAAGCCCAAAACATCCGATGGGTAGAAAAAGACAGCATTCACCGCCTGGCTCAATTTTTTCAGCGCACCATTAGAGACGATCGGGAAGTTATTCGAAAAGAGGCACGTCTTGATACTTTACTTGCATTGGATCTAAATGCCATGGTACCTGTTACCTACAAAGCACAAACACTCAATTTTTTTGAGCTAAACAAATACATTAAGCAAGAGCGTGAAAACGGAAGTCCGCTAATTAACAGCCATCTGTTGGTGCGTCACAAGCGGTGGTCAATTCCCATTTCTGCATTTATCCTAACGCTGATTGCGGTGGCGGTAGCGTCTTTTAAAAAGCGTGGCGGTATGGGAATTAACTTGGCCATTGGCATTATACTGGCTTTCCTTTATATCTTTTTTGACAAAATATTTGAAGTTATGGTTGAGAAATCAAACTTCATGCCTTGGTTAGCCGCATGGATTCCCAATGCCTTATTTGCTGTACTCTCTGTTTATTTATTGCGCTATGCGAAGAGATAAGCTATTCAGCACCTTTCACTTTCACTTCATCGTGATTATTTTTGGTTTCACAGCCGTTTTGGGTGCTTTGATTAGCGTCTCGGCCATTCCCTTGGTGTGGTATCGCATGACTCTGGCGACCATGGGTTTGGGCTTGGTACTTTGGTTGCGTAAGCACAATTTTCGCGTAAGCAAAACCATTGCTTGGGTGGCTGTTGCGAGCGGGGTGCTTATTGCATTTCATTGGATTACTTTCTTTGGGTCTGTCAAGGTTTCAAACGTTTCCGTAACCTTATCGGTACTTTCTTCAGGTGCTTTTTTAACTTCCTTACTCGAACCTATTTTTTACAAGCGAAAAGTGATTGGCTACGAGGTATTTTTTGGACTCTTGGTAATTCTTGGTTTGGGGTTGGTCCTCGGCACAGGAACCACACATTTAGCGGGCTTTCTTTATGCAGGTATATCAACTCTTTTGGCCGTATTATTTACACTGCTCAACGGTAAGTATGTTACCAAAACCGATCCTTATGTACTGTCTTTTTACGAACTTTTAGTGGGTGCCGTAGTGGTCACTTTGGTATTGGCTTTTCAGGGTTCTTTTACCGCTGAATTATTTGCTATTTCTAAGCAGGATTTATTGTGGCTGTCTATTTTGGCATTTGTTTGTACGTCCTATGCTTTTGTTGTATCCATTGTTGTAATGCGCCACCTAACGCCCTACTCCATCATGCTCGGCATCAATATGGAACCTGTATACGGAATTGCCTTGGCCTATGCCATTTTTGGAGAAAAAGAAGTTATGCATACCGGCTTTTACATCGGATTGATTTGCATACTTACTGCTGTCTTGGCCAACGGTATTTATAAATTAAGAAGAACAAAAAAAACGTTTCTTCCCCTTGCTCGGAACCCAAAATAAGTATATTTGTTTTGCACTAAGATCACAATATGGAGTATTTAGACTTTGAAGAACCCATAAAGGAATTAGAAGACCAATTGCTCAAATGTCAAGTCATTGGTAACGACAACGAAGTAGACGTTACCGCGGCCTGTAAAAATATCGGAGACCGTCTGGTTGAGCTTAAAAAAGAGATTTACACCAATCTAACTCCTTGGCAGCGTGTTCAGGTTTCAAGACACCCTTCAAGACCTTATACCCTGGATTATATCAACGACCTTACGCAAGGTAGTTTTTTAGAGCTGCACGGCGATAGAACGGTAAAAGACGACAAAGCGATGATCGGAGGTTTGGGTAAGATTGGAGATCAAAGCTTTATGTTTATTGGACATCAGAAGGGATACAACACCAAAACACGTCAGTATCGCAATTTTGGTATGGCAAATCCCGAGGGCTACCGCAAGGCGCTACGTCTGATGAAATCTGCCGAAAAATTTAATCTTCCTGTTGTTTGTCTTGTCGATACACCCGGCGCATACCCCGGATTGGAAGCTGAGGAGCGCGGACAGGGTGAAGCCATTGCACGCAACATATTGGAAATGTCTCGCCTCAAGACACCTATTATGGTGGTGGTTATTGGCGAAGGTGCTTCCGGCGGCGCATTGGGCATAGGTGTGGGTGACCGCATATTTATGCTAGAAAACACATGGTACTCAGTTATTTCTCCAGAATCCTGCTCATCCATTTTATGGCGTAGCTGGGAATACAAAGAGCAAGCGGCTGAAGCACTAAAGCTTACGGCCAAAGACATGAAACGCCAAAAGCTCATTGATGCAATCATCAAGGAACCCCTTGGAGGCGCGCATGCCAATCGTGAGGCCATGTTTGATACGGTTCGCAAAACCATTTGCAAAACCTACAAGGAATTGCAAGAACTCCCAATCGACATACTCGTGCAAGAACGCATGGACAAGTTTTTTGCTATGGGCGTGTACGATGAATAATGTTTAGCTTTTAAACATTTTGAAGCGGGTTATTAACCAGCCTGTTGTTCGTTATTTTTTCACTTTTTCTAAAAATATTTGCCTCCATTTGTGTAGTTTAGTGTAATGGAAAAAAAGAACCCCATGCAGTCTGTAGTGTCGTCCTCTACGGTTGTTCCAATGGAACGTGGAAAGCTGCCACCACAGGTTATTGATTTCGAAGAAGTCGTACTTGGCGCCATGATGATTGATAAAAAAGGTGTTGATGAGGTCATTGATATTTTACAGCCCGATGCTTTTTACCGTGAGGCACATCAGCATATTTTTTCCGCAATGGTCAAGCTTTTTGAGAATTCAGAGCCCATTGACCTTTTGACCGTATCGGCTCAACTAAAAAAAGACCAAAAGCTAAATCAAGTAGGAGGTGACTTTTACCTCATTCAGCTTTCAAAAAAAGTGTCTTCCTCTGCGCACATTGAGTACCATGCGCGCATCATCCTTCAAAAATTCATTCAGCGCAGCCTTATTAAAATTTCAAGTGAAATTATCGAAGAGGCTTATGACGAAACCAAGGACGTTTTTGACATGCTCGACAAGGCGGAGACCAAACTCTATGACGTCAGTCAGGGGAACCTTAAGACTTCTACCGTGAGTGCGCAAAGTTTGGTTATCCAAGCCAAGAAAAAAATTGAAGAAATTGCCAATCAAGAGGGCATGAGTGGTGTGCCCTCTGGCTTCCACGCCGTAGACAAACTGACTTCTGGTTGGCAAAACAGTGATTTAATCATTGTTGCTGCCCGACCGGGTATGGGTAAAACGGCCCTTACGCTATCCATGGCGCGAAACATTGCCGTGGACCAAAATATTCCTGTTGCTTTTTTCTCTCTAGAAATGTCTTCGGTACAATTGATTACTCGTCTTATTTCTTCTGAAACAGGGCTTAGTTCAGAAAAGCTTCGAACCGGAAAAATGGAAGACCACGAGTGGAAACAGCTTAATGTGAAGGTTTCTGATTTAGAAAAAGCACCGCTCTATATTGACGATACACCTTCGTTGTCCATCTTTGACCTTCGCGCCAAAGCCCGACGTTTGTCCTCGCAATACGGCATTCGCCTAATCATGATAGATTATTTGCAGTTGATGACGCCTGGTGGAAGCAGTAAGGCTGGTAATCGAGAACAAGAAATCTCGAACATTTCCCGAAACTTAAAAGCGCTCGCCAAGGAATTGGAGATACCCGTTATAGCATTGTCACAGTTGTCACGTGCGGTAGAAACACGAGGGGGAAGCAAGCGCCCACAAATTTCTGACTTGCGTGAGTCTGGTGCCATCGAGCAAGATGCCGATTTGGTAACTTTTATCTACAGACCTGAGTACTATAAGATTGACGAATGGGACGATGAGGAGCGTTCACCTGCGGCTGGGCAGGCAGAATTTATCGTCGCAAAACACCGTAATGGTGGATTGGACAGCATACGCCTAAAGTTTATCGGAAACCTTGGTAAGTTTGACAACTTGGATCAATTTGACGCTCCGATTGAGTTTCAATCCAAAATAAATGCAGGGGATGAACTTTTTGAGGCACCGCGCACAAGTCCAGACCAAGCGTTTGGAACGGACGACGACGATATGCCGTTCTAACTAATAGCTTATTTTACTTTATCGATAACTGCCTTAAAAGCATCTGGGTGATTCATGGCCAAGTCGGCCAATACCTTACGGTTAAGTGTAATATTGTTCGCGCTTACCTTTCCCATAAATTGTGAATAGGACATGCCGTGTAGTCTAGCACCAGCATTGATACGTGTAATCCACAGGGCACGGAAGCTACGTTTTTTGTTCCTGCGATCGCGGTATGCGTAAAGCATTGATTTATCAACAGCGTTTTTGGCAACTTTCCAAACGTTTTTTCTTCGACCAAAGTACCCTTTGGCTTGTTTTAAAATTTTCTTTCTTCTTGCGCGTGATGCAACCGCATTTACTGATCTTGGCATAATGTAGTATTGGTGAAGCAGGCGGAGAATCTCACTTTTAAAGCCGACTTCAGGTTTATATTATTTTAAACTAAGTTGTTCTTTGATGTTATCGGCGTCGCTTTCATGCACCAACCCTGTGTGCGTTAGTTTGAGCTTTCGCTTCTTAGATTTTTTAGTCAAAATATGACTCTTAAACGCGTGCTTGCGTTTGATCTTTCCTGTGCCCGTGAGCTTAAAGCGTTTCTTTGCACTCGATTTTGTTTTCAT
>DCBE01000036.1:0-143 GCA_002313325.1 Flavobacteriaceae bacterium UBA1115
AATTCATTCGGAAACATATTTAAAATTTCATCCTATGGCGAGTCTCATGGAAAAGCTCTAGGTGGAGTTATAGACGGGTGTCCTGCAGGTGTAAATATAGACTTAGACTTTATTAATTCAGAGCTGAAAAGAAGAAGACCTGG
>DCBE01000036.1:472-20232 GCA_002313325.1 Flavobacteriaceae bacterium UBA1115
GGGCAGTCTGAAATTGTTACTCAACGGAAAGAAGATGACTCTGTTGAATTCTTGTCCGGAATCTTTGAGGGTAAATCAACTGGGACTCCGATAGGTTTTATTATTGCAAATCAGGATCAAAAATCTAAAGATTATTCTCATATAAAAGACAGTTATCGACCTTCACATGCTGATTATGTCTATGATCAGAAATATGGTATTCGCGATTATAGGGGTGGAGGTAGAAGCTCGGCACGCGAAACAACTAGCAGAGTAGTGGCTGGAGCTATTGCTAAACAATTTCTGTCTCCCATAAAAATTACTGCTTATGTATCTAAAGTAGGGAGCTTGGGGCTAGAAAAGCCTTACAGTGATTTACATTTTGATGAAATAGAAAAAAACCCAGTGCGTTGTCCAGATGCAGAGATGGCCCAAAAAATGGAAAACTATATCAAAGAAGTTCGCAAAGCTGGAGATACAGTAGGGGGCATTGTTAGTGCAGTAATTCAAAAAGTACCAGTAGGGCTAGGAGAACCTGCTTTTGACAAACTACATGCTTTACTTGGTCATGCCATGCTTTCTATCAATGCAGTGAAGGGGTTTGAGTATGGCAGTGGTTTTGTCGGAGCCTCACTAAGGGGTAGCGCACACAATGATTTATTTAACCCAGATGGAACAACAAAAACCAACCATTCTGGTGGAATACAGGGAGGTATTTCTAATGGAATGGATATTTATTTCAATGTAGCCTTTAAACCGGTAGCTACCATCATGCAATCTCAAGAAACTGTAGATAAAGAGGGTAACAAAGTTGCCATGCAGGGTAAGGGACGACACGACCCTTGCGTAGTACCACGTGCAGTGCCTATTGTGGAAGCTATGGCAGCACTCGTTTTAGCTGATTTCTCCCTACTCAATAGAACGATTCGAAAATAGCCCCATGAAAAAAGTAGCCCTACACTGGAAAATTTTAATCGGCATGTTTGCCGGTATTCTATTTGGAGTTATTTTTTCTCTCCTTTCTTTTGGACCAGCTTTTATTTCAGACTGGATTAAACCTTTTGGAACAATATTCATCAACGCATTGAAACTTATTGCAATGCCTTTGATTTTGGCTTCGTTAATCAAAGGGGTTTCTGATCTCAAAGACATTACACAACTCTCCCTCATGGGTAGTCGTGCTATTGGTTTATACTTATTGACGACGTTAACTGCTGTTACCATAGGTTTGAGTATTGTCAACCTAATTAAGCCTGGAAATACCATCTCCGACGAAACGCGAACTGAACTGCTTTCCGCTTATGCCTCTAATACTGCTGCCAAACAAACAGTTGCTGCTGCTCAAAAGGAAGCAGGTCCACTACAAGCGCTAGTAAACATGGTACCCTCGAATATTTTTGCTGCCATGCAAGACAACGGCAATATGCTACAGGTGATTTTCTTTGCCATATTTTTTGGGATAGGTATTGTACTTATTCCGCAAAAGAAATCTCAATTCGTTAAAGACTTTTTTGATGCACTCAATGAGGTCATTCTCAAACTTATTGATTTGATTATGATTGCTGCACCTTATGGCGTATTTGCACTTCTTGCGGCCTTGGTCGCTGAAGCACCATCACCCGATTTGTTTAAAGCCTTAGGCTTATACACCATAACGGTACTATTGGGCTTGCTTTGTATGCTGTTATTTTACATCATCTTAGTACGCCTTATCACAGGAAAGAAAATCGGTTTTTTCCTCAAAGGAATCTCACCAGCACAATTGTTGGCTTTTTCTACTTCCTCTTCAGCTGCGACACTCCCCGTAACCATGGAACGTGTACACGAACACTTGGGCGTTGAACAAGATGTAAGCAGTTTTGTGCTGCCCATAGGGGCAACTATCAATATGGATGGTACTAGTCTGTATCAAGCCGTTGCCGCTGTGTTTATTGCACAAGCCTTTGGGATGGATTTAAGTCTAGGTGCACAATTAGGAATTATTGCCACGGCAACACTTGCCTCTATTGGATCTGCTGCTGTTCCCGGTGCTGGTATGGTTATGCTTGTGATTGTCTTGGCACAAGCAGGTATTCCTGAAGCAGGTCTAGCGCTTATTTTCGCTGTAGATCGCCCTTTGGATATGTGCCGTACCAGTGTAAACGTAACCGGAGATGCGTCAGTATCCATGCTGGTCGCCAAATGGTTGGGTAAACTCGGTACGCCTGTAGTTAAAAACTGGGATGACAGCTACAAAAACTAGTCTATAAAGCGTTCTGCATGTTGATTTGAAAGCATGCAGTTCGTTGTGCCAAACCAGTTTTTTCTATTTTTAGCGATTACACCATATACAAATCGCTGAAAAAACCCCGGGGTTATATAAAACAGAAACACCATCCACTTCAATTTAGGTAACTGTTTTATGATGTATTTTACAGCTTTGTGATGTGACAGCAACTCTTGATTGGGTGTTAATACCGCTACTGTTTCAGCAGATAGCTTGTAGGGAATAGCAAAAGTACTGTTAAGGGCACTAAATGAAAAGTGATTGTGCCTGTCGAGTTTCAACACAAACCGCACACTGTTGCTGCACAGCAAACAGTCGCTATCGTAAAAGACAACGGCACGTTTCACTTCTTCTTTCGTTCTACCAATTCAAGGGCTTCCACGTTTACCTGTGTGGTAAAAATGCCATAGTTTACGATGGCTTTTTTCTTCTCGAGGATATCTATGGTACCTACGGCTTTTCCATCAAACATGCGCACTTTGTCTCCAATTTGGAAGGTAACTTTTGGGCGAAAGTTTTCTTTTGGCTTGGTCTGTTTTTGCTTCTTTTTTTCTTTGCGAACCACTGCTACCTTCGCAACTAACTCATTCTTAATTGCACGCCTTTCTTGTTGTTCTTTCTTGTGTATGGCATTTGACTTTCGCTTTCGTTTTGCATTCTCGGTATCTACGATTTGCAATAGCTCAGAAATAAGTGAACGCTTTTTGTTTGTGATAAAAAACCGTTCTGCCGCATCGTTTACCTTATTACCAAGCACAATCATGCGCTTTTCTTGGTCAAAGAGTTCTTGATAGCGCTCTAGCTTGTGTTTTATTTTTGCATTAAGTGTTTCCAACTTTTCGTTTTCCTTTTTACTTTTAAACGAAGCTTCTTGCATTGCTTTAGAAGTTTTGCTCATGCTGGCACGCTCCTTTTGTAGCTTGGCTATGCTGGCATCAAAACGGACTTTACCGCGTTCAATTTTCTTTTTTGCCTTGTTGATTAGGCTATAGGGTATGCCATTTTTCTCGGCTACCTCAAACGTAAATGAGCTGCCTGCTTCTCCTGTAACCAAATGAAAAGTGGGTTGAAGGTTTCTACCATCAAATTGCATATTGGCATTTGTGATGTGCGGTAGTTCGTTGGCCAGCAGTTTAAGGTTTGAATAGTGGGTAGTAATGGCACCAAAAGCATTACGTTCATAAAATACTTCAAGGAATATTTCGGCTAGTGCACCACCTAGTTCTGGATCAGAACCCGTTCCAAATTCGTCGATAAGGAAAAGTGTTTTTTCATCGCATTTTTTCAAGAAGCGCTGCATATTCTTTAGGCGGTAACTATAGGTGCTCAATTCGTTTTCTATGGATTGGTTGTCACCAATATCCGTGAGTATGCGTTCAAACACACTCATATGGCTGCTTTCATCCAAGGGAAGCAAGAAGCCACTTTGCAGCATTAATTGTAGTAGGCCAACTGTTTTGAGTGTGATGCTTTTTCCGCCTGCATTAGGCCCCGAGATAACCACAATTCTGTTTTCAGCATGCAAATGCACGTCTTGTGGATAGGTGGTATTCGTCTTTCTCATATTACTCAAATAGAGTAGGGGGTGGTATGCTTTTTTTAGGTCAATTTCTTGCGTATCACTCAACATGGGCATTACGCCGTCCATCTCCTTGGCGTAATAGGCTTTAGCGGCATGCATATCAATTAAAATCAGCAGACTGGCAAATTGGTTAACTTCATCTACAAAAGGGCGCATATAGTTGGTAAGGGCACGCAGGATTAAATCAATTTCTTCTTTTTCGTCGTAAATGAGGTTTTGAAGCTCTTGGGTATAGGCTAGGGTAGTTTGCGGTTCTATGTAAACAATACTCCCCGTTTTACTGCTGCCGTGGATTACGCCTTTCACTTTTCGGCGATACATAGCCTTAACGGCTAATACACGCCTGCTGCCCATAACCGTTTCTTTGATATCATCTAAAAAACCTGAACCTTGATAGGTACTCAATGCCGCGCCAAAACTTTGACTTATTTTGGAACGAACCGTATTCATTTGTTTGCGGATGATATGTAGATTCTCGGATGCTCGATCTTTTACTTCACAAAATTTGTCAAGTACACGGTTTATTTCTTTTGGGATTTCTTTGATGGGTACTTGCCCACAAGTGGCTTCAAACAGCGTTGGATAAAGATCTTTATTTTTCTTTAAAAAAGTGATTAGCGTGTTGGCAGTATCGACAAGCAGCAATAGCTTGCGCAAGCCCTCGACTTCAATCTTGCTGTTTTCTACCTCTAGCAACGATACTTCATCACTGACGTCTTCAAAGCCGTGGTTGGGAATGGGTTTTTCTTCCGAAAACGAACTAGCGTAATCTTTAGTTCTTAGCAAAGCCTTTTTAACTTCACATAGATCACTTGAGGGTATTGTTGCCATCATCTGCGCTTTTCCAAGTGCTGTTGCACAGCGCAGGGCAGCTTGTTCAAGGACAACTCCAAATTCTAAATCATCGAGTGCTTTTTGCGCAATTTTTTTCATTTCAATTTTTGCTATCTTGAGACAACACAAAAATAGCTTTTTTAATGAAGGTTCGTCTGATAAAATCGTGGCAAACGCAGTTGGCGGATACAATTGCCGCCCCTTACTTTGATAGATTGACCCAATTTGTACGCCAAGAATATAAGCAATATAGCTGTTATCCGCCTGGTAAAGACCTTTTCAACGCCTTTGATTTATGTCCATTTGAAGCGGTTAATGTGGTGCTATTAGGTCAAGATCCCTATCATGGTTTCGGGCAGGCGCATGGTTTGTGTTTTTCTGTTCCTGAGGGTGTTACACATCCTCCTTCGTTGATAAATATTCTAAAAGAACTTCAGCAAGATGTGGGAAAGCCATATCCGAGATCTGGTAGTTTATTGCCGTGGGCATCACAAGGGGTGTTGCTACTCAATGCCACCTTAACCGTTAGGGCAGGGCAGGCGGGAAGTCATCAAAAACAAGGTTGGGAAAAATTTACAGATGCCGTAATCGAAAAGCTTTCCTCAAACAAAACGGGTTTGGTCTTTATGCTTTGGGGCAATTATGCCAAGCAAAAAGGCAAGCATATCAATAGAAACAAACACTTAGTCCTTGAGGCAGGACATCCATCTCCGTTTAGTGCACACAAAGGGCTGTGGTTTGGCAACAAACACTTCAGCCAAGCGAATGCGTATTTAAAAGGACAAGGCAAACCAAGTATAAATTGGTAATTATTTTTTTTGTGAATGTTAAGCTGAAAACAGACGCAGGGACTTCTGTACTGTTTCCAAGCGGTGGTTAAGTAATGATTTTGATATTTTCACTTGGTTAACTAAAACTATTGGTAGCGGTAAATGTAGCGCCATTGTATGTTCCAACATCATGAACATTACCCGTTATTTTTTTGGTTACAACAAATTCGCCTTCAGCTTCAGTTAAGACAACGTTTGCACAGCCTATATACCAATCAGGGCTAGGGACAAGGATGGCAACTAAGGATACAGCAGAAAATTCACTATTAACAGTAACGTCCTGTGAAAAAAAACACTCTTAACCGCCAACACGCTTCACTTGATGTCCTTCTTTTTTGAGGAATGCCATGATTTTATCACGCATATTCCCTTGAATAATAATGTCGTAATCTTTAACACTTCCCCCCGCGCCACAGTGCTGCTTAAGCGTTTTCGCCAATGCTTTTAGTGCATCTGGTGATCCCTCAAACCCTTTGATAATGGTAACGGTTTTACTCCCACGACCCTTATTGCTAAAGTGTGCTTCTAGATACTGCTTTGCTATTCCGGATTTCTTTTCAACAGGTGGGGTATAGGTTCCCTCGGCTTCCGGAAACAATTTTTTTAAGTCCGATAAATCGCTGAGTTTTGTCATTATGCTTTTAATAAACCTAGGTCAATTAGTCGTTCTCTAAGAAAATCACCAGCGGAGATGTCATCGTATTGTTTGGGTTGCTGATTGTTGATGCAATGCGGCAATACGTCAAGTGGCATAGTGGCAATGGGGTGCATAAAAAACGGAATGGAATAGCGTGACGTGCCCCACATTTCTTTTGGCGGGTTTACCACACGGTGTATGGTAGATTTCAATAAGTTGTTGGTGTGTCGCGAAAGCATATCGCCCACATTTACCATAAGTTCATTAGGGCCAGCAATGGCGTCTATCCAATCTCCTTTGTGGTTGAGTACTTGTAAGCCTCTACCGTGTGCACCCATAAGCAGTGTAATCAGGTTTATGTCGCCATGAGCTGCGGCACGCTCCCCATTTTTTGGTGCTTGTTGAATAGGCGGGTAGTGGATAGGACGGAGGATGCTATTCCCAGTAGCGACAAATCCATCAAAATAATGTTGCTCCAGACCCAAATGCAGCGATATGGCACGTAATAGAGCCATGGCTGTTTTTTCCAAGGCTTTAAAAACTTTTTCGCCTACTACATTAAATGCGGGCAATTCTTCAACCAATACATTCGGCGGGTAATGCGATTTTAATGTTGCTGGAACTTTGGCATATTGCCCAAAATGCCAAAACTCTTTTAGATCAGCTTCCTTTTTGCCTTTTGCGTGTTCCTTACCAAAGGAGGTGTAACCTCGCTGTCCGCCCAAGCCTTCAATTTCATATTTCTTTTTAATGTCTGTGGGTAAATCAAAGAAAGCTTTTATTTGGTTATACAGCTCATCGATTAGGGCTAAGTTTAAATAATGTCCGGAAATGGCAACAAAACCGATTTCTTCAAAGGCACGTCCTAAGTCTAAAATAAATTGATGTTGTTGGGCTGAATTGCCCGATATAAAGTCTTGAATGTTTAGTGATGGTATCGTATTCATTCTACGAAAATAAGCATTAACCTAGAATAGTTGACAAGTTTGAGTAAGGAAGTTTAAACGCAGCTGCAACTTCGCGATTTGTTAGTTTACCTCGATGCGTATTAACTCCCTTAAGTATTTCTGTTGGAAGTTGGTTTAGTGATTTGTTTAGCAGTTTTATTACATAAGGAAATGTCTTAGTTGACAATGCTTGGGTGGATGTTCTTGGAACAGCACCGGGCATGTTGGTTACAGCGTAGTGCAAGATATCATTCACGTAATAGGTGGGATTTTCATGGGTGGTGGGTTTTGTGGTTTCAAAACAACCCCCTTGATCCACCGCTACATCCACCAGAACGGAATACGGCCTAAGGAATGATAGCATTTCTTTGGTAATTAGTTTTGGCGCTTTAGCACCTTTTACCAACACGGCACCAATGACGGCGTCTACAAGGGGTAGTTTGGCCAAGATATTTTCTTCTGTGGCTAGCAGGGTTTGGATTTTACCATCAAATGCATTTTCTAATGCAGTTAACCGACTTTCATTGATATCGCAAATGGTAACATCTGCGCCCATGCCCAAAAGTACAGCTGCAGCGTTTGTGCCTACAACGCCACCTCCCAAAATAAAGGCTTTAGCAGGGTCTACGCCCGTAACACCACCTACCAATATACCACTGCCACCTTGTGGTTTTTCAAGGTATTTGGCAGTCTGTTGTCCAGCAAGACGTCCTGCAACTTCAGACATGGGGGCCAAAAGTGGCAATCCACCTTTACTGTCTTCAATGGTTTCATAGGCAATGCACGTAGCCCCAGATTTTAGCATGGCTTCTGTAAGGACTGACGAGGCAGCAAAGTGAAAAAAAGTAAATAGGGTATGATGTGGTTTGATTAGGGCATATTCCTGTGGCAAGGGCTCCTTGACTTTAATAATCAAGTTTGCCTGCGTATAAACATCTTCCATGCTTGGTACCATAATCGCGCCTGAACGCATATAATCTTCATTTGAAAATCCAGCACCTAATCCGGCATCTTGCTGTAAAATTACCTTATGAGTTTGCGCTATGAACGCTATGTGCTGGGGCATAAGGCTAACGCGGTATTCTTTATTTTTACATTCTTTTGGTATACCTACTATCATAGGGTTATAAATTTCACTTTACGAAGTTATATAAAACAGCAATCAAAAACACAATTTAACATAATATAAATTATCATTCAAATATGAATTGTTGAAAAACTATTTAATAGAAATATATGTTTATGAATGTATTGTGTTTGATTTGAAATTAATTTTAATAAAAATTTATAAATGAACAACAGGCACAATGATCTTTTGTGTATAAGGCCAGACATAAAAAAACATCAAACTTTTGATAATATGTCGGAAGAAGAACGTTTTCAAAACGCCACCCTCCGTCCTGTTTTAAAATTACAGAACCCCTTGCTTCTTGCTTCATTTGTTAATTATGCCAATAAACATAAGGGTGTGTTTTATGAGCTTTCGTTAGAAAAACGCCTACAGTATGTAGAAACGGCCATTTGCAAAGACCAGAAGTTTCGTAATGCTCTTAAGGGTATGTTGATTGGTCAGTTTACTGTTGCCGAATACAAATTCTACATTCAAAACTCTTCCAAGTTAAACAAGCGCATGATGAATTTGGTAATTATACGCTTGCAAGGCCAGCTGCAGTTATTGGTAGCAGACCGTTTATCTAAAACTATTTAAATTATTTTTAAATCCTTTTTGAGACACTAGTAATATGGGTAAAATCATTGTTGTTATATACCGTTTCTCATTATTATTACAGATCTTTTCAAATAGACTATCTTTTTGGCAATTAATTGCATTGCCTAAAAGAAAGCATTTAAAAATTAATCAACCCTTAACTAAACTTTCCCCATCTGCATTTGTGGTCAATACGGCACTCATATATTCCACAAATGGTCGTACGGCTTGTAGGGCTTCGTCAAGGCGATCTATAAAATCTTCAGCGACAACATCCTGATTTGTGTAGCGGACCATAAAAATATGCTGCTTAAAACGCAGTAAATCTATATTTGGGTTGTCTTTAGCGTATCCTTTAGGAGTTTTTTTTAACTTATCGCCCTGAAGTTCTCCCCAAACGCTTTTAAAGTCTGCTGCATTGATAAGGTTTCGGTATTCCTGTCCGTCTAGGTCTATTTCTTCCCGGATGCGTCTAAGGTCTCTAGAGTTGGGGTCCCAAAAGCCACAGGCTAAAAAGACGTCGTTAGGCTTTAGATGTAAATAATACCCACCCCTGTAATAAGGTTTTGTACGGTGCCATGCCATGCCAAAATGCGTTTTGTAGGGAGTTTTATCTTTTGAAAAACGCACATCGCGGTAAATACGGAACAACTTAAAACGGTCTATGCTATCATGTTGGTTGAGTTTATCTTTAAGGGTTTCGCCAAACTGCTTGACACTTGTTTCTAGCAGCTTAAACTCAGGTTTATGTTGCTCAAACCACTCCCTGTCATTGTGCTTTTCTAGTTGCTTAAAAAATTTAAATATTTTAGGTGATAACGCTTTCATCAACCGTAATTTCAATGTAACCAAGCATTTCGTAATGCGATTTGTGCTGGCGTAGCATCTTCTAAAGCAGTGATGCCTTTGGCTGGTGACACCGCTATTCCAACAGTTCCGCCAAGTGTTATACGTTCGCCATCTCGCTCTACTTCAAATGTTACTTTTTGCTCTGGTAACCAGCTAAAAGATGCACCAAACAACATATTTAGGGCACCCATATTTTCTTGTGAAAGCTCAGGTATTTCAGTACCGTTAAAAACACGTATCAAATCTCCTTTTTGAAAACCTATTTCTTCTAAGCGATTGTTAAGTCCTTTAACAGCCAAATCCATGCTACCAGCTTTGTTGGGTTTTGGTGCAATAAATGGCGTTCTGGGGTCAATCATTATAATACTTTGTAGCTTTTTCTCGGTTTCAGATATTGTAACTCCCGCTTTTTCCAAATAATTTTTATAAGGAATGGGTGTTTCTCCTTGTATGTAAGTTTCAATAAAGGCACCTACTTCTGGATAGGTCATGGAAATAATTTCATCAAAAAGTTTATTGTCGGTAAAGGGTGTGTCTACACCATATTTTTTGGCTAAAGCTTGCATGACATTTAGGAAACCACGTGTTCCCCCACTCTGCTCTCTGATAATGATGTCCAAACACATATTAATCAACGCACCTTTGTAATATACATTTTGGTAGTTAGCTTGGTATGGTTCATCAACAATATTGGTACTCATTTCCGTAAATGGCATGTTGTCGTTAAAGCGTTTAGCTCTTGAGATTTTATCCGACATGCGGCCATAAAAATTGTCCTCGTCTATAATGTTTTGTTGTACTTGAAATAGGTTGGCAAAATACTCTGTTGTGCCTTCATACATCCAAAGATGTTGCGACATCACACCTTCATTATAATTGAAATAATGCACTTGCTCTGAGTGTACATTTAAAGGGGTTAAGGTATGGAAAAACTCATGCGACACCACATCCACAAGATATTCTTTTAGCGAGTCTGTTTCCAACCCTTCATAAAACGTCACTGTTGTGGAAGTGTGATGTTCCAATGCGCCTTGCATACCTCCGTAGTGTTGTAATTCTTCCATGCTCATCAGCAGTAGTAAGATGTCATAACTTTTAGTAGTGTTGGCATTGCCCAAAAAGCGTTTTTGTGCTTGCATCATTTCCTCCAGTGTTTCTTTAAAATCAGTAGCCTTGTGTACGCCTTTTGGTGAATATACAGCTAGATTTACTTCGATATCATCTAATGTAAAAGAAACGCTATCGTCGTTGGTATAAAGAATTGGATCATCAATAATGTTGAAATAACGATCTGCTAGAAATACGTCTTGTGTTGCCGTATGGCTAGCCGATTCCATGGAAGAAAAGGGAACCAAATCTGTTGGTGAGTCTATGGTCACGCGGTAGGCCCATTCTTTACCACCCTTAAAGTAGCCTACCATAGCATGGAGATTTAGTAAATAAACTTCATCCTTTTCAATTTTTGTCCCGGCCATTGGATACACTTCTTTGCCTTCTTCACTGTCAAAGGTGTCATCAACTAAATAAGTGATGCGATCGAGTTGTTTACCGTTAACAATTTTCCAAGTATTGGCATCCTCCTTCGCAACGACTAAGGGTTGCCCCTTTTTATCAAAAGCTTTTACATCAGATATAAAACGCCCAAAATTGGAATATTGATAGGTACCGGGTATAACGCTTGGCATATAAAAAGTTACCTCCCCTGCTGGGAATGGCTCTGGGTCTAGTGTAATTATAAGTTGGTCATTTTCGACTGAATTTAGATCAATATAGGTTTCAATAACATTACTTTTTTTATAGTTCAACACAAGGCTTGCACATCCTTTAAGCATTACAATTAATAACAATAATACAAGAGAATTTTGGGTGAAAATTAATCGTTTCATGATTAGGTAAGTAAATTAAATTTGGTAAATAAAAATACAAAAAAGAGTTGATAGTGCTTTAAATACGATAAATGAGTATTATCTACATCCTAGCCTCCAACACATCAATCACATCTTGCAGCGTAAATCCTTTGGCTTGTAGCAAAATCAACAGGTGAAAGAGTAAGTCGGCACTTTCGTTTAGAAACAAACCTTCATCATTGTCCTTGGCTTCAATAACCGTTTCTACAGCTTCCTCGCCTACTTTTTGCGCAATTTTATTTATGCCTTCAGCAAATAAACTTGCAACATAACTTTTGTCAGTAGGATTATTTCTACGGTCAGCTATGGTGGTCTCTAAATCCGATATAAATCCATATGATGGTATATTTTTTTCGTTCCAGCAGGTGTCGTTTCCTTTGTGACAGGTAGGTCCCATGGGCAATGCTTTAACAAGCAAGGCATCCATATCACAATCGACAGTCATGGATACCAAACTCAGGTGATTTCCACTCTCTTCGCCCTTAGTCCATAGTCGATTTTTACTTCTACTGTAAAAGGTAATTAATTGAGTTGCTTGGGTTTTGGCAACGGCTTCTGCATTCATATAACCCAGCATCAGCACTGTTTTTGTTTGTGCATCTTGTACTATGGCGGGCACTAGTCCGTCTGTGTGTTTGCTAAAATCTATGTTCATCGTACAGGTATTTGATGTTGGTCTAAATATTTTTTGAGTTCGGGTATACTGATTTCTTTGAAGTGAAATACGCTTGCTGCCAAAGCTGCATCTGCGTTTCCTTCTACAAAGGTATCAACAAAATGGCTCATCTCACCTGCTCCACCAGACGCAATTACAGGAACACTTACCGTTTTACTTAATTGTTTTAATGCTGTATTGGCAAATCCTAGCTTTGTACCATCGTGATCCATAGAAGTATAGAGCAGTTCACCAGCGCCACGTTCCACGGCCTCAGTGGCCCATTCAAAAAGACGTCGCTCTGTTGGTACTTTACCCCCTACTAAGTGTACGACCCATTCATCTTCAATTTGTTTAGCGTCTATAGCAATGACTATACATTGCGTACCAAAACGCTGTGCAAGTTCGCTAATGAACTCTGGTCGGCGCACTGCTGCAGAATTGATGGAAACCTTATCTGCGCCGCTTTCTAATAAAACACCAACGTCTTCAATGGAGCTAATGCCACCACCTACCGTAAATGGAATATCAATAGCCTGTGCCACATCACGAACCAATTTTGCTAGTGTTTTACGTTTTTCTTCAGAAGCTGAAATGTCCAAAAAGACCAATTCGTCAGCACCCTCTTGTGCATAGCGCTCTGCCAATTCTACTGGATCTCCAGCATCACGTAAAGAAACAAAGTTAACGCCCTTTACGGTACGTCCGTCTTTGACATCCAAACAAGGAATTATTCTTTTGGTTAGCATCTTATGATTGTTCTAATTGATAGTTTTCCAATTCTTTTAAAGATATTTTTCCTTCGTATATTGCCTTTCCGACAATGGCTGCCGTACAGCCCAGTTCTTCCAATTGATACAAGTCGTCCATACTGCTTACCCCACCCGAAGCAATCAGCGAAATCTTTTTTATTTCTTCTAACAGTTCATAATAAAGTTCCAAAGACGGGCCTGCTAACATACCATCTTTGGCCACATCGGTACACAGTACATGTTTAAAGCCTTTTGCACTGTAGTCTTTGATAAAATCCAAAATATTTATGCCTGAGTCTTTTTCCCATCCGTGAGTAGCAATACGTCTGTTTTTGGTATCAGCACCTAGTATAAGTTTGTCTGCCCCAAAATTTTGAAGCCACTCTAAAACCAATTTAGGGCTATTGACTGCAATACTGCCCAGAATAACCTGTGTAGCACCACAATCAAAAGCGGTTTTTAAGTCAACAGCGGATTTAATTCCACCACCAAAATCGATGGTAAGTGATGTTTTGGTTGCAATGGCCTCCAACACTTTGATATTCACAATATGTTTTGCACGTGCACCGTCTAAATCAACCACGTGTACGTGGGTTAGCCCAGCGCCTTCAAAAGATTTGGCGACCTCAACAGGAGATTCGTTATAGACTTTTTTTGTGTCGTAGTTTCCTTTAGTGAGACGCACACATTGTCCATTAATGATATCTATTGCCGGAACTAAAATCATAAGGCAAGAAAGTTTTGTAACAAGCGAGCGCCTACGGCTCCGCTTTTTTCTGGGTGAAACTGTGTACCGTAAAAATTGTCTTTAGCCAATGCCGCAGCGAAGGTAATGTCATAAGTACAAGCGCCTACCATATCTTTATTTGGTATGGCATAATAGCTGTGTACCAAATAAAAATATCTATTTGCATCTATATTTTCAAAAAGTATTCCTTTACCATCAACGGAATTCCATCCCATATGTGGTACATTTAAATTGGTTTCAAAGCGCACAACAGCGGTATCAAAAATACCAAGCCCTTGAGTATTCCCTTCTTCGGTATGCATACACATGAGTTGCATTCCCAAACAGATGCCCAATACTGGTTGTGTTAGTGTAGGAAGTAGTTTGTCAAGTTTTGTTGCACGGAGTTTTTCCATAGCAGAACTTGCCTCACCAACTCCAGGGAATATCACATGCGAAGAATTTTTAATGATTCTGATATCATTACTAAGTGCTGCAGTCATGCCCAAACGTGCCAGTGCAAAGCGTATGCTTTGAATATTGCCCGCTCCATAATCAATGATGACCACATTCATAGCTGTCCTTTGGTAGATGGTAACACTAGTTTTTCTGCATCTCTTTTGATGGCTGCACGAATTGCCTTGGCAAAGGACTTAAAAATAGCTTCTATTTTGTGGTGTTCATTATGACCCTCTGCTTTGATGTTTAGGTTTGCCCTTGCACCATCTGCAAAAGATTTAAAGAAATGAAAGAACATTTCTGTTGGCATTTTGCCAATGAGTTCTCTCTTAAATTTCGCATCCCACATTAACCATGCACGACCACCAAAATCAATGGAAACTTGCGCCAAACAATCGTCCATAGGCAAACAAAAGCCATAGCGCTCTATGCCTAACTTATCACCCAATGCTTTTGCAAATGCTTCTCCTAAAGCAATGGCCGTATCCTCAATTGTGTGGTGTTCATCTATTTCTAAATCACCCTTGGTTTTCATTTTTAGATCTACCCCGCCATGACGTGCCAATTGATCCAACATGTGATCAAAAAAGGCAATGCCTGTGTCAATGTTACTTTCGCCTGTACCAGCGAGATTTAGGTCAATTTCAATGGATGTTTCTTTTGTTTTTCTTTCGTGGCTGACACGTCTTTCTCCTGCTTTTAACATTGTATAAACCTCGCTCCAGGCAGTTGTTTTAAGTGCGACGACATTGATTAATTCTTTGGGCATTTCTTTTGCCATACGCGCATCATTTTGCAACAAAATTCCCCTTGAGCCTAAGTTTGATGCTAGCTCCATATCACTTTGTCTATCTCCAATGACGTAAGATTGCTCCAAATCATATTCACGATTGCCTATGTATCTGGTTAGCATACCTGTTTTGGGTTTGCGGGTTGGTGCGTTTTCAGCTGGTAAGCTTTTGTCTATATGTACTTCGCTAAATTGAACACCTTCATTTTTTAATGAAGTCATCATAAAATTGTGTGTAGGCCAAAAGGTATCTTCTGGAAAACTTTCTGTTCCCAGCCCATCTTGATTAGTTACCATAACCAATTCGTAGTCCAGTTCCTTAGCAATACGTCCCAAATACTGAAATACACCTGGATAAAAAATGAGCTTGTCTAACCCATCAAGCTGGTAGTTTTCGGGCTCCAATACTAGTGTGCCGTCTCGGTCAATAAATAATACTTTTTTCATAATGTTATTTTATTGCATGCTTCTATAAGCTGATTGTTTTCCTCGGGGGTGCCAATAGTGATACGAAGGCAGTTTTCACAATTTGTTTGCGTGGTTCGATTGCGAACCACCACTTTTCTAGTCAGCAATGCATCATAACGTTTGTTAGCATCATCAACGCGTACCAACAAAAAGTTGGCATCTGATGGAAATACGGTTTCCACCCATTTAAGTTCACTTAAATAAGCCGCTACCCTTCTGCGCTCCATAAGCAATTCTTTAATTTGTTTGTCTACCTTTTCGATATCTGTAAGGGATTCAATTGCCTTCTGCTGACTAAGGGTATTGATATTGTAAGGTGGTTTAATGTTGTGGAGCAGCTTGATGATATTGGGATGTCCGATAGCAATACCCAATCTCAACCCGGCAAGTCCAAAGGCTTTCGAGAGAGTTTGTGTAATCATTAGGTTAGGATAGCTATCTGATTGAGTAAGCCAACTAGGCTCATCTGTAAAATCAATATATGCCTCGTCTATAACCACTACTCCATCAAAATAGTTTAACAATTGCTTAATATCTGACCTTTTGAATAGGTTACCACTAGGATTATTAGGGCTACAAAAGAAAATAGCCTTGGTATTTGGGCTAACGGTTGATAGGATTTTCTCAGTATTTAATTGAAAACCAGCCGTAAGCGGTACTTCTTTTATGCCCACACCATTGATGTTAGCCAATACAGCATACATTCCGTATGTAGGAGGCATAATTATTACATCATCTTTATTAGGAACACAAAAAGCCCTAAATACTAAATCTAAGATTTCATCACTACCATTTCCAATTAAAAGTTGATCAACGGAACAACTACGAAGTGCAGCTATTTTTTTCTTTAGTTCCAATTGATTTGGATCTGGATACCTGTTGACTGTTGAAGGGTTTGGATTCTCATTAGCATCTAGAAAGTTGTAATTTCCTTCAGTTGCTGTAAAGGTATCTCTAGCCGAGGTATAGGGCGCAAGCGCCAACATTTCAGGTCTAGCCCACTGCGTCAAATCAAATGTCTTAGCCATTATTTAAATCTTTTAGTCTTAGACTAACAGCATTTTTATGTGCATCAAGTCCCTCTGCCGCAGCCATTGCCTCGATGTGCGGCCCTAATGATTTTATACCTTGTGCACTAATGCGCTGGAAGGTAATCGACTTTAAAAAAGCATCTAAATTAACCCCGCTGTATTGTTTGGTGTATCCGTTCGTAGGAAGTGTGTGATTTGTACCTGACGCATAGTCTCCTGCGCTTTCAGGGGTGTAATTGCCAATAAAAACAGAACCTGCATTGATAATTCCGTCGATAAATAAGGCTTCATTTTCTACACAAGCGATATAGTGCTCAGGACCGTATTCATTGATAAAATCTAGTGCAGAATCTTCATTGTCAAAATATACAACCAATGAATTGATCAATGCAGCGGCAGCGATTTCTTTTCGTGGTAATAAAGGTAATTGCCTTTCGATTTCCGCCCCAACCAGTTCTCTCATTTCTTTATCAGTGGTTACAAATATCACCTGACTGTCTTTACCGTGTTCAGCTTGCGATAAGAGATCTGCTGCTACATAAGCGGGATTTGCTGTTCTGTCCGCTACCACTAATAGTTCAGATGGACCTGCTGGCATATCAATAGCGGTTAGATATTGGGTAGCCTTTTGCTTGGCAACTGTTACATACTGATTTCCAGGTCCAAATATCTTATAGACTTTTGGAATAGCGTCAGTGCCAAACGTAAGCGCAGCTATGGCTTGAATCCCTCCAATTTGTGCTACTAGGGTTACACCACATTTTTTTGCAGCATAGCGGATGGCAGCTGGAATACCGTCTTTGCTTGGTGGTGTACACAATACAATTTGGCGACAGCCTGCCAATTGTGCGGGAATGGCCAGCATCAATACGGTAGAAAACAGCGGTGCAGTTCCGCCAGGAATATAAATACCAACTTTTTCTATGGGCTTTTTTTCTTGCCAGCAGCTAACCCCTTGTTGTGTTTCCAGACTTACTGGTGCTGTTTTTTGTGCTTTGTGAAAGCAATAAATATTTTCATATGCTATGTCAATAGCTGTGACCAGTTCAGATGATAATTCACTCTTGGCATTTGCCAATACTTCCGCATCTACTATAAGCTTTGATGGCGTATATGCATCAAACTTATGGCTGTATTCCCGAACAGCTACATCACCATTGCTGCGGACGGCAGCAAAGACCTCATCCACAACAGGTTCAATGGAGGAGAAATCAGTAGTTGGACGTTTTGTAAGCTCCTGCCATGTGCTTTGCTTAGGATTTGAAATTAGCTTCATTACTTAATAATTCTTTCAATTGGACATACCAGTATATCTTGAGCACCAGCTGCTTTTAAAGCGTCTACCATTTCCCAAAAAGTGTTTTTGTCTATTGCAGAGTGTAACGAACTCCACCCATCCTCAACCAGGGGCATCACCGTAGGGCTTTTTAATACCGGTAGAATTTTTGATATTTTATCAATAGCATCATTGGGCACATTCATGATAATATATCTGGAATTTTTACCTGCATTTACAGCACGAATACGAAACAAAAGCTTATCAAGGACTTCTTGTTTGGTAACTGATAGACCTTTACCACCAACCAAAACGGCTTGTGACTCAAACAACACTTCAACTTCTTTGAGGTTGTTCTTAAATAGCGTAGATCCACTGGAAACGATGTCGCAAATGGCATCTGACAGGCCAATATTGGGTGCTATCTCCACCGAACCATTAATGATGTGTAAGTCCGCTTTAATATTCCATTCTGACAGGTATTTCTGAACTGTTTTTGGATAGGATGTAGCGATGCGCTTACCTGCTAAATCGGCAACGCCGTTGTATGCATTCCCTTTAGGAACAGCAATGGACACACGGCATTTTGAAAAGCCTAACAGCTCAAGTGTGGGAATATCCTCCCCTTTTTCAACGATTAGATTTTCACCAATGATGGCCAAATCCACTACTCCATCTCTAAGGTACTGCGGAATATCTCCATTACGCAGATAATATACCTCCATGGGGAAATTAGAAGACAATGTCTTAAGCTGGTCTTTGCCATTATTGATGGCAATGCCACAGCTCTTCAGCAGTCTTAATGATTCTTCGTTAAGCCTTCCTGACTTCTGAATCGCGATACGTATCTTTTCTTTCATGACTTTATCATAACAAAAAACCCGTTTGAGCAATACAAACGGGTTAGACGGTTATTGACATACTCCACCTAGCACGTTTGAAACGCGATATTGTTATAGTGGAAAAAATGTATTTTATTCATTATGATGCAAATATCGAAAATTTTTTGAAAACCTTACTGATTTCCTAAAATAAGTGGCAGTCCATCTTCGCCACCACCAACAACGATAATTTTGGTGTTAGGGGATTCTGCTAACAAAAGAGTCGCCTCGATCCCTTTATCTTTAAGGATATTTGGAGTTAGCGATGCTGCTAATAGCCTGTTAGCTACTGCTTTTCCTTCTGCTTCAATACGCACTTTTTCTGCTTCCTGACGCGCTTTTTCTAACCTAAACTCATATTCCAAGGCTTCTTGCTCTTGGGTAAGTTTACGTTGAATAGCCTCTTTAATTGACGTTGGAAGGGTCACATCACGTACCAATACTGCATTGAGCTGTACATGCTGGTTTTCTACCTTACGCATGGTTTCTTCGTAAATCTCATTCTGTATGGCATCACGCTTTGAGGAGTACAATTGTTCAGGCGTGTAGCGTCCAATTACTGATCGAGCAACTGCACGAATTTCTGGAACAATAACGATGTTCAAGTAATTCTCTCCTTTGGTTTTGTGTAACATACCTAGTTCGTCAATCTTTGGTTGGTACAATACAGAAACATCTAGGGAAATTTCTAGTCCGTTTGAAGAAAGCACACGCATGCCACTCTCAAACTCTTCTTGTTGTTTGATGTTGTAAGTATAGACACGATTCCAAGGTGCAATAAAACGAAACCCTTCTCCTAGGGGTGGTTCGTCAATTACGGTTCCCCCACCGAAGCGTTTCCATACGACACCCGCTTCTCCGTAAGGGATGTTGACATATGATTTTGAAATAAAAATAACCCCTACGATTATTAGTATTATTAGAGGTAATCCAAGTTTTGGTAATTTTTCCATGATATAAATTTTAGGTTAACATACCGCCATCTACGTGCAAAACTTGTCCAGTAATGTATGCAGATAAGTCAGCGGCTAAAAATAGACAAGCATTGGCTACATCTTGTGTTGAGCCTCCGCGTTTTAGTGGGATGCCTGCCCGCCATTGAGCCACAACATCTTCTGGTAGTTTATCTGTCATTTCTGTTTCAATAAACCCTGGTGCAATCACATTTGATCTTATATTTCT
>DCBE01000016.1:0-184 GCA_002313325.1 Flavobacteriaceae bacterium UBA1115
CGTTGTGGTAATGGGTTTTCTTCCGGGAGGCAACTCGTCAATTACAGATAGGTCTAAATCTCCATAAGCCGTCATGGCCAAGGTTCTTGGAATAGGTGTGGCGGTCATCACCAAAATGTTTGGAGGGGTGTTATTTTTTCGCCAAAGCTTGGCACGCTGTGCTACACCAAAACGATGTTGTTCA
>DCBE01000016.1:506-4948 GCA_002313325.1 Flavobacteriaceae bacterium UBA1115
CCAAAACGATGTTGTTCATCAACAATGGCCAATCCAAGATGATGAAAATTAACCGTTTCTTCTAGCACCGCATGGGTGCCAATAAGAATTTGCAACTGACCATTGGCTAATTTTTCAAACAGCGGTTTACGTTCTTTTTTGGTTACAGAACCTGTTAACAAACCAATTTCAATCCCCAGCGGCGCTAGTAATTCTTTTATGCTGCTGTAGTGTTGTTGGGCTAAAATTTCGGTAGGTGCCACAAGTGTGGCTTGAATATTATTGTCCAAGGCCATGAGCATACAGAGTACGGCTACGACGGTTTTTCCAGATCCAACATCTCCTTGTAGCAGTCTGTTCATTTGCGCCTCACTGTTCAAGTCTGTTCTAATTTCACGCACAACACGCTTTTGTGCTTCGGTTAATGGAAAGGGTAAATGCTGGTGAAAAAAGCAGTTGAAGTAATTCCCAATTTTAGGAAAGGGTATGCCTTTAATACGTTCTTTACGATTGTGCCTTTTTAACCCCAATTGCAACTGCACAAAAAACAGTTCTTCAAATTTCATGCGGTATTGAGCACGCGCCAAGGATTCTTGAGACTCTGGAAAGTGAATGACTTTTAGGGCTTCATTTTTCTCAACTAACTGATAAGTGTTGCGCATTTCATCAGACAAAACCTCTTGTATTTTGTTTTCTACTTCTTTAAACAGATTTTCTATAATCTGCCTCATGACACGCTGGGATATCCCATTTTTAGTCAGCGTTTCTGTAGATGGATACACCGCCTGAAAATTTCCTTTGCGTTGTTGGTGATCTGCAACAAGTTCTAGCTCTGGGTGGGGAATAGAACACTTCTTTCCGTACCAATTGAGTCGTCCAAAGGCCATGTAGGGTGTGTTGATCTGAAGTGATTTTTGAATCCATTGCTGTCCACTAAACCAAACCAGTTCCATGCTGTGCTGACCATCTGTAAAAGTAGCCACCAAGCGACTGCCCCGTTTTTGCTTAATGGTTTTAACATGGGTGATGCTCCCCAACACTTGTACGTCTGCTGTTGTTTGTGGTAATTCTCTAGGTGTGTAGTATTTGCTTCTGTCAATATAGCGATGTGGAAAAAAGTACAGAATATCCTGTAAGCTGTGTAAACCCAATTCCTTTTTAAGCAATTGCGCCCTGTTTGGGCCAACGCCTTTCAAATAATCGATAGGTTTTTGCAACAATATAGACATAAAACGAAGATAGCAGTTTCCTGTTAATAACTATTCGTAAGGCTTCTTTATCAACCGTGAGTGTTTGGCTATTTTCACTATAAATTAGAACGTGTTGGAAAATTACCTCAACCTGCTCAATGAAGCCCAGCAAAAACCTACTGTCCACAAAGACGGACCGCTTATGGTTATTGCGGGTGCGGGTTCTGGTAAAACACGTGTGCTTACCTACCGTATTGCCTATTTGATGCAACAAGGAGTGGACTCCTTTTCCATTTTGGCATTGACATTTACCAACAAGGCGGCACGAGAAATGAAGGCGCGTATTGCGCAAATAGTAGGCGATAGCGAGTCCAAGAATTTATGGATGGGTACTTTTCACTCCGTGTTTGCGCGCATCCTTCGCGCTGAAGCCGACCGTTTGGGCTATCCTTCAAACTTTACGATTTACGATACCCAAGATTCTGAGCGTTTATTAAGCTCCATTATCAAAGAGCTACAACTTGATAAAGACCTGTACAAGGTTAAGCAGATTCGTTCCCGCATATCTTCCTTTAAAAATAGCCTGATTACGGTTAGGGCTTACTGCAACAACCCAGAGCTTGTTGAGGCAGACCGAGAATCCAAACGTCCAGAAATGGGTACTATTTACAAAGAGTATGTAGACCGCTGCTTTAAGGCGGGTGCTATGGATTTTGACGATTTACTCCTCAAAACCAATGAGTTGTTGAATAGATTTCCAGATGTACTTGCCAAATACCAGGAGCGTTTTCGCTATATTCTGGTGGATGAGTATCAAGATACCAACCACTCCCAGTACTTGATTGTACGCGCTTTGGCAGATCGTTATCAAAACGTTTGTGTGGTAGGTGATGATGCACAAAGTATCTATGCCTTCCGAGGCGCAAACATTCAGAACATTCTCAATTTCCAACGTGACTACGATGACGTAGCAGTATATCGACTGGAGCAAAACTACCGTTCCTCAAAAACCATAGTGCAAGCGGCCAATGCCGTAATTGCGAACAACCAAAACAGACTAGAAAAGAACGTTTGGACAGCTAATCCTGAGGGGCATAAAATCATTTTTCATCGTAGTCCAACAGATAGTGATGAAGGACGTTATGTTGCAGGTGATATTTTTGAACGCGCCATGCAAACCCAACAAGGCTATGAGAACTACGCCATATTATATCGTACCAATGCACAGTCTCGTGCGATGGAAGATGCCTTGCGTAAGCGTAATATTCCCTATCGTGTGTATGGAGGGGTTTCATTCTATCAACGCAAAGAAATCAAAGATATATTGGCTTATTTGCGCCTGCTTATCAATCCCAATGATGAAGAAAGCTTAAAGCGTATTATTAATTATCCCATGCGGGGTATCGGCCAAACGACCGTCAATAAGCTCATTGTAGCTGCAAAAACGCACGATTGCACAATGTATCAAGTATTGGAAAAGGTGCAAGAACTTCCGCTAAACATCAATGCAGGAACACGAACCAAACTGCAAGACTTCTACACGCTGATGGAGTCGATTAAAATCCAACTTACAAGCTTAGATGCGTTTGAACTTGCAGAAATGGTCACCAAAAAAGTTGGTTTGGTTTCAGTGCTTAAAAAGGAGGGAACGCCAGAAGCCGTGACTCGTATTGAGAACATTGAAGAGTTGTTGAATGGTATCAAAGACTTTGTGGATGGACAACGTGAACTCGTTGATGCTACCGGTTCTTTGGTTGAGTTTTTAGAAGATGTAGCTTTGGCCACTGACTTTGACAATGAAGTCAAGGACCAGCAAGCGGTTTCGCTAATGACCATTCACCTCGCCAAAGGCTTGGAGTTTCCCAACGTGTATATCGTTGGCTTAGAAGAAGATTTATTCCCTACTGCCATGAGTGTTAACACAAGAGCAGAACTAGAAGAAGAGCGTAGGTTGTTTTATGTGGCACTTACACGTGCTGAAAAGCGGGTAACCCTGACCTATACACTGTCTAGATATCGTTGGGGAAAAATCATTGATGCAGAGCCGAGTAGGTTCTTAGCAGAAATCGATGAACAATTAGTTGACAATCAAGTGGTCAATGACGATTATTTCTTTAAACCATTTATGGATGCTTCCGTTTTTGATGCGCCAGACCCAAATAAGGTTCGCTTTAGGCAACCTGTAAAAAAGAAACCCACAGCTAAAGTACCGCCCAAAGCACGAATGAAATCTGTGTCTAAAGCTGCACCCAGCAGTGGACCTACATTGGACTTGTCCGAAATCCAGCAAGGTATTCGTGTTTCTCACAGTCGTTTTGGATTTGGAACGGTAGTTAGCACCGATGGGGTAGGCAATGATGCAAAGGCCCTTATCCGTTTTGATCAATCAGGAGAAAAGAACTTGCTGTTGCGTTTTGCAAAACTCAAAGTAGTTTCATAAAAAAAAGCCACCCTAAATGTGGCTTTAAATACTCTATTGCGGTTAATCCTTATTTGGATGCAGCTTCCATACCTTTTTCAAGTAGATCAAAGAACTGATCTAGTTTTGGTAACACAACGATACGTGTTCTACGGTTTTTAGCACGGCCGTTAACAGTCTCATTTTCTTCTAGTGGTACATATGAACTGCGTCCTGCGGCAGTCATACGCGCTGGATCAACCAAGAAATCGTTTTGTAGTATGCGAACAACAGCGGTTGCACGCTTTACACTCAAATCCCAGTTGTCTACAAGAACATCGCTATCTTTTTTAACAGGAACGTTGTCTGTGTGTCCTTCAACCATAAACTCTAAGTCTGTTTTGTCATTGATTACACGCGCAACCTTACCAAGTACTTCTTTAGCACGTGAGGTAACGGTATAGCTACCGCTTCTAAACAACAGTTTGTCTGAGATGGAAATAAACACAACACCTTTTTCAACATTTACCTCAATGTCAGCGTCGTTGATATCAACAAGCGCACCCTTAAGGCTGGTTACCAATGCTAGGGTAACAGAATCTCTACGTGTCACGGCATCTTGCATGCGTGTGATACGCATATCTTTTTCTTTTAAAGACTCAAGTGAACGCTCTAGGTTTTCAGCACCTTTTTGAGAGAGTGTTGTTAGGTTGCCCATATTATTTATGAGCTCCTGATTGTTGGCCTTTAAGAAAGTGATTTGGTCACGGAGTGCAGAATCGCTTGCATCGCTTTTTGCCTTCTCGTCAATACATGTGTTTAGTCGTACCGTGGCTGAGTTCAAAAGATCTTTGGTTTCTTTGTGATCAGCTTCA
>DCBE01000049.1:0-720 GCA_002313325.1 Flavobacteriaceae bacterium UBA1115
CCTATCGAGACATTAAAAAAATATTCTTTGACGGACTTGCTTCTACTGCTTTTGCGCTTGCCAACGCCGATGACAAAAACGGACATTACATGTTGCAAAACACCAAGGCTTCCAAACATTATTTTGGTTTAAAGTTAGTTGCTGATTTTCATGTTAAAGTATTGGAAAAAGATTTTTCGGGCATGTTGTTGAAGTTGCAGCACAACGAAGTATGGACCCCCTTGGTTGGCACATTCAATGCATCCAATTTTATCAGTGTTTATGCCATAGCCGAACTCCTTGATATTGAGCAAAGCGATTTTCTACCTGTCTTAAGTACCATTAAAGGCGCCGCCGGAAGGTTTCAAATTGTGCATACCGACAGACAAGTTACGGCCATTGTGGATTATGCCCATACGCCCGATGCATTGGCGCAAGTACTGGACACCATAACCGCATTGCGTACGCGTAACGAAAAACTAATCACGGTTGTGGGCTGTGGTGGTAACAGAGACAAAGCCAAGAGACCACTTATGGCCAAGGCCGCTGTTGCCAAAAGCGACATGACTATTTTCACATCAGATAACCCCCGAAACGAGGATCCAAACCTGATCATCAACGAGATGCTTGCGGGTGTTCCGATGGAGTCAAATAAAAAACATCTAACTGTCTTGAACCGTGCCCAAGCCATAAAAACAGCCTGTAACATGGCACAAGATCAAGACATCATTTTAGTCGCTG
>DCBE01000049.1:1027-11667 GCA_002313325.1 Flavobacteriaceae bacterium UBA1115
TCAAGACATCATTTTAGTCGCTGGTAAAGGACACGAAACCTATCAAGATCAGAACGGAGAACGCCTCCCTTTTGATGATATGCAAGAGCTAAAACAAAACCTTAAATCCAAAAGATAATGTTGTACTATTTGTTTGAATATTTAGAGCGTGCCTATCAGTTTCCAGGAGCATCATTATTTTCATATCTGACTTTTAGATCGGCGGTAGCCATTATTTTTTCTTTGTTGGTAACGGCTCTGCTTGGAAAACGTATTATCGCAATGCTCCAACACTATCAAATGGGTGAAAGCATTCGCGACTTGGGTTTAGAGGGTCAAAAGGAAAAGGCAGGAACGCCCACTATGGGTGGTTTGATGATCATTTTTGGGACACTAATTCCTGTTTTACTGCTCACAAAACTGGACAATATCTACATCATACTGCTAATAGTCACCACTGTTTGGATGGGTGTAATTGGGTTTGCTGATGACTACCTTAAGATCAAACGAAAAGATAAAGAAGGCCTTAAAGGACGTTTTAAGATTGTTGGGCAAATTACTCTTGGAGTGATTATAGGTGCTACGTTATATTTTCATCCTGGTGTAACCATAAAACAAAAAGCCATTGACGGCGAGAGCTTTTTACGAGAAGAAAAGTCGATAAAAACGACGATTCCGTTGTTGAAAAATAACGAGTTTGACTACGGAGATATTATTGGATGGGCAGGAGCGGGCGCAAGAGACTACGCTTGGTTGATTTTTATACCGGCAGTCATCTTTATAGTTACCGCTGTATCAAATGGGGCAAACCTTACGGATGGTGTAGATGGTCTTGCAGCTGGAACAGCTTCGATTGCAGTGCTCACGCTTGGGCTATTTGCTTGGGTTTCGGGAAATATCATTTTTGCTGACTACCTCAATGTCATGTACATTCCTGATGTAAGTGAGGTGGTTGTTTTTGTGGCAGCCTTTGTGGGAGCGCTCGTTGGTTTTTTGTGGTATAATGCATTCCCCGCTCAAGTATTTATGGGTGATACGGGTAGTTTAACCATAGGCGGTATTATCGCCGTACTGGCACTTGTTGTTCGCAAAGAATTGCTCATTCCTGTATTGTGTGGGGTCTTTCTTATTGAAAATCTATCTGTGATACTTCAAGTATCCTATTTTAAGTTCACTAAAAAAAGACAAGGTGCTGGCAAACGTATTTTTAAAATGGCTCCCCTGCACCATCACTTTCAAAAACTGGGATATCACGAAAGTAAAATCGTGAGTCGTTTTTGGATTATTGCCATCATGTTGGCCATTATTAGCCTTGTAACCCTTAAAATAAGATAATGAAAAAGCTGGTCGTACTTGGTGGTGGAGAGAGTGGAATAGGGGCTGCAACCTTGGCAAAACACAACAACTGGGATGTTTTTGTTTCTGACGCTGGCATGCTTACTGCTGCGGCCAAGAAAGCATTTGAAACCATTGGCGTGCGCTATGAGGAAGGCGGTCACACCATGAATGAAATTCTTAAAGCCGAACTTGTGGTTAAAAGCCCAGGTATTCCCAATACAGTTGCTGTAATTAAAGATATTGTGGCAGCCGAAATCGCTATGGTTTCTGAGATTGAATTTGCGAGTAATTATACCGATGCCACCCTAATTGGCATTACGGGTAGCAATGGCAAAACAACCACAGCAATGCTCACGCATCACTTGCTTTCTGATGGTGGGATTGACGCAGGCTTGGCTGGAAATATTGGCAACAGTTTTGCCCAAGCACTTTTGCAAGACAAACACGATGTATACGTATTGGAAATAAGCAGCTTTCAACTTGAGCACATCAAGAAATTCCACCCACATATTGCGGTCATAACAAATCTCAGCCCAGACCATTTGAATCGCTATGACAACTCATTTAAAGATTATTGCGCTACCAAGTTTAACATCACTAAAAATCAAACAGAAGAAGATCATTTTCTATATGAGGCTGAAGATGATAACATTAATGCGGGTGTCGCAGAGCTAAATATCAAAGCCCAGCAGCACCCCTATAATTACGCTAACAAAAACGCTATGTTCAAAGTTAACAATCCCTCTTTACTTGGGCGACACAACGCCAAAAATGCCATGGCTGCCGCGACCATTGCGCAGTTATTTCAATTACGCGATCAAGATATTCAGGCTAGTCTGCAAACCTTTCAAGGCGCAGCCCACCGGTTGGAGCATGTGGTGAATATACTCAAAGTAGCCTATATCAATGATTCAAAAGCAACTAATGTCAATGCCACTTTTTATGCGCTTGAAAGCATGTTCAAACCCACCATCTGGATTGTTGGGGGTGTAGACAAGGGCAATGACTATTCGAGCTTATTGCCCTTGGTGCATGAAAAAGTAAAAGCCATTGTTTGTTTGGGCGTAGACAACAATAAAATAATAGACATTTTTTCGTCTGTAGTAAACGTTTTGATCGAGGCAAAAAACATGGATGATGCTGTTAAGGCTTCTTACAATTTGTCTTCACAGGGAGATGCCGTATTGTTGTCGCCTGCCTGTGCAAGCTTTGACTTGTTTGAAAATTATGAAGACAGAGGAGATCAATTTAAAGAAGCGGTGAGAAAATTATAAACATGAAAATTAGTCAGTACTTGTTGGGAGATAAATCTATTTGGGGAATAGTGGTTTTGCTATCCATTTTCTCTTTTCTTCCTGTGTATAGCGCAAGCTCAAACTTGGTCTATGTGGTGGGTTCTGGTTCTGTATTTGGACATTTATTAAAGCATGTCGCCATTGTTTGCGTGGGCTGGGTGATCATGTATGCCGTTCACCTCATTCCATTTAAGTATTTCTCTGGCTTGGCCAAATTGGGGATACCTGTTGTAGTAATTTTATTATTGTTCACTGCTTTTCAAGGCACCACCATAGAAGGCGCTAACGCAAGCCGTTGGCTTAACATCCCAGTTATAGGCATGTCGTTCCAGACGTCTACCTTGGCCATGGTCGTATTATTGGCCTATGCAGCAGATTATTTTGCCAACAAAAAAGAGGACAAAATTCGATTTACCGAAAGCCTTTTGCCTTTATGGATTCCTATCCTACTGGTTGTTGGATTGATTTTACCCGCAAATCTTTCTACAGCCTTATTGATATTGTTTATGGTAACGGTTGTTGCCTTTCTGGGTGGCTATCCTTTAAAATATTTGACTGCATTGCTTGGAGCTGCTGTCCTTTTCTTGACATTATTCATCCTTCTTGCAAAAGCCTATCCCGACGCTTTCCCAAATAGGGTAGATACGTGGATGAGCCGTGTGGAGAGTTTCACGGGGAAAGGGGATGACAATACCGATTATCAAATTGAACGTGCCAAGGCAGCGGTAGCTGTTGGTGGTTATGTGGGCATAGGCGCAGGAAAGAGCATGATGAAGAATGTATTGCCACAGAGTACTTCTGATTTTATCTATGCCATCATTGCTGAGGAGTACGGCATGCTTGGAGCCATATCCTTGTTGTTTTTGTTCATGTTGCTGTTGTTCCGGATTCTGATAAATGCCAACAAATCTGAAAGCTTTTTTGGTAAGCTGCTCATCTTGGCAATGGGATTGCCCATCGTCACACAAGCCTTTGTCAATATGGGCGTAGCCGTAGCACTACTTCCAGTAACGGGACAGCCATTGCCACTTATCAGTAGTGGTGGTACTTCGCTTTGGATGACCTTTTTGGCGCTTGGCGTTGTATTAAGTGTCAGTGCAAATCAGCCTACTGCTGCAAAGGATCATATTTCTAACCCTTTAGCCGAATTAAGCCATGAAGCCTAGATTAATTATTTCTGGAGGCGGAACTGGGGGGCATATTTTCCCAGCCTTGGCTATTGCAGATGCTTTTAAGGAGCAGTACCCGGAGGCATCGGTACTATTCGTAGGGGCAAGCAACCGAATGGAAATGCAGCGTGTTCCCAAGGCCGGTTATAAAATAAAAGGCTTGTGGATAGCTGGATTTGACAGACAAAATATGCTACGGAATATCTTATTTCCTATCAAGCTTGGTTGGAGCTTACTTCATTCTTTGGCAATTGTTCTGCGTTTCCGTCCATCTGTGGCAGTGGGTACGGGAGGCTTTGCCAGTGGACCATTGCTTTTTGTGGCGTCCTTGGTTAAAACGCCTTCGCTAATTCAAGAGCAAAATGCATTTCCTGGTGTTACCAACAAACGCCTCGCTTCGATCGCCGATGCCATTTGTTTGGGTAGTGAGGCTGCAAGTGCGTTTTTCCCAAAGCATAAAATTGTGGTAACAGGTAACCCCATTAGGGCGGCCTTAAAGCAAAACATCAGTAAGTCCGTTGCTGCTGAAATCTTGGGCGTTGCGTCAGACAAGCAAACCCTCTTGGTTTTGGGTGGTAGTTTGGGTGCCAAAAAAATAAATCAACTCATCCATCAACATTTGGATGATGTGCAACAACACAACATTCAGCTTATTTGGCAGTGCGGGAATTTATATACAGACGATTATACACCCTATACATCGACAAACATTCACGTGATGCCGTTTATCGATGATATGCCAGCGGCATATGCATTGGCAGATGTGGTGGTGTCTAGGGCTGGGGCGTTGGCCATTTCGGAACTCTGTTTGATGGGCAAACCAACCCTATTTATCCCTTCGCCCAATGTGGCTGAAAACCACCAAGAAAAAAATGCACAAGTGCTAGCAGACAAAGAAGCAGCGTTGTTGGTTGCAGAGCGTGATGCAGATGAACAGTTTTGGACAAAACTTGAATCATTGATTATTGATGCGTCATTACGCACCAAGCTTGGAGAAAACATCAAAGGCTTTGCACGTCCAGCTGCAACCAAAGAAATTTTGAATAGGCTAATCAAACTCTTAAACCGTGAATAAAGAAGCAGTATTTTTTGTGGGTATAGGCGGCATAGGAATGTCGGGGCTTGCGCTGTACTTCTTGTCACAGGGATACGCTGTGGCAGGCTATGACCGTGTGCTTACACCACTAACGCAAAAGCTAGCGTCACTGGGGGCTCAAATCAGCGATGTGGATGCACCGACTGCTATTCCAACATTGTTTAGAGACTCGAAAAATACAAAGGTTATTTACACCCCAGCAATGCCAGCCAAATCACCAGTACTAACATATTTCAAGGACAACGGTTTTAGACTAGTAAAACGGGCAGCAGTCATTGGGGAGATAAGCCATACCATGCCATGCTTAGCAGTGGCAGGCACGCATGGCAAAACAACAACATCTGCATTGCTCACGCATTTGCTTCGCACATGCGGTAAAAAAATTACTGCATTTTTGGGAGGTATAGCAGCTGATATTGACAGCAATTTCTTGCTTGAAGGCGATGATTATGTGGTGGTAGAAGCCGACGAATTTGATAGGTCTTTTATGCATCTAAAGCCCACAGCCATAGCCCTTACTTCTATGGATGCAGATCATTTGGATATTTATGGTACTGCAAATGAGTTGACCAATACCTTTAATGATTTTGCCCAGAAAGTATCAGCAGAAAAACGATTTATTGCCAACGGTTTGGGGGTTGATGGCAATACTTTTGGTATCGAGTCGGGAACGCATAGGGTGCATAATTTGCGCATAATAGAGGGCAGCTATGTTTTCGATTTTGTCACACCAACGTCACGTATTTCCAACGTTGCATTACCCTATCCAGGGGAGCACAATGTGATGAACGCAGCTGCTGCATTGGCACTTGCTTTGGAGGTGGGTTGCGAACCCGATCAACTTAAAGCAGGATTGGCAACATTTAAGGGGGTAGATCGCAGGTTTAGCATCAGGCTTACCGCGCCCAAAGTGGTAATTGATGATTATGCGCATCACCCAACAGAAATCAATGCCGTCGCCGATGCTTTGGAAGCCTTTTATCCCAACCAAATCAAACTGGGGGTATTTCAGCCACATTTGTTTTCGCGCACACGCGACTTTTTAAGAGAATTTAAACAAGCACTTGCTCGCTTTGATGAAGTATTGCTTTTGGACATTTACCCTGCCCGTGAGCTCCAAATGGAGGGTATTACTAGTGCGTTATTGGTAGATGAATCGCATAATGCCACGCAATTGATAGACAAGCATATGATATCCGAAATGATAGCAAAATCAACAGCTACGGTTGTGGCTATTATGGGCGCGGGAGACATCGCTTTTGAAGTCCCAGCAGTCATACAAACCCTTAAAAACCAACAGTATGCTTAAGATGATTATTTCCATATTGTTGTTTGTGTTTACGATTGTTCTTGGGGTGGTTATGCAGCAGCGCAATCAAAAAAAATCAGTGACCTTAAAACACGTAACATGGGAAGATGACCGTCCAATTTGGATGCCAAAAGACTCCGTTAATAAATTGTTGACACTTGCTTTGAGTGATAGTGTATCTGCTTTTAAAAGTGGTCTAAATTTGAGAAATATTGAACAAACGCTTAAACAAAACGTTTGGATCGAAGATGCCCAGAGTTACGTTTCCATTGATGGAGGTTTAGGTGTTCACGTTACAACCAAAATACCAGTAGTGCGTATACAGAGTGATAGCAATTATTATGTAGATAATCATGGCGAGCCGTTCCCTTTGTCTCCTTTCAAATCGGTTCAAGTGCCGTTTGTCTATGGCAATCCAAATGAAGAGCAGCTTCACGCACTAATTGATGTAGTTGAGCAAATATCAAAAGACGCTTTTATGTCTGACCACATTGTTGCTTATGAGTGGATGTCTGATGGCTTGATTGTTGAGCCCCGTCACCAAGACTACTCCATTGTTCTTGGCACCCCCAATGAGCTGTACAACAAAATTAAAAACTACAAGGCTTTCTATGCGAAAATGCAAGACAGCAGCGTATTAAAAACCTATAAAACAGTAAATCTTTCGTTTCACGGACAAGTAGTTTGTTCAAAATAATATGATATGGAACAAGAACAATTAGCAGTTGGACTAGATATTGGAACCACCAAAATAGTGGCCATGTTGGGCACCAAAAACGAGTATGGAAAACTCGAGATAGTTGGTGTTGGAAAATCTAAAAGTCAAGGTGTACATCGAGGTGTCGTAAATAATATAACCCAGACCATTCAGTCGATACAGGCGGCTGCGCAAGAAGCAGAAGCTATTTCTGGCAAGAAAATCACCAGTGTGGTAGTTGGAATTGCAGGTCAGCATATTCGCAGTTTGCATCACAGTGATTACATCACCCGTACCAATGCAGATGAGGTCATTGATGAGGCAGATATTGAACGCCTTAAGAATCAGGTGTTTAAACTTGTTATGCTTCCAGGCGAGGAGATTATTCATGTCCTTCCACAAGAATATAAGGTAGATGGACAGGCCGAAATCAAGGAACCTATTGGTATGTATGGCGGTAGGTTAGAGGCCAACTTCCACATTGTGGTGGGTCAAGTGTCCTCCATTAGAAATATTGCTCGCTGTGTAAAGTCTGCCGGACTTGACTTTGGCGGTATCACATTGGAGCCCTTGGCTTCGGCTGATGCAGTATTAAGCCAAGAAGAAAAAGAAGCTGGTGTTGCCTTGATTGATATCGGTGGTGGTACTACCGATTTGGCCATATTTAAAGACGGTATTATTCGGCATACTGCTGTTATTCCATTTGGCGGAAATGTCATAACGGAAGACATAAAAGAGGGATGTTCTATTATTGAAAAACAAGCGGAGTTGCTCAAGATTAAGTTTGGGTCTGCATGGCCGGGCGAAAATAAAGACAACGAGATTGTTTCTATCCCCGGACTTCGTGGCAGAGACCCCAAGGAAATCACGCTCAAAAACCTGTCTAAAATTATACACGCACGGGTTACAGAAATTATCGAGCAGGTCTATGCCGAAATCAAGAATTATGGACACGAAGAGCAGAAGAAAAAACTGATAGCTGGTATTGTGTTGACGGGAGGCGGAAGCCAACTCAAACACCTAAAGCAATTGGTGGAGTATATCACGGGTATGGACACACGTATTGGATATCCCAACGAACATTTGGCTGGCGATACAGACAAAGCCACTGCAAGTCCACTTTTTGCAACAGCGGTTGGATTGGTTATGAACGCTGCAGAAACCCAATTGGTACAGCTAGATGCGAAACCAACGACACCAACAGACGAAACGGATGGTGGCGATGAAAATCCACGTGAGAAACCCCAAAAGCGGACGTCCGTTATTGATCGATTTACAGAGAGATTAAAAATATTTTTAGAAAGCGCAGAATAAACTTTTATCTATGGAAACATTTGACAACATAACATTCGATATGCCTAAAAACAAGAGCAATGTCATTAAAGTAATTGGCATTGGCGGCGGCGGCGGCAATGCCCTTAACTACATGTACAAGCAAGGGATCAACGGCGTTGATTTTGTGGTGTGTAATACCGATGCTCAAGCGCTTGAAAATAGCCCAATTCCCAACAAGGTTCAGTTAGGTGTTTCACTAACCGAAGGGCTTGGCGCAGGCGCCGATCCCGAAGTGGGAGCACAGTCAGCAGTTGAAAACCTTGATCAAATATCGGACATGCTTAGCGTGAATACCAAGATGATTTTTATCACTGCTGGAATGGGAGGTGGCACGGGTACAGGTGCAGCTCCTGTAATTGCAAAGTTGGCACAAGAGATAGGTATATTAACCGTTGGTATCGTAACCATGCCTTTCCAATTTGAAGGCAAACTGCGTAACGAGCAAGCCCAACAAGGGCTGAATAACTTACGCAAACACGTCGACTCGCTTATTGTAATCAACAACAACAAACTCCGCGAGGTTTATGGCGATTTAGGCTTTAAGCAAGGCTTTGCAAAAGCAGATGAGGTGCTGGCAAATGCGTCTAGAGGTATTGCTGAAGTAATCACTAATCACTACACTCAAAATATTGACTTAAGGGATGCCAAGACCGTTTTGGCCAGTAGTGGAACAGCTATTATGGGATCTGGTGTGGCTTCTGGCAGTCAGCGTGCAAACGAAGCTATTGTACAAGCATTGGACTCACCGCTGCTCAACGATAATAAAATATTGGGTGCTAAAAATGTATTGCTCCTTATTGTCTCTGGCAGTGATGAAGTCACCATTGATGAGATTAGCGCCATAAATGAATACATTCAAAAAGAGGCGGGCAACAGTACCAATATTATTATGGGTATAGGTGAGGATGAAAAACTTGACAATGCCATTTCGGTTACCATCATAGCTACAGGATTTGCCCCTGACATGCAACAGGAAATTGTTCATGCCAATCCACAGAAAATCATTCATTCGCTTGACGATGAGCAGAAAGTAACCCATGATTTGTCGGTAGGTCAAATTCCATTATTTGAAACAGAGGCAGCGCCGGCAACTGTTCATGAAAAACCAGCAACTACTGAATCGGTTGAGAGCATTATACCAACAACAGATTTGTTACGGGATTTGGACGTTTCGTTTGAAGAACTAAAAGCGCCTATTAAAGATGTTGCGTCGCAGCCAAACGCATTTACCATTCGGGATGTGACGCCAGTTGTTAACGACATTGAGGTGGTTGATGCCGAAGAGGTTATCCCTGAGCCTGCGGTAGTCTCTCCAATTGACCAACCTTTGGAAAAAAGAACTTCGCATGAAGAAAATGAACCTGCTGTTTTGTTTCATTTGGATGCAGAAGCGTCAACGCCTCAAGCAAAGCAAGTACCACCAACAGCAAAAGCTGAGGAAGAAGTTACGCGTTTTGTCTTGGAAATGGATGAGGATTCAGTAACAGCACCTGAGACGCGCAAGCCTGAAACAGCACCAAAAGAAACACCGGCAACAGAAAAACCCTTTTCACCTATAGATGTCACCATAGCCGAAGGATTGGCAAATAGAACAGCGGAGCGTAAGCAAAAGTTAAAGCAGTTTAACTATCGTTTCATCCAAAACACTAGGGTAGAAGACATGGAACGCGAGCCGGCTTATAAGCGTCAAGAAGTTGAATTAAGTGATCCCGAGAACGATGGGTCTGCATCACGCACTTCGCTGAGCGTTGATAGTCAAAACGAAGTCCAGATAAGAACCAACAATTCATTTTTACACGATAACGTAGATTAATATGAGCTTACAAGAAATTGTCAATGAGCAGCTTAAGGCTGCGATGAAAGCAAAGGATAAGGTAGCCTTGGAATCGTTACGCGCCATAAAGACAGCTATTATGATGACACAAACCCAAGCAGGGGCAAAAGAGCTTAGTCCAGAGGATGAGATTAAACTTGTACAAAAGTTGGTCAAACAGCGCAAGGATAGTGCAGCGATTTTCCATCAGCAAGGGCGTGTAGATTTGGCGGAGCCAGAAGAGGCGCAAATTAAGATTATTGAGCAGTTTTTACCCGAACAGCTAGATGAGGCTGCGATCAATGAAATAGTTGTTGGGATTATTGCCAAGACTGGCGCAGCTGGTATGCAAGACATGGGCAAGGTTATGGGCATGGCTTCCAAAGCGATGGCTGGCATGGCAGACGGCAAGACTATATCTTCGATAGTGCGCCAAAAGCTATCATAGCAATATTCAAAAACGTATTTTTGTCAATCATTGGCCCAGTAGTTCAACTGGATAGAATATCAGATTTCGGCTCTGAGGGTTGGGGGTTCGAATCCTCCCTGTGCCACTTATTTATATTTTTTTTTATCATTATAAATTTAGAGGCACAAACTATTGTTTCT
>DCBE01000058.1 GCA_002313325.1 Flavobacteriaceae bacterium UBA1115
CTGATGCTTGACTATGGAATTTTCTATGAATTTATAGATATGAAAACCTATGGCACTAAAAACGAAAAAGTGATACCTCTCTCTGCTGTGGAAGTCGGCACCCAATATGCGGTGATTATCTCGACCAATGCTGGGTTGTGGCGATACAATATTGGTGACACCATTCGCTTTACCTCAATTACGCCTTATCGCTTTAAAATAACGGGAAGAACCAAACACTTTATCAATGTATTTGGGGAAGAGTTGGTGATTGAAAATGCCAACAAAGCCCTAGAGCATGTTTGCCAACGCCACCACGTACAATTGGTAGATTATACCGCCGCGCCTATATTTATGGAAGGTTCTGAAAAGGGCGGGCACGAGTGGCTGATTGAGTTTAAGGCTCCACCCAAAGACGCTACTGCCTTTGCTAAAGATTTGGATAAGCAGTTGCAAGCATTAAACTCAGACTACGAAGCCAAACGTTACAAAAACATGACACTGATGCCGCTGAAACTACATGTGGCAAAACCCAAAACCTTTTATAAATGGTTGAAGCAAAAAGGAAAAATTGGCGGACAGCATAAGGTGCCACGCCTATCAAACACACGCGAATATTTGGATGATTTGTTGGGGGTCTAGGACTTATTCATTGCTAGAACAACAAAAAAACTAAGAAGCCGCCTTCAGCTGGCTAAGTTGCACAACACTCAATTTATTTTCAGCATAGCGCTTGGTAATCCTCAGCTCGGTAGTATTGGTGCTGGGAAGTTCATACATGGCATCGGTGAGGATGGCCTCACACAAGGAACGTAATCCTCTTGCGCCCAAGGCATACTGCACGGCTTGCTCTACAATAAAGTCCAAAGCTGTTGCCGTAAAAGTCAACGCAACGCCATCCAAATCAAAGAGATGCTTGTACTGCTTTACCAATGCATTTTTAGGTGCAGTTAATATCTCACGCAGTGCTTTTTCGTCTAATGGATTCATATGTGTAAGTACTGGTAAGCGTCCGATAATTTCAGGGATAAGCCCGAAGTCTTTAAGGTCTGAGGGGGTAATATGCGCTAACAAATCGTCTTCATTGACCGATTTGCGCTTATCAACAGTACTGTAGCCCACCGCCTGCATATTCATGCGTTTGGCAATATGGCGCTCAACACCATCAAATGCACCTCCTGCAATAAACAATATGTGCTCGGTGTTGATTTCGACAAACTTCTGATCAGGGTGCTTACGGCCGCCCTTTGGTGGTACATTAACCACGGTGCCTTCCAATAGTTTAAGTAATGCTTGTTGTACACCCTCTCCGGAAACATCACGCGTGATGGAAGGGTTGTCGCTTTTACGGGCAATCTTATCAATCTCATCGATAAAAACAATGCCTCGTTCTGCTTTTTGCTGATCGTAATCGGCTGCTTGTAATAGACGTGTTAATATGCTTTCTACATCTTCACCCACATAGCCCGCTTCAGTCAAAACCGTTGCGTCCACTATGGCAATGGGCACTCGTAGCATCTTGGCAATGGTTTTGGCCAATAGTGTTTTGCCCGTACCTGTACGACCTGCAATAATAATGTTGCTTTTTTCAATTTCCACGTCATGTTCAACGCTTTGATTGAGTCGCTTGTAATGGTTGTATACTGCAACGGAAAGTACTTTTTTGGCTTGTTCCTGTCCGATGACATAGTCGTCCAAAAAGGCTTTTATCTGCTTGGGTTTTTTAAGTAAAAACTCGGCTGTAGTAGGGGTGTTTTCGTTATGAGTGGTTTCTTCTTGAATGATGCCAACCGCTTGGTCAACACAGCGTTCGCAAATGTGTGCATTTAGCCCAGCGACCAAGAGTTTGGTCTCGGCTTTTTTACGTCCACAAAACGAACAATTCAATTCTTCCACAATCTAGCTTTTAGTCAATACTTCATCAATCATGCCATATTCTTTGGCTTCTAGCGCCTTCATCCAATAGTCACGATCAGAGTCTTCATAAACTTTTTCGTAAGAATGGTTGCTGTGCTTAGCAATGATTTCATACAATTCTTTCTTGAGCTTTAAAATCTCACGCGCCGTAATTTCGATATCTGATGCTTGTCCTTGTGCACCGCCTAGTGGCTGGTGAATCATTACGCGGGAGTGTGGCAAGCCAGAGCGTTTTCCGTCTTGGCCAGCGCAAAGCAATACAGCCGCCATTGAGGCTGCAATACCCGTACAAATGGTAGCCACGTCTGGGTTGATAAACTGCATGGTGTCGTAGATACCCAATCCGGCATAGACACTTCCTCCTGGGGAGTTGATATAAATCTGAATGTCTTTGGTCTTATCGGTGCTTTCCAAAAATAACAACTGGGCTTGAATGATATTCGCAACGCTATCATTAATTCCTGTTCCGAGGAAGATAATACGATCCATCATCAATCGTGAAAACACGTCCATTTGAGCTACATTCAACTGACGTTCCTCAATGATATAAGGCGTGAGGCTACTTACCATTTCATCGTAATACATGGAGTCTATCCCGTGATGCTTGGTAGCGTACTTTTTAAATTCTTTTCCGTAATCCATTTCCTAAAGTTGTATGTTAAATATAACGATTATTTTTTGTAAGCTTCTTTGATAAAGTTATCGTAAGATAATTTTTTGACTTTGATGTTTCCCTTTTCCAAAAACAACTGTCGCATTTTTTCACTCATCACTTGGTCAGAGATGCGCTTTACCTCTTCTTGGTTGCCCAAAATACGTCCTGCAATCTCAGTAAGTTCTTCTTCCTGAATATCTTTACGGCCATATTGCACCATTTGCTTTTTAATCAAATCTTTGGCAAATGCTTCCACTTCTTTTCTTGTGATTTGAAGGTCGTGCTCTTGCATAAGTTTTGACTCGATCAATTGGTAGCGTAAGCCACGCTCCGACTTAGTATATTCTGCTTCAGCTTCTTCTGCCGTTATTGGGTTTTCACCTGCTGTTTGCATCCATTTCTTTAAGAAAGCACCTGGAAGCGAAAACTTAGTGTTGTCAATCAAGTGTTCTGTCATGTCATTGATGAACTTTTGATTGGCTTGTGTTTCGAAATGACCCATCGCATCTGCTTTGAGTTTTTCTCTACAATCTGTTACAGATTTTATCGTGTCTTTGCTAAACACCTTGTCAAAAAATTTTTGGTCTAAGTCGGCCAGTGTACGGTTGTTGCGCTCTTGTAGTGTAAGTGAAAGTGTTACCGCTTTTTCTGGAAGCGTTTCCATCACACGACGCAAAACGTGCGCTTCTTTAAACAAGCCTTTGGTAGAAAATGCAACCGCTTCACCAATAGCGGCTTTTTTAAAGGCATTAAATGCTTTTTTACTTTTTAACTCACTAGCCGTAAAAGTAGCGCTTTTTTGATCTTCTCCTCCTTCGTAAGAAACACTTACGGTCAATTCTGTGTCTGGGTTTACATCTTCAGTTGGAACTAGGGCACCATACTGTTTTTGTAGGCGTTCCAATTGTACGTTTACAAACTTTTCGTCTGCTTGAATTTCATATCGTGTGACTGCTTTTCGGTTGGGAAGCATTACCTCTACATTAGGTGTCAAGCCCAATTCAAAATCAAAAGAAAAGGAAGCAGCATTCCAATCAATATTATCAACAGGAACGGGGAGTGGATTGCCCAAAATAGAAATCTTTTCTTCGTTAAGGAAGTCATTAAGTGAAGATTGCAGCATCTTGTTTACCTCATCAACCATAACAGCCTGGCCGTATTGTTTTTTGATTACGCCCATGGGCACATTACCTTTTCTAAAACCGGGAATATCGGCGCGCTTGCGGTAATCATTTAAAACTTGCTCCACTTTAGGGGCAACGTCGTCTTGGTTAATGTCAACAGTAATCACTGCATTGAGTGCGTCTACGTCTTTTCGTGTTACGTTCATCTTTTTCATTTAATAGCTGGCAAAAGTAGGCTATTTTTAAGCAAGGTCAAAGTAATGCCAATGGGCAAATTAACTTAGAAAATCTTGCAGCGCATCGTTAAATCCTTTGGGGTTTTCGGCATGAAGCCAATGACCTGCATCCGCAACCCGCCGCAAAGAAGCATTGGGAAAATGGGCATATATACCAGTCATATCTCTTTGCAGTACATAATCAGACTGTTGACCTGCTAAAAATAAGGTCTCCCCTACATAAGGCAATCCGGTTGGTGCAACACCAATTTCATCGAGCTTGTGTTGCAGCACCGAAATGTTACAGCGAAGTTTCAGGTTCCTTTCTTCTGTCCAAGCCAAATTTTTAAGTAAAAACTGGCGAACTCCGACTTCTGGTACGAATGACGTAAGTACCGTATCAGCTTCGCTTCTTGAAATAAGCGTCAAATCATTAAGTTGCAAAAGCCCCTTTATGATATTTGAAAACCTGCTGGCTACGTTATACTGTTTGGGTGCTATGTCTGCAATGATGAGTTTTGATACCCGAGTTGGGTGTTGTAGCGCCAAGCTCATGGCCGTTTTGCCTCCCATAGAATGACCTAGGACAATGGCTTGTTGCATGTTATGATTGTCCATATAGGCAATAATATCTGCTGCCATCAGGTTGTAATCAAAATCTTGGCTGTGGAAACTTTTTCCGTGGTTGCGCTGATCAATGGCGTGTACTTCATAATGAGCAGACCAAAATTTGGCATGCGTGCGCCAATTGTCCGACATGCCTAAAAAACCATGCAAAATAAGTAAAGGTGCGCCCTGCCCAATAATGGTGCTGTTGACTAGTGGGTCGATAGCTTGGAAATGTATTGGTTAATTACATTCTCAAGTCCAAAGTACAAGGACTCGCAAATTAGGGCATGACCGATGGATACTTCAAGTAGTCCGGGCAATTGTTGAGCAAAAAAAGCAATATTGTCCAGACTCAAGTCATGGCCGGCGTTGAGTCCCAACCCTACTTCTTGTGCTTTTGTAGCCGCTTCCACAAATGGGGCTATGGCTTTTGCTGGGTTTTTTGAATATTCTTGGGCATAAGCTTTGGTGTAGAGCTCAATACGGTCTGTTCCTGTTTTGACGGCAGCTTCTACTTGTGCTGCATCGGAATCCAAAAATATGGAAGTACGGATACCTTGTTGCTTTAGTTCTTGAATGACTTCTTTTAAGAAATCACAGTTTGCCTCCGTATCCCAGCCTGCATTGGAAGTAATGGCGTCTGGAGCGTCTGGGACTAAAGTCACTTGGTGGGGCTTGATGGCGCATACCATGTCAATAAATTTTGGAATTGGATTTCCTTCAATATTGAGTTCGGTGGTAATCACGGTTGGCAATTCACGGGCATCTTGATAGGTAATATGTCGCTCATCGGGTCTGGGATGAACGGTGATGCCGTGTGCGCCAAATTCTTGTGCGTCTTTGGCGACTTGCAAAATATTAGGTTGATCGCCTCCTCTTGCATTACGTAAGGTTGCTATTTTATTGATGTTAACGCTAAGCTTTGTCATGGCTCTTTTTATGCAAAAATAGCACAATAATGTGCCTTTAAGCATTTTGGTCTAACTTTGCAATATGAAAGTAGCATTGTATAGTTTGGTTCACGATGAAATATCGCTAAAAATCGTAACGGAAATCGTTGCCTTTTTTGGGAGTAAGGGTGCTGGTATACAAGTAGAAAAAGAATTGTTACGACATGTTCACAATACTGCTGCAACCCCATTTGACTCTCATGCAGATTTAGACCCAAAAACAGCCGTTTTTTTTGCTGTTGGTGGTGATGGTACGGTACTCCGTGCATTGCACTATATCCGTGAATCAAAAATCCCTTTGATTGGAGTCAACACAGGTCGACTGGGCTTTTTAGCAACCATTCAACCAGAAGAAATGGAAGCCATGCTTCATGATATCGTTACCAAAAACTACGTTACTGAAGAGCGAAGTGTCCTTGAAATCAAAACAACACCTGCTGTTGCCGAACTAAATGAATTTCCATTAGCGCTAAACGAGGTTTCTCTAAGTAGAGAAAACACGACGTCTATGGTTACCATCAACACCCAAGTCAATGATGCCTATGTCAATGTGTATTGGGCAGATGGCTTGGTTGTGGCCACACCCACAGGTTCAACTGGCTATTCCTTGAGTAGTGGTGGACCAATCATTGCGCCCGAAGCAAAAAGCTTGGTCTTAACGCCTATTGCGCCACATAACCTTAATGTAAGGCCACTCGTTGTTGCCGATGATGTTGAGATTAAAATCCACGTTGAAGGCAGAGGAGACTCTCACCTAATTTCTCTTGACACCCGACTCTTCTCTGTTCCGATGAACACGACCATTACTATCCAAAAGGCAAATAACCCCATTGTATTTATAAGGTCAAATACACATGGCTTTTTTGATACTTTACGCAACAAACTGCTATGGGGACAAGATAAACGCAACTAACAATAAATTTGGTGCTTTTTCAGTTTTCATTAAATTAATATGAATATTAATCGCATTTGGTTTTGGATTGCTTTCGCCTGTATTGTGAGTGGTTTCAGCACTGCACAGCGACACGAAATTGGTGTCAGTGTTGGTGGTGTAAATTATATTGGTGAAATAGGAAATAATAAATACATACAGCCAAGACATCTTGAGAGTGGCTTTATTTATAAGCGTAATTTTAATGATCGTATTGGTCTTCGTGCAATATACAGTATTGGAAAGTTAAGTGGTAATGATGAAAATGCTTCTGAATTGGAACGCTTGGAGCGCTGGCCTGGTCCACTGTCTTTTGCCAACGACTATTCCAGTCTCGGGTTACGAATTGAAATTAACTATGTAAAATTTCCCGTTGGCGAATTTGGGTTTTCATGGACGCCCTATATACATGCAGGTATCAACCGTATGGTAATAGAGAATATTTATTTTGAGCCTTTTGAAAGAATATCTCGATCGGATGGAAAAGTAACTACCGTTAGCCTCCCTTTTGGTGTAGGTATGAAGTTTAACTTCGGGCAGTCTTGGATTTTGGGGGCAGAAGTGCAGCCGCAATTTACTATGAGCGATAATTTGGATGGAAGTTATCCTGACTTAGAAAAAAAACCCTCAGCAAGACAATTTTCAACAAGTTTAAGCAATGATTGGCTTGTATTTACAGGGATTTCTATAACTTACGGCTTTGGTAGGTTGCCCTGTTGCCGTGAATAATTTAGAATGAGTTTCGACGAATTTAGTGCAGATGAAATGCCAAAGCATGTTGCCATTATCATGGATGGGAATGGACGTTGGGCAAAACAACAGGGTAAAAATCGCTTAGAGGGGCACGAGTCAGGAGCAATAGCAGTAAGAAGAACGGTTGAAGCTGCAGCCAAACTTGGCATCAAGCACCTTACGCTTTATGCTTTTTCAACTGAAAACTGGAAGCGTCCAAAGGTTGAAGTTTCCACTCTCATGACGCTATTGGTAAGAAACCTGCGACGTGAGTTGGAGCGTATGACAAAGAATAACATTCGTCTTTCAGCAATAGGTTCTTTAAGTAAATTACCAAACAAAGTGCGCCATGAATTACAAGAAGTCATTGAAAAAACACAAAGTAACACGGGAACAAATTTAACTTTAGCGCTTAGCTATGGCGCGCGAGAAGAAATTAAGCAAGCTGTTATTGATATCAGCAAAAAAGTTAAAAATAGTATAATTAATGTTGAAAGTATTGATGAAACCATAATTAATGAGCATCTTTACACGCAAAATTTGCCTGATGTAGATTTACTCATCCGCACCAGTGGCGAAGTTCGCATAAGTAATTTCCTTTTGTGGCAAATTGCTTACGCTGAACTGTACTTCACTGATGTAATGTGGCCAGAGTTCGATGAGCATGAACTTAACCGGGCGATTAAAAGTTATCTAAAAAGAGAACGTAGATTTGGAAAAACAAGCGAGCAACTTACTTAACTGTTTACTCCTCCCTCTTATTCTGTGTGTTGTGCTGTTTGGACTTAAACAGGCTAATGCGCAAGTGAACGCCTATGATAAAGGAAAGTTTTATGAACTTGGAGAAATTACCGTTACTGGCGTAAAAAGTTTTAGCCCACAAACTGTTGTGGCCTATACAGGACTCAAAAAAGGGCAGCGTATTCAAATCCCCGGAGAAGAAATTAGCACTACCATAAATAAATTGTGGAAGCTGGAACTCTTTAGTGATATTGAGTTTTTTATCACCAAAATTGAGGGAGAAGTAGTAGACTTGGAATTATACATTCAAGAATTACCTACGCTTTCTGAATACACCATTAAAGGGATTAAAAAGGGTAAAATCGAAACCATTGTCAAAGACACTGATATAAAAAAAGGGAAAAAGCTCAGCAAAAACTTCCTTGCCACTACTAAAAACTACATTGAAAATAAGTACAAAAAAGAAGGCTTTCTAAACGCTAAAGTAACCATAGATACTAAACCAGATACAACAGATGTCAATAACCAAAAAATGCTGGTTTCTGTTGATCGTGGTGATCGGGTGAAGGTGCGCTCCATTTCTTTTGAGGGCAATAAAGTCTACAAGCCAAAAAAGTTGCGAAAAAAACTCAAAAATACGAAGTTAGAGTTCCCTGGTCGTTTTTGGAAGCGTTCAAAATACATTGTGGCTGATTTCGAAGACGATCTCAAGGAACTGCTTGATTTCTATAAAGAAAAAGGCTACCGCGATGCACGAATTATATCAGACAGTATTGTCGCAGACGACAACAAAATTGATGTTGTCGTAAAGGTGCAAGAAGGTAACAAATACTATTTTGGTAATGTTGATTTTATTGGCAATTCCGTTTACAGCGATGCACAGCTTAGCAGGGTGCTAGGTATTAAGCCTGGTGACACTTACAATGGGGTGCTGTTACGTAAGCGTATTGCAGATCAAACAAAACCAGATGGTGATGATCTTACTAACCTATACCAAAACAACGGGTATTTGTTCTCAAGTATAAACCCAGTAGAAGTTAGCGCTGCAAATGATACCATCAACTTTGAAGTGCGTATTACTGAGGGCAAACCTGCCTATTTTAACCGAATTAGCGTTAAAGGAAACGACAGAACAAATGACCATGTTATTTATAGAGAAATTCGCACACGCCCAGGTGAACTCTACAGCAAAGATAAAGTGGTGCGTTCGGTGCGAGAGTTAGGGCAATTGGGCTTTTTTGATGCAGAGCAAATATCCCCTGACTTTAAAGATGTTGATCCCAACGCAGGGACGGTAGACATTGAATACGGATTGGTTGAAAAAGGTGCAAGCCAAATTGAATTACAAGGGGGTTATGGAGGCGGTGGATTTATTGGAACCCTGGGGCTTTCATTCAATAACTTCTCTATGCGCAACATATTCAACAATAAAGAATACAAGCCGGTACCTATGGGTGACGGGCAACAGTTAGCGCTTCGCCTTCAGGCGAGTCGCTTCTTTGAAACCTACAGTTTCTCATTCTCAGAACCTTGGTTGGGTGGAGAGCAACCTGTGCGTTTTTCTACTTCTATTTCGCAAACAACCCAGTACCGCTATAATTTTAGGACAGGTTTAGCAGATAAATCGCAATATTTTAAAATTCGTGGTATTAACTTTGGTTTGGCTAAACGCCTTCAAGTTCCTGATGACTACTTTACACTATCACAAACTATTGGCTACCAATATTTCGACTTAAACAATTACTACACTGGGCTGTTTACTTTTGGAGATGGAGTTTCCAACAACCTGTATTATGCCATAGCATTGTCTCGGAACAACACCTATACGAACCCTATATTCCCAACAGGTGGTTCCACATTTACTGTTGGAGCTAAGCTCACTTTCCCATATTCATTAGTAAATAATATTGATTATAGCAATTTGAAAAATCTAGCAGCATATCAAGATGCAAACGGCAATCCTGACCAAGCTAAAATTGATCAAGAAAGGTTTAAATGGTTAGAATACTATAAGCTAAATTTTGAAGGCAGTTGGTATACACGCATCATTGACAAATTAATATTGCGCACTCATGCTGAGTTTGGCTTTTTAGCTGCCTATAACCCTGATAGAGGAAACATTCCATTTGAGCGCTATTTCTTAGGTGGTGATGGACTTCAACAATATGCCATGGACGGTAGGGAAACCATCGCGCTAAGAGGGTATGAAAACCAATCGCTTTCCAGCAGAGATGGCTCAACGGTTTACAACAAATTTTCGCTTGAACTGCGTTATCCCATAACATTAAAACCAAGTGCTTCCATATACGCCTTAAGTTTTTTAGAGGCGGGTAATGGTTATGACAATTTTCGCGAGTTTAATCCGTTTAATAGTAAACGATCGGCAGGCTTTGGTATCCGAATTTTTATGCCCGCTTTTGGACTCCTAGGCATAGATTTTGGATATGGGTTTGATAGCGAAGTACCAAATGACTTAAACCCCAACGGATGGGAAACACACTTTATCATCGGTCAACAATTCTAATTAAAAACCAAATGAGTTTTTTTGGGACCTTATTGCTATGCTGTTTTGTAACGGGTGCTACATATGCGCAGCGCAATGTAAGGATAGGATTTTTGGACATTGACAAGGTGCTAGCAGCACACAGCGGCTTCTCTGAATCCAGTCAAGATTTAGAAGCCAAGATTTTGTCATGGCGAAACGAAATTGACATAAAACAAAAGGAATTAGATGAGCAAAAACAAGCGCTTGAAATTGAAAGACCATTGCTCACAGAAGAAATTGCCGAAGAACGCGAAGATGATATTGCCTTTGAACAAGATAAGCTAAATAAATATATTGAGCAACGCTTTGGTGTTGAAGGCGACTGGGTTAAGCAAAAGCTACAATTAGCTCAGCCAGCTCAAGATGAAATACTTACTGCAATAAGAGATGTTGCTACTGATAGAAAACTAAATTATGTTTTTGACAGTACTGCTGATATTCTAGTGCTACATTCTGAAAAAAAATACGATATTAGCGAACTTGTTATTCGATACATAGAAATTGAAGACAAAAAAAAGGCTCAAGCTTATTTGGCTGAAACCAAAAAGGAAGAACGCAATGACCGCTCTAATCCTTCACTTGATGAGAGAAGAAAAAAAATAGAGCAACAAAAAGCGGAGCGCAAAGAGCTTTATGAACAACGCAAGGCCGAACGCCAGCGTAAAAAAGAAGCTAAACGATCGGGGAATAAAACCACAAGCGAGGCTGCTTCTGGTCAAACCCCAGAGGAAAAGCAAGCGGCCAAGAAAGCGGAATACGAACTTAAAAAACAAGAACGTGAAGCGGAAGCCGCCCGAAAGAGAAAAGAAAAAGAAGAAGCACTAGCCAAACGTAAAAAAGAACGGCTAGAAGAACTTGAAAAAAGAAAAAAAGAATTTGAAGAAAAACGCAAAAAAGCACAACAAAAAAAGTAACCTTAATTAACTCAATACAATGAAATATTTATCTACTCTATTAATAGCCGTAATCTTAATGCTTGGCAGTGCAACTTATGCACAAAGTAAAGTGGCACACCTAGACTTCCAAAAGCTCATAAGCGAAATGCCCAGTGTAATTGCCGCTCAGGAAGAAGTGCAAAAACTAGAAAAAGATTACCAAACGGAAATCGAAGCTTCCATAAAAGAATACCAAACCAAACTGCAAACGTATTCTGCTGAGGCTGAAAACCAAACAGACGTGACCAATCAAGCCCGTCAACAAGAGTTGGCTGGTATGGAGCAAAATATCCAACAGTTTCGTCAAACAGCTTCTCAAGACATTCAAAAGAAGCAAGCAGATCTGTTGCGTCCTATTATTGAAAATGCCCGTGCTAAGGTGCAAGAAGTTGCCAAAGCACAAGGATTTGACTATGTAGTTGATGCAAGCCTTGGTGGCGCTTTATTGATGGCTGAAGGCAAAGACCTTGCGCCAGAGGTCAAAAAAGCATTGGGCATCTAAACCCATCAAAACATATTATCTTCAAAAAACTGCCTCCTTTCGAGGCAGTTTTTTTATTTTTAAGCATGCATACGAAACCCATTGGTGTTTTTGATTCTGGAATAGGCGGATTGTCTGTGCTCAATGCACTTAAAGAAATGCTTCCCCATGAAGACATTCTTTACGTAGCCGATCAAGCTTATATACCTTACGGCAAAAGAAGAAAAGAAACCATCACGGCACGTGCTGTGGCCATTACCAATTGGTTGGTCGCACAAGATTGCAAACTAGTCGTAGTGGCCTGTAACACCGCAACAACGAATGCTGTTGCACAACTTAGAGCACAATTTTCGATCCCCTTTGTAGGCATTGAACCCGCCATAAAGCCCGCGGCATTGGGCAGCCAGACAGGAGTGATAGGCGTGTTGGCAACTGCCGGAACACTTGCCAGCACCCTCTTTCAAACAACCTCTCAAGATTATACGCAAGGACTGGAAGTAATCAGCCAGGTGGGGCATGGATTGGTAAGCTTGGTGGAAAAAGGTAAAGCCAACAGTGAAATAACTAAAAAACAATTGCGTGAAATATTATCTCCCATGCTTGAAAAGCCCATTGACCACTTGGTCCTGGGGTGTACCCACTATCCTTTTTTAACGCAAACTCTAAAAAAAATACTTCCCAAAAATATAACCATTGTGGATTGTAGTGCAGCTGTTGCCAAGCAAACCAACAGATTACTCGAAGTACGCAACCTCCATAACACAAAGGGTGGCAAGACTATCTATTACAGCACAGCAACTCCAAAAATTGACGTCTGGAACTCTTTTGGTGTATCAGAAGTTAATCAGGTAGAAATTTAGTCCTTAAACCAGCTTGCATATAAGCTGTAGTTTTTTGCAATACGTGCTATTTCTACTGAGATAAGTTCTGGGGAGGTGTCCTTAATCTTTTTTGCAGACATACCGCCAAATACCGATCTAGCGGGTACTTTGGTGTTATTAATAACTACCGCTCCGGCAGCAATGATACTGTTGGATTCCACAACAGCGTCATCCATAATAATAGCCCCCATACCAACCAATACGTTACGTGAATAACAGCTCCGTCTTGGATGTTGACATTGTTCCCTATGCGAATAGGATGTACATCGCCGCGTACTACGGCCTGAAACCACAACGAGCAAGAATCGCCCATTACCACATCTCCAATAAGGTTGGCGTTATCAGCAAAAAAACAATTCTCACCATACGAAGGCGTATGATTTAGGTTTTAATTAGCATACTGCAAAGTACAAAAATCTGCGGTGTACATTCAACTGCTATGGTTCTAATACGTATTTTTGTATAAAAATGCTATGAGCCGTTTTCGCATATTACCGTCTGAAAATCCAGATTTGCTTGTTTTAAGTACTGAAACCCCACTTGTTGAACGTGCCTATTCGTTTAATAATGTTTCTGAAACCAACGAAGTTCCGCTGGCACAGCAATTGTTTTACTTACCTTTTGTGAAAGCTGTAACCCTCAACGGTACCCAAATGACATTGGAGCGTTTTCCCATTGTGGAATGGAGCGATGTGCAAGAGGAAGTGATTGAACAGTTAGAAAAGTATCTCGATGAAGGCGGAGCAGTTACCAAAACAAAAAAAGCAGCTCCAGCTAGTGTTTATGCCGAAAGCACGCCCAACCCTGCTGTAATGAAATTTGTGGCAAATAAAAAACTGGTGCCCGCCAGTGTGGAATTTACTTCCATAGATACAACCCAAGATGCGCCCCTAGCACAAGCTTTATTCCACTTTCCTTTTGTCAAAGAAGTATACATGGACGAAAACTTTGTGTCCATAACTAAATACGAAACTTCAACTTGGGAAGAAGTAGTGCAACAAGTACGCACTTTTATTAGAGAGTACATTGCGGAAAACAAACCCGTATTGTCCCCTAGCTTCAGTCCATTTTTGAAAGAGGAAGCAAATGTTGAAATTAATTACACACCAACCGAGCAAGAGATTGTACGGATATTGGATGAATACATCAAGCCTGCTGTAGCTTCTGATGGCGGGAATATTGTGTTTCAATCTTTTGATGAAAACGCAAAGGCCGTCCACGTCGTCTTGCAAGGCGCTTGTAGTGGTTGCCCTTCGTCTACATTTACCCTTAAGAATGGTATCGAAACCATGATGCGCGAAATGCTTCCTGGAAAAGTTGAGCAAGTGGTGGCTATTAATGGTTAAAGTGCCAATGCTTTTTTGACATCACCATCCATCAGTAAGTTGACGGGGTCTTCTAGTGCTTCTTTTACAGCTACCAAAAATCCTACACTTTCGCGTCCATCAATAATGCGATGGTCATATGAAAGCGCCACATACATCATAGGGTGAATTTCAACCTTACCATCAACAGCAATTGGACGTTGTAAAATATTGTGCATGCCTAAAATAGCTGATTGTGGTGGATTGATAATTGGTGTTGAAAGCATAGATCCAAAAACCCCTCCATTGGAGATGGTAAAGGTCCCACCTGTCATTTCATCAACAGTGATTTGTCCATCACGTGCTCGGATTGCTAAACGCTTAATTTCGGTCTCTACATCCTTAAAGTCCATGGATCCAGCATTTCGAACTACAGGGACCATAAGCCCTTTAGGTCCCGAAACGGCTACACTAATATCACAGTAGTCGTGCAATATTTGTTCGTTGTCATCAATCATGGAGTTTACCTCTGGGAATTCTTTTAATGCACGGACTACGGCTTTGGTGAAAAAGCTCATAAACCCAAGTCCAACTCCGTGTTTTGCTTTAAAGGCTTCCTTATACTCGGCCCGCAAGTCAAAAATGGGTGACATATTGACCTCATTAAATGTAGTAAGCATGGCTGTTTCATTTTTGGCAGCAACCAAGCGTTCAGCTACTTTTCGGCGTAGCATGGACATTTTCTTACGAGATAATGGCCTGTCACCTACTGAGGTTCCCATTGAAGGAACAGCATTTACGGCGTCTTCTTTTGTTATACGGCCGTCACGACCGGTGCCTGGAATAGCAGCTGTATCTATTCCCTTTTCAGCAATAATTTTTCGAGCTGCTGGTGAGGCTGTGCCAGTAGCATAAGATGTTTGCGCGGGAGCAGTTGTTGTTGAAGCTTGTGAAACGGTTGCTTTGTCCGGAGCAGGTTTTATATCCGGACCTTTTGGCTTGATTGCAGCAGTGTCTATATGACATACTATGGCGCCTACAGCAATCGCATCACCTTCTTCGGCCTTAAGTGTAATGATTCCACTCTCCTCCGCGGGGAGCTCAAGGGTAGCCTTGTCGGAATCGACTTCGGCAATGGTTTGATCTTTTTCTACATAATCACCATCACTAACCAACCATTCGGCTATTTCTACTTCTGATATTGATTCGCCCGGAGAGGGCACTTTCATTTCTAAAATCATAACTCCTGTTTTGGCGCTGCTCTAGCGCATATTGTCTTTGGTTTTATCAAATACGTACTCAATAATTTCTTTATGGCGTCGCTTGGATCGTGTTGAACTTCCAGCTGCAGGGGCACCGTAAAAACGGCGAGATGCAACACGGAAATCCCGTGCTTGCGGAAGATGTAACAATAAATGTCCATATGCGCCCATGTTTCGTGGCTCTTCCTGTGCCCACACCACTTCTGCTTTGGCATACTTTTTCATAACCGCGGCTATCTCATCTTTAGGCAAGGGGAATAATTGTTCAAGGCGAACCAATGCCACATCTTTACGCTGTTTGGTTTCGCGGGCATCAAATAAGTCGTAATAAAACTTACCTGTACAAAATACAAGTGTCTTTACCTCCTTAGGCTTAACTGTGTCATCATCAATTAAAGGCATAAACTGACCTTTTGCCAAAGATTCTTTGGAAGAAACGACCATTGGATGTCGCAATAAACTTTTTGGTGTAAATACCACCAATGGTTTTCGATATGTTGATTTAAGCTGCCGCCGTAACATATGGAACAGATTGGCCGGTGAAGTTACATCAGCCACGAACATATTGTCTTTGGCGCATAGCTGTAAATAGCGTTCCATGCGAGCAGAAGAATGCTCGGCACCCTGTCCTTCATAACCATGGGGGAGAAACAAAACCAAACCATTCTGCATTTTCCATTTGTCTTCAGCAGATGAAAGGTATTGGTCAATCATAATTTGTGCGCCGTTACTAAAATCACCAAACTGCGCTTCCCATACAGTTAAGGCACTTGGGCTGGCCATGGCAAAACCATAGTCATATCCCATAACGCCATATTCAGAAAGAGAAGAGTTAAAGATATTAAAGCGACCTTGAGATTTGTCCAAACTATTTAAAAGAATTACTTCTTCTTCAGAATCTTCGACCTTCATGACGGCATGGCGATGAGAGAATGTACCGCGCTCAACATCCTGCCCGGAAATACGAACATCATGCCCTTCTGAAAGTAAGGAGCCGTATGCCAGCAACTCGCCCATGGCCCAATCCAATTGATTACGCTCAAAATACATGGCCTTTCGGTCTTTTACCAAGCGCTGTGTTTTACGCATGAATTTTTTATTTGAAGGCAGTTCGGTAAGTGTACTTGCAATGGCATCCAATTTTTTGAGCTCAATGGTGGTGTCAACAGCCTGCAGCATGTCTTTTTGCTTGGCACGTTGATATCCAGTCCATTCGTCTTTCATGAATGGTGTGATAATTGTATTGGAAGCCTGTCGAGCATCTTCGAGCTTTTTTTCAAGTGTTTGCTTATAATCGGCTTCCATCTGGTTCAAATCAACTTGCTTAATAACACCTTTAGACATCAGTTTGGCAGCGTAGATATCTCGTGGGTTTTTATGCTTACCTATGGATTTGTAAAGCTTAGGTTGCGTAAATCGTGGTTCGTCTCCTTCGTTATGGCCATATTTTCTGTAGCCAAGCAAGTCAATAAATACATCACGTGAAAAACGGTTGCGATAGGCCAAAGCAAAATGCATGGCATGAACCACAGCCTCTACGTCATCAGCATTTATATGCAACACAGGTGAAAGGGTAACCTTGGCAACATCTGTGCAATAGGTGCTTGAACGCCCATCTAGGTAATTGGTGGTAAAGCCTATTTGGTTATTGACCACAATATGTATTGTACCGCCTGTTCTGTAGCCATCGAGTTGTGCCATTTGCACTACTTCATATACCACTCCCTGACCTGCAATAGCAGCATCACCATGAATGAGAATGGGCATTACTTTTCGGGTATTGCCATTGTAATTATTATCTTGTTTTGCACGTGCAATACCTTCCACTACAGCGTTCACTGCTTCTAGATGAGAAGGGTTGGGTGCAATATTCATGTTTACTTGATAGCCTGCATCTGTGAGGCGTTTTGAGGTCCATCCTAGGTGATACTTAACGTCTCCGTCAAATACCTCCTCTTCATAGTCTTTCCCATCAAACTCACTAAAAATGTCTTGAGCGGGCTTACCAAAAATATTGGTCAGCGTATTGAGACGACCTCTGTGCGCCATGCCAACCACAAACTCCTCTACCCCGCCTTTGGCAGCGCCTTCAATCAAGGCATCTAAGGCAGGAATCAAGGATTCGCCTCCTTCTAAGGAAAAGCGTTTTTGGCCTACATATTTGGTGTGTAGGAAGCTCTCAAAAGCAACGGCCTCATTTAGTTTTTTAAGAATATGCTTTTTTTCGTTATCATCAAATGATGGATGATTACCGTTCTTGTTGATCCATTTTTGAATCCAGTTTACGCGTTGCGGATGACGAATAAACATATACTCCAAACCTATGGATTCGCAGTAGATACGCTCCAAGTGCACAATGATATCAGCCAGTTTTGCCGGGCCAATGCCTATGATTTCGCCAGCCGAAAATACCGTGTCCAGATCTTGGTGGGTCAATCCAAAATTTTCGATAGCAAGGGTTGGCTTGTATTTTCTACGTTCTCGTACAGGGTTGGTCCGTGTAAAGAGGTGTCCACTTCCGCGGTAACCATCAATAAGTTTTACGACGCGGAATTCTTTGAGAACAGACTGTGGAACCTTTTCATCAGCATATTCAGCACCATTTTCTACACCAAAGTCAAATCCTTGGAAAAAGGCACGCCAGCTAGGCTCTACGCTATCAGGGTTTATGAGGTATTGGTCGTAAAGCTGCGCAAAATGAGCCGTATGGGCTGCATTGAGAAACGAATACTTGTCCATCTAGGAGTGGTTGTACTAAACAAATGTACTGTATTTGCGTTTATTAACGCAGGATTTAGTTGAAAAAAACTATTTAATACTACAGTAAAAAAATGTAGTTTTGAATGTGTTTGCTTTAGTCGATTGTAACAACTTCTACGCTTCTTGTGAGCGCATTTTTCAACCCACATTAAAGGATAAGCCCATTGCTATTTTGTCCAACAATGACGGTTGTGTGATTGCGCGCAGTAACGAAGCCAAAGCCCTTGGACTACCCATGGGGGCGCCTGCACACAAGTTTTCGTCTTTTTTTAGACAATACAACGTTCAGGTTTTTTCGTCTAATTATCCACTCTATGGTGATATGAGCCGGCGTGTGATGGATGTCTTGCGTCAGTTTACACCTGAGGTAGAAGTATACAGCATTGACGAGGCATTTTTACATTTTGACGGCTTTGACCGCTATCACATGGAGACCTATGCACAACAAATACGCAAGCGTGTGCGCAAATGGACTGGCATGCCCGTTAGCATTGGACTTGGCCCAAGCAAGGGTCTTGCTAAAGTAGCCAACCGTGTGGCAAAAAAATTTGCTGAAAAAACCAAAGGCGTCTATATAATTGATTCGGAAGAAAAGCGCATTAAGGCACTCAAGTGGCTACCCATTGCAGATGTTTGGGGCATTGGTCGTCAACACGCACGCCGGTTGGCACTTAACGAAGTGAAAACCGCCTATGACTTTACCCAGCTAAGTGACAATTGGGTACGCAAACAGATGAGTGTCGTGGGGCTGCGCCTAAAAAAAGACTTAGAAGGAAGCGCAACAATTCCGATGGAAATGATAGCCTCCCCCAAAAAAGCCATTGCTACTACCCGCAGTTTCGAGTCACTTATTACTTCCTATGAGGAAGTGCGCGAACGCATATCGACCTATGCAACGCTTTGTGCCGAAAAACTACGCAAACAAGGCAGCTGCTGCCATGCTGTATATGTATTTGTTCGCAGCAATCCGTTTATGCCTGACTTGCCACAGTACCGCAACGGAATGTTGGTTACCATGCCCTTTGCCTCACAGTCAAGTTTGACCATTAGCAAGTATGCCCTAAAGGGTTTGGAACATATTTTCAAGGACGGTATTCAGTATAAAAAAGCAGGGGTTATGGTCACGGGAATTGTGCCCAAAAACACACAACAACTCACGCTATTTGATGGCGAAGACAGCCGCCACGGCGCATTGATGAAACGCATTGATCTACTGCACCGCAAGTATGGCCCGCATAAAATCAAGCTCGCCAACCAAGACCTGAGCAGAACTTTTAAAATGAAACAAGCCCACTTATCGCTCCGTTACACCACAGATATTCAAGATATTATTACGGTAAGATGAAAAAAGCTACAAACCTCCATTTTTACAGCCCTGACACAAGTAATAAAGCCGATGTTTGGCTTGCGGGCGAAGGCATTTCGGCGGGCTTTCCCTCCCCTGCCGACGACTTTAAAGAAGTGCGTATCAGCCTTGACAGGGCTGTGGTAAAAAACGAGGCGGCTACCTTTTATGCGCGAGTGGCAGGACAATCTATGGTAGGCGCTGGCTTGGACGATGGTGATTTGCTCGTAATTGATCGCAGTTTAGAGCCTGAAGACGGCAAAATTGCCGTGTGCTTTGTGGATGGAGAGTTTACCGTAAAGCGGCTCAAGGTGGCCGAAGACTGCGTGTGGCTGATGCCCGAAAACAAACAATACAAACCCCTACAAGTAAACGAAGAAAATGAACTTATCATTTGGGGAATTGTAACCCATGTGCTGAAGGCGGTGTAAAAATGCATAACTTGTGTTAAAGACATGAATAGAAGCATCTTTTTTTTAATCTTTATTAGCGTTTTCGTTCTCATGGGGTGTAACGAAACGCATAACGCTGTTGAAGTTGGCAAAGACAATGGCAAAGGGTCAAACACCACTAATGAGAATACCCTAATCCTTGAACACAATAGTCTCACTCGGGAATACGTACTTTTTTTGCCCAGCAACTATAACAGCACAACTGAAATACCGCTAATGTTCAATTTTCATGGTTTTGGCGGGAATGCGAGCGAATACATGACATATGCAGACATGCGATCGCTAGCAGAAAGTGAAAACTTTATTTTGGTGTATCCACAAGGTAGTAATTTAGGTGGATCTCCGCATTGGAATACCTGTCCAAATGGCGGCGACAACAAAAGCGATGCGGATGACTTCGGCTTTATAGCAGCACTTGTTAACGAACTTTCAACTAACTACAGCGTAGACGAAGAACGTATTTATGCTGCTGGTTATTCCAATGGTGGCATGATGGCTTATGGGCTTGCCAACTATAAAAGCGAAATCTTTGCGGCGGTGGCTTCGGTTTCAGGCACTATGCTCGACTGTACAACAACTCCCTCGCATCCCATGCCTGTGGTTCACTTACACGGCACTGCAGATGACACACTTCCATATGATGGAAACAACTATTTTAACGGCGCACAAACAGTCCTAAACCATTGGACTGCATTCAACAATACAGACACAAAAGCAACAGTTACTTCAGATACCAGCAGTGGTATGACCATTGAAAAGTATGTTTATGATCATGGGGATTCTGGTGTTGCGGTAGCACATTACAAATACATAAGCGGTGGGCATGATTGGTTTACCGCCAGTTATCAAGGACAGGATACCGCTGCGTTGATATGGAGTTTTGTGTCCCATTACGATATAAATGGAGTGAGATAAAAAAGCATTTTTTATGAAAAAACCCAGGGTAATTATCTGGGTTTTATAGTACCTCGGGTGGGAATCGAACCCACACTCCTTGCAGAACCGGATTTTGAATCCGACGCGTCTACCAATTCCGCCACCGAGGCAAGTGGATGACAAATGTAGCCAATATTTTTAATGCTTGCCAAGAAAAAACAGTCAAGCGTTTATGCAGCCTCAAATAAATTCCTACATTTGCAACCCGCATAAAAACTATGGGAAAAACAACCATCGAATCGAAGATATTTGCGTGTTCGCAAACAAAGGCCCTTGCTGAGGAAATTGCCAAAAAGTACAGCATCCCTATGGGTAACGTTTTATTTACCCGATATAGCGACGGTGAATACCAACCTTCTTTTGAAGAATCGGTGCGTGGTTCACGTATATTCATTATTGGTTCCACTAATCCCACTTCGGACAATTTGATGGAAATGTTACTAATGTTAGATGCGGCAAAACGTGCTTCTGCGCGACATATTACTGCCGTGATGCCTTATTTTGGTTGGGCAAGACAAGACCGCAAAGACAAGCCAAGGGTTCCAATAGGCGCTAAATTAGTAGCCAAGTTGCTGGAAACAGCTGGTGCAACACGTATCATTACCATGGATTTGCACGCCGACCAAATTCAAGGGTTCTTTGAAAAACCCGTAGATCATTTATTTGCATCTTCGTTGTTTTTGCCATACATCAAGTCATTATATCTTGATAAACTTACCATAGCCTCACCCGACATGGGCGGTTCAAAACGAGCATATGCCTATTCGAGGTTCTTGGAGAGTGATGTTGTTATCTGTTACAAACAGCGCAAAAAAGCCAACATCATTTCTAACATGGAACTCATTGGAGATGTTAAAGGAAAAAACGTTGTGTTAGTAGACGATATGGTGGATACGGCAGGAACGCTAACCCGTGCAGCTGACCTTATGGTGGAACGCGGCGCCAAGAGCGTGCGCGCAGTCTGTACACACCCACTACTTTCTGGCGAAGCCTACGAACGTGTTGATGCTTCACAATTATCTGAACTTATCGTAACGGACTCTATACCGCTTGCGAAAACCAGTAAAAAAATTAAAGTATTGAGCTGTGCTCAATTGTTTGCTGAAGTGATGTATAATGTACATCATAACGAGTCTATCTCAGGCAAATTTATCATGTAACAAACAATAAATATGAAATCAATTACCATCAACGGATCTAAAAGAGAAAGCGTGGGCAAGGTAGCTACCAAAGCCCTACGTAATGCTGGAGAGGTTCCTTGCGTATTATACGGAGGGGAGGCGTCAGTGCACTTTGCTGCAGACGAAAGAGCGTTTGCCAAGCTTGTATATACTCCTAATGCGCATACGGTGGTTATCGACTTAGGCGATAACGGAACGTTTAATGCCATTTTGCAGGAAATTCAGTTTCACCCTGTTTCTGATAAAATTCTACATGTTGACTTTTATCAATTATTTGAGGACAAGGAAGTTTCTATGAATATCCCTGTTGTAATCAAAGGATCAGCTCCAGGTGTGCTTAACTCTGGTGGGGTATTAAGTCGTAACAAGCGTAAGCTTAGAGTACGTGCTTTACCATCCAATTTACCAGACACCATCGTAGCGGATATTTCTGAACTTGAACTTGGAGACAAGCTGTATGTTACAGAAGTAGCCGACGAAAAATTCAAATTCCTACACCCAGACAACACTGTTGTATGTCAAGTACGTACATCCAGAGTTTCGCTTCAAATTGAAGATGAAGTAGAAGGCGATGAAGAAGGTGTTGAAGGAGCAGAAGATGGTACTGAAGGATCTACTCAGAGAATCACTGAAGGAGGCACTTCCGCTGAAGAATAGATCGATATATCAATTTTTTAAAAGCATCCTAATAAACACTGGGATGCTTTTTTTATTTTTACACTGATGAAACATTGCATTCCTTTTTTTTCATCAGCCAAAAAAAATGAAACGGCTATGAAATCTTTCTTACTTGTTGGTTTGGGCAACATAGGTTCCGAATACAGCGGTACCCGACACAACATCGGTTTTGAGGTGCTTGACGAAGTAGCCAAACAAATGGAAGTTGGTTTCGAGACCCTCCGCTTGGGCGATATAGCGCATTTCAAGCATAAAGGAAAAACAGTTTACCTATTAAAGCCAAGTACCCTTATGAACAGTAGCGGCAAAGCCGTGCGCTACTGGTTGAAACAAAAAAACATTCCCCTAAAAAATGTATTGGTCATCACAGACGATATCCACTTAGACTTCGGAACCTTGAGAATGCGACAAAAAGGATCTGCTGGGGGGCACAACGGCCTACAAGATATCTGCGACCAATTGAATACAACAGCCTATGCAAGACTGCGTTTCGGGATTGGCTCGGCTTTTGGCAGGGGCAGGCAGGTTGATTTTGTTTTGCAGCCCTGGGACGCAGATGAGGCAAAACTACTGCCCTTTGGTGTAGACCAAGCAGCGCAAGCAAGTTTGTCTTTTGTAGGTGATGGTGTATCAAATGCCATGAATACGTTTAATGGAAATGCCCTAGATCCCTCATGAGCATAATTAGAAATAGTGCCACGTTTTCAACTTCAAAAAAGACCATCGTTACCGTGGGAACGTTTGACGGTGTACACTTGGGGCATCAAGAAATCATAACGCAAGTGGTGGAAAGGGCAGAAAAATCAGGGCTTACAGCTGTATTGTTGACTTTTGACCCGCATCCAAGGAAAGTTCTTCAGCCCAATGCACCCATGTCGCTCATTCAAACATTAGAAGAGCGTGCTAACACATTAGCGCGTCTTGGCCTAGATCATGTGGTGGTGCATCCGTTCACAAAAAGCTTTTCACAATTGAGTGCCGCAGCGTATGTTGAAGCCATGCTTCTGGACATGCTCAACACCAAAGAAATTGTTATTGGCCACAACCACCGGTTTGGAAAAAACAGGGCCGCTGCCGCAGATGTTCTCGAACATTTTGGGAATATCTATGATTTTAGCGTTACCCGAATCAGTGCCCAGCAATTGAATAATGTTTCCATTAGCTCAACTAAAATTAGGGCGGCTTTGTCAGCGGGTGATATCGCAACTGCAAATGCTTATTTGGGTCACCCCTTTACCCTAACAGGAACTGTTGTCAAAGGGCAAGAAAAAGGGAGAACCATTGGGTTCCCAACAGCAAATATCTTGGTGGACGATACAGACAAAATCATTCCTAAAGAAGGGGTTTACGCTGCACAAGTGAACATAGAAAACAAATGGTATTTGGGCATGATGAATATCGGCACAAATCCAACGGTAAATGGCCAACAACAGAGCTTAGAGGTGCATGTTATCGATTGGTCTGGCAACTTGTATGAACAAAGGATTCAAGTGGCTATACTAGACCGCTTTAGAGACGAAGTAAGATTTGACTCTATGGCAGACTTACAAGAACAGTTGAAAAAAGACAAGGATTTTATTCTGACTGACTACAAAACTTTAACTTTGTAAAAAATACGATTATGCTGATTCCTGCACACGTTCGTGAACATTTTGACCAAGTGGTGGCTGGGTTGCAAAAACGTAACATTGACGCAGCGCCGCAATTAAAGGTCTTGCTGTCCCTAGACGAAGAACGCCGTGCCACGCAAGCAACGCTTGACCAAACGCTCGCGCAAGCCAATACCATTGCCAAAGAAATTGGCCAGTTGTTCAAAAAAGGTGCCGGTGAAGAGGCTGCTGCCAAAAAACAAGAATCTGCAGCGTTAAAGGCCAGTTCAAAAGAGCTTCAAGACAAACTTCAACAAGTCTCTAGCCAGTTACAAGAAGTGCTTTATCAACTGCCCAACATTCCACACCCAAGTGTTCCGACTGGTAATTCTGAAAAAGACAACGAAGAAGTTTTTCAAAAGAGAAGTATCCCAAGCTTAGACGACAACGCATTGCCGCATTGGGAATTGGCGAAAAAATACAAGCTCATCGACTTTGAATTGGGCGCAAAAATCACAGGCGCTGGATTTCCCGTCTATACCGGAAATGGAGCTAAACTACAGCGTGCACTAATCAATTATTTCTTGGACTTTAATACCGCTGCTGGCTATGGTGAGGTACAAGTACCGCATTTGGTTAATGAAGCATCTGGGTTAGGTACTGGGCAATTGCCAGATAAAGAGGGTCAAATGTATCATGTCAACGAAGATGACTTATATCTAATTCCAACTGCAGAAGTGCCCGTCACAAACCTCTACCGTGACAGCCTGATTCAAGAAGATGAGTTACCTGTCAAACTCACTGCCTACACTCCCTGTTTTAGGCGTGAAGCGGGGAGCTATGGCGCACATGTTCGCGGGCTCAATCGTCTGCATCAGTTTGACAAAGTGGAAGTGGTTCGCATATCGCATCCTGAACAATCTTATGCGGCTTTGGACGAAATGGTAGACCATGTGGGAAAGCTGTTATCTTCCTTGGATTTGCCTTACCGCATACTACGCCTTTGTGGGGGCGACCTTGGATTTACCGCTGCCCTAACCTATGATTTTGAGGTGTTTTCTACAGCCCAAAATCGCTGGCTAGAGGTGAGCTCCGTTTCCAATTTTGAATCCTTTCAAGCCAATAGATTAAAACTACGCTACAAAGGTAAAGACGGCAAAAAACAACTGGTGCATACGCTCAACGGAAGTGCGCTTGCACTACCGCGTGTAATAGCAGGACTGTTGGAAAACCATCAAAAATCTGATGGCATACACATCCCAAAAGCACTTGTGCCCTACACTGGTTTTGACATCATCAATTGACATGCAGATTTATAACATCACCTTTATCGTTGAACTCAATATTGAAAAAGATTGGGCAACACATGTTGACAAGGAGTTACTGCCTGAAATTGCTAAAAACGTTCAACAAATAGACTTGTTACGTGTCGAGTTTGTAGATGGGGTTGAACAAATCAAAGGAACCACGTTTAGCATGCAGTTTTACTGTGCAGAGCCCGAACACTTGCGTTGGGTAAACGAAATAGGGCATCAACTCGTGTTGCAAAAACTATATCGTGCATTTCCTCAAGACTGGGTGGCTTTTGCCAGTCGGTTGGAGTTTTTGAAATCATACGCATGAGTGTTCGCCCAAAAAAATATCTCGGACAACACTTTTTAACCGACCTAAATATTGCGCAAAATATTGCCGATACCCTCTCTGGAGAGGGCTATATGCATGTGCTTGAAGTTGGCCCTGGCATGGGCGTACTTACGCAATACCTACTGGAAAAGCCATTTACCACACACGTAGTTGAAATAGATACCGAATCCGTAGATTACCTAAAATCTCATTTCGGCCAATTGGAAGACCGTATCTTGGTGGGTGATTTTTTAAAGATGGTACTTGCCGATCATTTTGATGCGCAGGTAGCAGTTATTGGAAACTTTCCCTACAATATTTCGAGTCAAATTTTATTCCACGTAATTGAACAGCGGGGTTTGGTACCCGAATTTGCAGGTATGTTCCAAAAAGAAGTTGCGGCGCGTATCTGCGAAAAACCTGGCAGTAAAGCCTATGGCATTTTATCGGTAATAACAAAAGCCTACTTCGAGACAGAATACCTATTTAATGTGTCGCGGTTTGTTTTTGACCCGCCCCCAAAAGTAGCCTCTGCTGTTGTACGCCTGAAGCGTAAGGAAGACTATGCATTGCCTTGTGACGATAAACTTTTTATTAGCGTTGTCAAAACAGCCTTTCAACAACGTCGAAAAACCTTGCGTAATAGCCTAAAATCCTTTGGGCTTTCGGCTAGTTTAAAAGAAGATAGTATCTTTGATGAACGCCCAGAGCGCTTGGGTGTATCGGAATTTATATTGTTGACTCAAAAAATAGCTGATGACACCCTTTCAACTCAATGACGAAATCCTATCGCAATTCAAAAGCGACATTGAGCAGCGCAATGCCAATGCACTAAAAAAACGTGCTGATGAATACCACTATGCCGATTTAGCCGAAATCGTTGACGAACTCTCCACTGAAGAGGGTGTTTATTTAATTAAACTGCTCGATTCTGAAAAAACTTCAGACGTGCTAACAGAAGTTGACGAAGACATTCGAGAATCCATCCTTGAATTGCTCTCGGTTAAGGAAATCGCTGAAGAAGTAGAGGAATTGGATTCTGATGATGCAGTGGATTTGATCTCAGAACTACCCGAAGCGAGACAAGCCGCGGTAATTGCGCAAATAGAAGACGATGGGCGAGCGCAAAACATTCAAGAACTACTTGCCTATGATGAAAACTCGGCAGGTGGTTTGATGGCAAAAGAATTGGTAAAAGTCAATGAAAACTGGACGGTTACCAAGTGTGTGCGTGAAATGCGAACACAAGCCTCAGAAGTCAAAAGAGTACATTCCATTTATGTAGTTGACGATGAAAACAAACTGATAGGCCGGCTATCGCTAAAAGACTTACTTACTGCAAACGACAAGGCCAAAGTCAAAAGCGTTTATATTCCTAAGGTTGATTATGTCATCATCAGCGAGCAAGGCGAAGAAATAGCTAAGCTTATGGCTAAATACGATTTGGAGGCGGTTCCCGTTGTCGATGATGAAAAGAAATTACTAGGAAGAATTACGATTGATGATATTGTAGATTTCATCAAAGAAGAAGCAGATAAGGACTACCAGTTGGCTGCTGGTATTGCCTCTGACGTAGAAGCTGACGACAGCATCGTAGAGCTTACGCGTGCGCGTTTGCCTTGGTTAATTTTAGGCCTTTTTGGAGGCTTGGGAAGTGTGTTTATTTTGGAAGGCTTTGAGCAAGTAATGCAACATCCGTCCTATAAAACACTTTTCTTCTTTACCCCGCTTATCGCGGCAATGGCAGGAAATGTCGGAGTTCAGTCATCTGCTATTATTGTTCAAGGTTTGGCAAATGATATTGTAAAAGGAAGCCTGTTTAATCGATTGATGAAAGAAGTGGGGCTTAGCCTTATAAACGGATTTGCCTTAAGCACACTCTTATTGGTATTTGGGTATTTTACAGGGCTTGAAACTTCCGTTAGCCTTACTATTGCCTTGTCCATGCTGTGTGTAATTTTGGTCTCTGCACTTGTTGGCACTTTTGTACCCATCATTCTAGACCGCAACAATATTGATCCTGCCATAGCCACGGGACCTTTTATCACAACAAGCAACGATATTTTTGGCATTTTCCTTTTCTTTTATATTGCCAAAGTCATTTTAGGCTTTTAGCATGATGCGCATTTTACACCTAGACGAAAACCACCCCACTCTCATAGAGCAATTGGCAGTTTTGGGGTTCGAAAATATTGTAGATACCCAGTCTTCAAAAAAAGTCGTTGCACAAGACATTGCGCAGTACCACGGTTTGGTAATTAGGAGTCGGTTCCTCATTGACAAGCCCTTTTTACAGCAAGCCAAAAACTTGAAGTTTATTGCTCGTCTGGGTTCAGGGTTAGAAAATATTGATGTCAACGCAGCAGCAACAATGGACATTGTGGTATTAGCGGCTCCAGAAGGTAACAGCCCTGCTGTGGGCGAACATGCCCTAGGCATGTTGCTAAGCCTGCTTAACAAATTGCCACAAGGCAATAAAGAAGTCCGCGCAGGCAAGTGGCAAAGGGAAGCAAATCGCGGAGAGGAATTGGGTGGAAAAACAATCGGCATTATTGGCTATGGGCATACCGGCAAACAGTTTGCACGTAAGTTGGCTGGTTTTGACGTTGAGGTTTTGTGTCACGACATTCTAAATAATGTAGGAGATGCATATGCCAAGCAAGTACCACTTAAAAAAATACACGATCAGGCAGATGTAGTTAGTATTCACCTCCCCTTGAATAAAAATACACAACAATACGTTGACCATGTATTTATCGGCAAAATGAAAAAGTCATTTTGGCTTATCAATACCGCCCGTGGAAACCAAGTGGTTATTGGGCATCTCGTTAATGGAATCAAAGCCAATAAAGTCAAAGGGGCGTGTTTGGATGTGTTTGATAAAGAAACTGCTGCTTTTGATTTAAATACTGAGCAATGTGACGATTGGCAGTTTTTGATAGCGAGTAATAAAGTTGTTCTCTCACCGCATGTAGCGGGATGGACCACACAAAGCCATCTGCGATTAAGCGAAGTAATCCTTTCCAAAATCAAACAATTGATGGATAAGGGTTATTTTTTAAGTTAATTTAACTTAGAGAAAACCTTTAATCGTTTTAATAGCTGTTATTTCGTAGTTATGAAAAAGATTTTAGTTCTCTGTACCGGAAATTCGTGTCGAAGCCAAATGGCACACGGTTTTATGCAGTTTTTTGGCGGTCAAAACGTATCGGTTTACAGCGCAGGTATCGAAACCCACGGGTTAAATCCTCGAACAGTTAGCATCATGCAAGAGGCCGGCATTGACATCAGCGAAAACACATCAAACCACTTAGACGAATATGCGGAAATATCCTTTGATCATATCATAACTGTTTGTGATCACGCGCAAGAAAACTGCCCGTATATCCCAAGTGAAAAAGCACAGCGCTGGCATCATAATTTTACAGATCCTTCTAAGCTTGTATTAGAAAACGAAGATGAAATTCACGCTGCTTTTGCTGCAACAAGAGATGAAATAAAGACATATTGTAAAAACTTCGTACTGAGTTATTTGTTGTCATAGGTTTTTTGTTCTAGAGAAGCCTGAAATTCTTCCAAAACTGGCTTAACTGTAGTCGATGGAATGTCTTTAATTTTGATATACATCAAACCATCTATGGCATTGTTAAAAAGCGGGTCTACATTAAAGGAAGCCACACGTGCATTTTGTTTAATATACTTTTTAATAAGTACTGGCAACCGCAAGGCCCCAGGTTCAACCTCATCAATTAATTTATCAAACTTATTGAGATCATCTAGAGTCTCTTCGAATACAAATTCTTTGTCTGCATCGTCAAGTTTTACTTTAAACTCCTTTTTTGGGGTTATGTATTGCGCCAAGTAGGGATCGTAATAGTGCGAACGCATAAATTCAATCATAAGCGATTTGGTAAACTTTGAAAACTGATTGCTGATGCTAACACTACCAATTAAATAATAGTATTCAGGATAACGCAAGGTAGCGTGAATAATGCCTTTCCAAAGTAGGAAAAGTGGCATGGGGCGCTGTTGGTATGTTTGTGAGACAAAGGCCCTTCCGAGTTCTATACTGTTGTTAAACATATACTTGATTTGGGGCTCAAACTTGAAAAGTTCGGACAAATAAAATCCCGAAATGCCGTGTGCGTTCATCAATTGTTTGCCCAGCCCAAGTCGGTAGGCACCCACCAAGGTACGGGCTTTATGATCCCATAAAAACAGATGTAAGTAGTCGTTGTCGTAATGATCCAGATCAAGAGGTTTGTTGGTCCCCTCGCCAACAGCCCTAAAAGTAATCTCCCGTTGGCGACCAATTTCTGTTAATATGTTTGGAATCAAGTCTGAAGAAGTCAAAAACAACTCATAGTCTTTTGAAACCAATAACGATTTGCTGCTATTTTTTAGCGCAATAATCTCGTGCTCCAGCAATGATGTCGGCACTGATGGGGCAATTGGCATCACCTTGTTGTTTTTTCGGTTTAAGGTTCTTGGCACACGTTTTAGAAAAGACTTGCGCTCAAAAATATTAGAGAGCATGTATAATTTACGCCTTATAAAACTGGAGTAATCTTCAATGGATTGATGATTGTCTTGATCCTTTACAGCAATGGGGTTTCCTATGCGTATATCAATACTTCTGTGGCGTTGGGTTAGCAGTTCGGCAGGAAGTCTTGCCGTACGAAGTAACGGGTGGATCTTGGCCAACCGATAAAACAACGGGCTGTTCCTGGCGTGAAAATAAACGGGTACAACTGGAACTTTTGCGCGTTGAATCAAGCGCATGGTTGCCGCATTCCAAGTGGTGTCGATGGGGACTTGCTTTTTTAATTTGGAAGCTACTTCCCCGGCTGGAAAAACTGCAAAAAGGCCTTTGTTATCAAGGTGACGCAATACCTGTCTAAATCCACCAATACTTGATTTTGAAGTCAAGCTGTCGTCAAACGGATTAACGCCTATAAACCTCTTCTTAAGCCGGATCACCCGATCCAATATGAAGTTTGCCATCAATTTAAAATCTGGACGTAACTCTTGCAAAAGATGTATGAGCATAATACCATCCAACCCTCCCAAAGCGTGATTTGAAACAAGAACTACAGGGCCTTTGGTTGGAATACGCTTTAGCTCTGAGGGGCTTATTTGGTAGTTGGCTCTAAATTGATACAATAGAGATGAGGTGAAATGAGCTTCATCGCTATTAGCTACACAACGGTCATAAATGGAATTGATTTTATGTAGGCGTAAAAACCACATCACAATACGGGCAATAAAACGGCCTACAAATCCAATTTTGGACAGTCCAAGGGTAAGCGCTACATCTTTAGGATATACTAGAGGCATTGGGGTTAGTGTTATCTAAATATAGTTATTTTAACACCAATTGGAGGGTAGTCGCTGTTCGTTGTTCCAATACAAGTTCGTGGGTGCTGAGCAGCGTATTTGCTGAATTTTCTTCAAAATGTCGAATTGTATAGAGAGATACATCGGGCGTGTGTTTTACGTCAAACCGAGATCGCAATGCAAGTAATAAAGCGTCCATTTTATGATACGTATCTTCTACGCAAACTGAAAAGCTAATGGCCGAATTTTGAATAACATCAACCGACATCTTATGCTCGTGTAGAAGCTTGAATATATCACTGATATTATCTTCCACAACAAAAGAAAAATCACGCGTGGAAAGACAAAGTAGCGACAAGCCTTTTTTAACGATATAACAAGGAATTTCTGGTTGCATATGTACTCCCTTACCCACTTTAGTGCCCTGTTGTTTTGGATTTAAAAAGGACTTCACATAAAGCGGTATTCCTTTTCTTTGGAGCGGCTGTAAGGTTTTCGGGTGAATCACAGATGCTCCGTAAAAAGCAAGCTCAATGGCTTCCTGATATGAAATGTGCTCGAGCAGTTGGGTTTTATCAAACACCCGTGGATCGGCATTCAAAACGCCTTGAACGTCTTTCCATATAGTCACGTCTGTTGCACCCAAACAATAAGCAAATATCGCCGCAGAATAGTCTGAGCCCTCTCTCCCTAAAGTAGTGGTGAAATTATTCATATCGGAGGCAATAAATCCTTGGGTAACTTTTAATATATCCCCTTGGATTTGATCTTGAATGGCCGATTGAGTTTGCTCCCAGTTGAGGTGTGCACTGCGGTAGAAATTGTCCGTTTTGATACAGCTTCGTGCGTCAACCCATTCAGCAGCAATTCCCACATGGTTCAAATAAGCACAAATAATGGAAGTTGATAACAACTCGCCAAAACTCACCACTTGATCGTATACAAACGCACGGTTTGGCGAGCGGTTATTGGCTAAAAAAGTATCGCATTGGGCGCACAGATTTTTCACCCGCTTGGCAACAGGACCGTGTGCACCATTAAATAACTTCTGAACAATTTCTTGATGGAACATTTCCAAATCATGCAAGCCAGCCTTACAAGAATATGGATCTTCGAAATAGGCATCAACAACGCCTTCAAAAGCATTGGTAGACTTGCCCATTGCCGAAACAACAACTAGGGTGTCTTCATGCCCCATTTCGGTAAGCACCTTTGCCACTTTGATTACTCCTTTTACGTCTTTTACCGACGCGCCTCCGAATTTAAATACCCTCATCTTGTTCTGCTGTAAATTTTTGCATGGCGCCTTCTGTCATTTGGGTAATATTCCAGTCAGACATCGTTTTTGCACCTTGCTTTTCATAAAAATTAATGGCGCGCGTATTCCAATTCAATACCACCCATTGGATTCGGCGTACGCCCGTGTTGTAGGCGAAAGAGATAAATTTCTTTAGCAACGCAAATCCTATTCCTTTTCCTCTGTGAGGTTCCGTAACTATCAAATCTTCCAAATGCCAAGACTTGCCTTTCCAAGTAGAATAACAAGGGTAATACAAGGCAATACCAACTACCTTACTTTCATTGGTAGCAACAAAACACCCAAACGCAGGGTTTTCGCCAAAACCGTCCTGTAGAAGTTCCGCTTCAGTGACGGCTACTGCATCAGGTTCACGCTCAAAAGTTGCCAACTCTTGAATTAGTCCAAGTATGGCAGGCACATCGCTTTTGGTAGCGGCACGTATGATTAGATTATCCATCGGGTGGCAAATGTAATAACTCTAACGAATATTGGAGTGTTATTCCCTCACACTGAAGAACTAATTTGTTTAAAAAATAACTTTATTGTGGCTGACACGCCAACTACTTTGTATTTTTGTCAAAAAGCAGTAGTGAACGAACTTCCCGTTCTTTATGAAAATAATCCGCAATTCATGGCCGTGTACCAAAGCGCATCAAATCACGGTAGCGTATTTGCTGCTGGTCTCGTTGGATCAAAACACAGCTTTTTAGTCAAATCGTTATATGAGCAACACAATGCTACCTTAATTTGGGTACTCAACGACAAAGAAGAAGCAGCCTATTATCTTAACGATTTGGAGGTATTACTCCCCCTAGCGCCCATTTTTTTTCCATCTAGTTATAGGCGTCCTTATGCGACGGAAGAAACGGAAAATGCCAACGTATTGTTGCGGGCAGAGGTGTTGCAAAAAATCAAAAATACGCCTCGGCAACTCGTCATTACCTATCCCGAAGCACTATCGGAACAAGTGTTGACGCCAAAAGAATTACAACGCAAAACCCTAGCCATAAAAAAGGGGGATGAATTGAGCATTGATTTTGTCAACGAAACGCTTTTTGACTTTGGCTTTAAGCGCGTAGACTTTGTTTCTGAACCAGGTGAATTTGCCCTTCGCGGTGGTATTTTAGATGTACATTCATACAGCCATGAAGAACCTTTTAGAATCGAATTTTTTGGGGATGAAATTGATACTATTCGCAGTTTTGATGTGACCAGTCAGCGCTCGAACCAAGCTTTGGATGCCATACAGGTCTTGGCTAATATTGAGCAAAAAGAACTAGACGAGAAGCGACAATCACTGTTGTCATTCATAGATAAAGGTAGTTTGATTTGTGTGCAAAATTCCATTGCCGTTCAAGCTTCATTGGACCATATGTTTACTCACGCAGAAAAATCTTATGCCGCACTTTCTGGTGAAATAAAGCGGCTGCAGCCCGACGCCCTTTTTGTGGACGGGAAACTGTTTGTGCATGGTTTAGCTGTGCACAAGCAAGTACATTTTTGTTCGCAAACCACGGACAATGTTGTGGTTTTTGAATGCCAACCCCAGCCGCGGTTTCATCGCAAATTCGACTGGTTTGTTACCCACCTAAACGAAAACACTAAAAAGCAGGGAGTCAATCACGTTTTTTGTGCTTCTGATGCACAAAAAAAACGACTGGTTCAAATTATTGAGGAGCTTGCGCCTGAGACGTCTTTTCATTGCTGGGTCGCACCACTATTCCAAGGGTTTATGGATGAAGATGAAAATATTTTCTGTTACACAGACCACCAGCTTTTTGAAAGATATTACAGGTTTAGGTTAAAAAATGGCTACGCCAAAAAACAAGCCTTATCCCTTAAGTCGTTGACTGAGTTGGAAGTTGGCGATTATGTCACCCATATCGATCATGGTATTGGAACTTTTGGAGGCCTACAGCGCATCGATGTTGAGGGAAAAATACAAGATGCCATCAAGCTATTTTATGGTGATAGGGATATCCTGTACGTGAGCATTCACTCGCTGCACAAAATTTCTAAATACAACGGTAAGGACGGCGCCGTGCCCAAAATATATAAATTAGGTTCTGGGGCTTGGAAAAAAATCAAGCAAAAAACCAAAAAACGGGTTAAGGAAATTGCCTTTAACCTTATTAACGTCTACGCCAAACGGCGTATGAACAAAGGTTTTGCAGCCAGACCTGACACCTATTTGCAACACGAGCTTGAAGCTTCATTTGTTTTTGAAGACACACCAGATCAGCGCGCAGCTACGGAAGCAGTTAAAGAAGACATGGAAGACCAAAAACCCATGGATAGATTAATTTGTGGTGATGTTGGTTTTGGTAAAACAGAAGTAGCCATTAGAGCTGCGTTTAAGTCTGTTGACAACGGAAAACAGGTAGCCATATTGGTGCCTACAACCATTCTCGCTTTTCAACATCACAATACTTTTGTTAATCGGCTTAAAGATTTTCCTGTAACAGTAGATTACCTAAACCGATTTAGAAGCACAAAACAGAAAAAGGAAGTTTTAGAAGGAATTGAAAGTGGCGCTATAGATATCGTCATTGGCACCCATCAACTGGTAGGGAAGTCGGTTTCTTTTAAAGACTTAGGGCTGCTAATTGTTGACGAAGAGCAGAAGTTTGGGGTTAGCGTTAAAGAAAAACTGCGCGCATTCAAAGAGCATGTAGATGTACTCACGTTAACCGCCACACCCATACCAAGAACTCTTCAGTTTAGCTTAATGGCAGCAAGAGACTTGTCCATTATCAATACACCGCCTCCTAACCGTCACCCTATTGAAAGTCAGGTATTGTCTTGGAACGAAGTGCAAATACGCGATGCTGTGATTTACGAACTGCAACGCGGGGGGCAGGTGTTTTTTGTACACAATCGCATTGACAATATCAAAGAGGTTTCAGGAGCAATACAACGCCTCGTTCCTGATGCACGTATAGCCACTGCGCATGGCCAACTCCCAGGAAATACATTGGAAAAGCTGATGCTTGGTTTTATTGCTGGAGCATTTGATGTGTTGGTAGCCACTACCATTATTGAGAGCGGCTTGGACGTTCCCAATGCCAATACCATATTCATCAATAATGCCAATAATTTCGGGTTAAGCGATTTGCACCAGATGCGTGGTCGTGTTGGGCGCAGCAACAAAAAAGCATTCTGCTATTTTATTACGCACCCTTTTTCGGTACTCACATCAGATGCCCGGAAACGCATGGAAGCCATCAGTCAATACACCGCACTTGGATCGGGTTTTCAAATTGCCATGAAAGATTTAGAAATTAGAGGTGCAGGAGATTTATTGGGTGGCGAACAGAGTGGATTTATCAATGATATTGGTTTTGAAACCTACCAAAAAATATTAAAAGACGCCATTGAGGAGTTGCAGCAAAATGAATTTAAGGCGTTGTACCCCGAACAAAAAACCAAGCCAAAAGAATTGGTTTTAGATACAGACGTTGAAGTCTTCTTCCCAACAGATTATATCAACAACGTAAAAGAACGAATGGCGCAATACCAAGCACTGTCCACGCTCAAGACAGAAGAAGAACTTACAGCTTTTGGAGATGCGCTTAAAGATAGGTTTGGTAGCTTACCAGAGCCAACATTAGCGCTTTTTAAAAGTGTCCGTTTTAAATGGCTGGGTGCGTCCTTGGGATTTGAAAAAATAGTGCTGAAAAAACAAAAATGCATTTGCACTTTTGAAGCTAGCCCAGAAAGTGACTTCTACCAAACGCCAGCATTTCAATATATGCTTGGACAACTAGGGGATCTAGGCAACGCACAGCTTAAAGAAAAAACCGCTAAGGAAAAAAACAAATTGGTGTTGGTAATCAGTGAAGTTGACTCCATAGAAAAGGCCACCCAGTTATTGCAAAAGCTACAAGCGCCTACAGTTGCTTAAGGTCTTTAACAACTCTAAAAGCCTTATCTACTTGTGCATCATTGACCAGTATGGTAAATTCATTAGAAGTAGATATGACTTCGTAAATATTGATTCCTTCCCATGAAAGCCGCTGAAAAACAAAGTAATAAATGCCTGGAATGGCAACGTTCTCTGTTGGTAGCTTTAGCGTAATAGAAGATAAGTTTTCTTCTTTGTGCAAGCAAAGTTCTTGCGCAAGATATTTGTCAACCATGGGGGCCAAATGTTGGCTTACGACTATATTACACTCGTGTACGCCTCTAGAAGAGGTGTAGAAATTTTCACTTGATATTTGCAAATGGGAAAGCAGTTTGGCTTGGGCTGTAAGCAAGTTGTCTGACACTTTAAAGTTGTAATCAATAAGTGCGGAGCGAACCGTTATGTCTCCAATATTTTTTAGCGTCTTGACGATTTTGTGCGAATGGCGAAACTCTAAATCGGTAGACAGGCGTTTAAGGGCCATTACAATCGCACCTGTACGCACAGGTTTTTGGGTTTGAGCCTGAATCTCCTCTTGAATCATGCGAGACAGTGAGGTAAGGTTGATAATTCCTTGGGTAAGTGCGCTAATCAAAAAAGGCTTTGATTTGATATGCGCCTCCACGGAAGCGGCAATGGTTTTCATTAAATATAATTATTTCACAAAGATATTAAGAATTAAACAAACTGTTATAATTGTAACGTTCCAAACAAAATAAAAGCCTTGTTCAATGTGGGTAAGGCTGTGATTGGGAGATTGGCCTGCAATACTGATAATATCAAAACGCGTAACGCCCATTCAATGAAACTTCTATATATAGAAATCTGCAGCGCGATCCAAAAGCCTGCGCTTTTAAGGGATTACAACTGTTTAGGGAGTGCCATTGAAATCATAGAAACGCCATCTAACTTCCACTATGGCGAGTGTATCATCTTAAGATGCAATGATGTCAATCTCAGCTTTCTGGTAGTAGAAATTACGATGTCTGATGCGGTAACCCCGCTTTTTTAAATGGGCGAAAGCCATGTCTTCACCATCCTTGCCTTTGTCTAGGGTGTTCAAAATTTTAAGATTTGAGATTATTAAAGATAAAAAGCCTTAGTTAAGTTAGGGCATAAAATCGCTATTTTTGTGCGCATAAATGCTTTATGAGCAAACGCCACACCATAACCGCTGCACTTCCATACACAAATGGTCCTATTCATATTGGTCATATGGCCGGTGTTTATGTCCCTGCGGATATCTATGCGCGCTACTTGCGTCTAAAAGGAAATGAGGTCTTGTTTATTTGTGGGAGTGACGAGCACGGAGTTGCCATTTCCTTGAAAGCCAAAAAGGATGGTATAACGCCCAAGGAAGTAATTGATAAGTACCACGGTATTATTGATAAAGCCTTTAATGATTTTGGTATTTCTTTTGATTACTATGGCAGAACATCAAGTAAGGTGCATCACGAAACAGCACAAGAATTCTTCAAAGCGATTCATGACAAAGATGGGTTTGAAACTGAGACTACTGAACAATTATATGACGCCAAAGAGGATCAGTTTTTGGCAGATAGATATGTAGTGGGCACGTGCCCAAAATGCCAAAACCCAAAAGCTTACGGCGATCAATGTGAGTCTTGTGGAAGTTCGCTTAACGCCAACGATTTAATCAACCCTAAATCAGCGATTTCGGGTGAAACACCAAGTCTTAAAACGACCACACACTGGTATTTACCACTCGATCGATATGAAGCATTTTTACGTTCGTGGATAATAGAAGGGAATCAAAAAGATTGGAAGCCGAATGTGCTTGGTCAGGTTAAATCGTGGCTTGACGAAGGTCTAAAACCAAGAGCCGTTACCCGTGACTTGTCATGGGGTATTCCAGTACCTGTTGACGGAGGTGAAAACAAAGTGCTTTATGTATGGTTTGATGCGCCAATTGGGTATATCTCTGCCACAAAAGAATGGGCAGCAAAAGATGGTAAAGACTGGGCGCCCTATTGGCAAGATGAAAATACTGAACTGGTTCATTTTATTGGAAAAGACAATATCGTATTCCACTGTATTATTTTTCCAGCGGTACTAAAAGCCATGGGTAGCTATATACTCCCTAAAAATGTACCCGCAAACGAATTTCTAAATCTAGAAGGTCAAAAGCTTTCAACCTCAAAAAATTGGGCGGTATGGCTACATGAATACCTTGAAGATTTTCCCGACAAACAAGACGTATTGCGCTATGTACTTACGGCAAATGCCCCCGAAACCAAAGACAACGACTTTACTTGGCATGATTTTCAAACTCGTAACAACAGCGAGCTGGTAGCCATTTTTGGCAACTTTATCAATCGCGTAATGTTATTAATGAAAAAATATTATAATAGTGTGGTTCCAGACCCTAATGAATACAGTACCGTTGATACGGAAAGCCTCGAAACAATTGCAGCAGCCCCTTTAAAAATTGGCAGCTTAATTGAGCAATATAAGTTCCGTGCGGCTTGTCAAGAAATGATACAATTGGCACGGTTGGGCAATAAGTATTTAGCTGATGAAGAGCCTTGGAAGCTTATCAAAACAAACCCCGAGCGTGTGGCTACCATCATGCACACCGCCATGCAATTAGCGGCTGGATTGGCCGTTTTGTCTGAACCTTTTTTGCCGCATACTGCCAAAAAACTTCGAGATATGCTGCAGCTGGACAAGGCCGTTTGTTGGGATAGTTTACAAGACGAAATGCCTGTTAAGAGCAACCATACCCTAGGCAATACCTCCCTACTTTTTGAAAAAATAGAAAATGAAGCAATAGCTACGCAGCTAGAAAAGCTTAATTTCTAGTGTTGTTCCTTCTATAAAGTGATAAATAATTTGATTGCTTCAATCAAATTTATAGTTGTAGTTGCAAATCTTGTTAAAATGAATCTTAATTTACACAAGAGGTTACTCATTTTTGGTGGGCTAATAACCATACTTTCCCTTCCATTACTTGTCGTTTTACAGAAGTATATTCTTATTCACATATTGATTACAACTTTACGCTAGACACAGAAAAAGGCATCGTCAGCTCGCTTTTTACAATTGGGGTTTTTTTAATGTATATTGTCTCCATTTTTAAAGTATTAAAAAAAGGCTAAGGCCTATATTTGTGGCAATGATTCACATTGCCCATCATGCTATTTACGCACACCCGTTACCGAAAGGACATCGTTTTCCGATGGCGAAGTATGAATTGTTACCAAAACAACTATTGTTAGAAGGAACATGTCATAAAGAACAGTTTTTTGCGCCTAAGCGCATAGCAGATGTACACATTACACAAACACATTGCGCAGATTATTACGAACGTCTTAAAAGCTTGTCGTTTTCTAAAAAAGAAGCACGCCGCATTGGCTTTCCGCTTTCTGCTGAGCTCATTGAGCGGGAATGTATCATCGCACAGGGTACATTAGAAAGCTGCACTTTTGCACTTAAAAATGGCATTGCATTTAATATCGCGGGCGGAACCCACCACGCCTTTTATGACCGAGCAGAGGCATTTTGCTTACTGAACGATCAGGCTATTGCTGCAAATTATTTGCTACAAAATAATTTTGCCCACAAGATATTAATTGTCGACTTGGATGTTCACCAAGGAAATGGAACAGCTGCACTCTTTCAACATAATCATGCCGTCTATACGTTTTCGGTTCATGGCAAAGCAAACTACCCCTTCCAAAAAGAAAAGAGTGATTTGGATATCGCATTAGCAGATAATACCCAAGACACTGAATACTTAAGCATTTTGGAAGAAACACTCCACAAGTTATTGAACGACTTCCAACCTGACTTTGTGTTTTACCTATCGGGAGTAGATGTCCTAAAAGAAGACAAACTCGGGCGTTTATCAATGTCGCTTAAGGGTGCCAAAAAAAGAGATGAAATGGTACTATCGGCTTGTTATGACCGCAACATCCCCGTACAATGTAGCATGGGCGGTGGCTATGCCCCAGATGTAAACATCATCGTTGAGGCACATGCCAACACCTATCGTGTAGCTGCATCTATTTACGACTAATTAGAGCCGCTGCATTTCGTCTAAATGAATTTCTGCAGCGCTTCTTTTTTCACCTGACTTGGTTTCATATTCGCGATATTCCAAGTGTATACGGCAAGCGACGTGGTTACCCTTTTTTAGGTACTCGAGCCAAATTTCAGCCAGCTTGTTCCAAGCAACAATTCGATTCCATTTGGTTTTTTCAACTGCTTCGCCCTCCTTGTTTTTTTATCATAGATTGATGGCTACTTAGAAGGTAGTTAACTTTTTTTTAGAATCTAACTTTACTTCTTTTGGGTTTTACCCAATTGTCCGATTAGCATAACGCTGTTATGAATGGTACTCATGATAAAGGGTTCTTATTAGTTATTGTTCTGCTAGCGCCATCGCTGACTGCGTAACAACAACGCTGCCTTAACAACATCTTGCCTGCTTATTTGCCCAACAAGTCTGCCCTGCTCTAAGACGGGAAGCCTACGGCGGTTGGTTTTATGAAATAGCACAGAAGCATCAAAAATAGTTTTGTCTGCTTCTATAGTGTCTGGGTTATCTGTCATGCTCTGCGCTACCTTACGGTCAAAGAAAGGCTGATTAAAATACTTGCTTTCAGATAGGTGCTTTATACAGTCTGCCTCAGAAATAATCCCAACTAATCTAGACATTTCGTCCAAAACCGGTCCACCAGAAATTTTATTGTTAATTAGAATACGCATTACTTCAAGTATGGATTGCTGTGGGGAAAACGTAATCAAGTCACGTGTCATATAGTCTCGAACCAAAAGGGATTTCCTCCGCTTCGGAATGAGCTTTTGACGTGCTGCTTGAAAACTTTTTATAGGCATGTTTATGTTTTGTTGAACAAAAGATAAGTAAAAATTTTTGATCTTTGAATTGTCAGCAAAAAAGATACATTTACAACAATGGAAAAGATAGCTATAATGGGATGTGGTTGGTTGGGGAAAGTCCTTGCCAAATCGCTTAAAGCAAAAGGACATCATGTTCGAGGAAGTGTCACAACCAAGAGCCATTTAGAAGTCCTGCGTAATATGGGCATTGAGCCGTTCTTAATTAAGCTTGGTAACGAAGCTATAACCGGAAACTTAAATGACTTTCTAGAAGGAATTGGCACGCTTGTTATTGCATTTCCCCCCGGACGAAGAAAAAATCCCGATACCAACTATGCAAGTCGCTTCAAATTACTTGTACAAGCACTTGCAAAGCATCCATCATGTAAACTATTATTGCTTGGTAGTATAGGCGTATTTGGTGCTGCGCAAGGCGTGGTTAACGAAAAAAGCTCCCCTTCCCCCGATGACATGAGCGGGCAACAACTGTTGGGCGCTGAAAAATCAATTAAAAACGCTGCAAACCCTGCAACAATTGTAAGGTTGGGCGGGCTGGTTGGGGGCGATAGGCATCCTGCAAAACAACTTGCCGGCAAAATCAATATACCAGCACCGCAAGCACCAACAAACCTAGTGCATCGGCAAGACGTAGTGCGTTTTCTTATGGCAATAATTGAGGAAGGACATTGGGGGAAAACGCTTCATTGTGTAAGTCCAAATCATAAACCGAGAGTTGATTTTTATACGGAAGCCTCTAAGCGTCTAAACCTACCGTTGCCTTCATTTGCAAAAACAGCAAGTAAGCGAAACAAAAAAGTAATGGACAGCCGTAGTGCCGCGTTATTCGACTTTTCTTATCGGTTGGCTAATTGTGGGGTTGAAGGGAGCTAGCATGGCTTCGCCGCTGATTTGATCAGCAAATATATCCCAGCTTGTTTTCATTTTATTAATAGCTAGACTTTGTTCTTCAAGGGCAACATCCCCAAAGCGCTGATCAGCAGCAATACTCGCATGGGTTAGAAACACATTAAAACGCGCACGAATGGGCTTGGCATTCCAGTCTTCTGGCCAAGGGAGCATGTTTAATTTAAGGGCTTCTTCTTTAATGTTTTTGAGCGTAATAGCACGTTGTTGCGCGGGGATTTCGTGTAAAGACTCCATCAATGCTAACAAGCTAGCCCAGTTTAATTCCTGACGTGAAGCAGGTATTTTAAGTGGTACTTTTTGAATAAGGGTATCAACTAAAACAGCGTTGTCTGAAGACAGAGATGGCCGTTGTCGTGTACAACCAGCCAACAAAATGCAATAAAATAAATAACAAAAACGCATGCTCAAAGATACGATTCTTGAGTATTGTCTAAAAGATTATTCATAAGTAAGACCGCTGTTCATTGGAAACAGCATGCCTTTGCCTTCATGCGTCAAGGCCCAATCAAAGCTAAGTTTTGCTTTGGGTGCTGCATCTCCAAAAATTACGTCTGCCAAGCCTTCGCCTGCCATACCCGGTAAAAAGGAGGCTACAAAAGCATCCCAATTTTGAAGGTGTTCATTTATCATAAGTGGTCGGCCAGACAACAGTAACACAACCACTTTATTTCCACTAGCATAGACGCGTTTAAGGGTTTCAAGATCTGCCATGTTGAGTCTCAAATCTCCGTCATCACCAAATCCTTCAGCGTATGGATATTCTCCTATCACAGCAAGAACTACATTGCCTTCTGGTATTGTTACCGCATTGGGGCTGTATGTTATGGTAGCCTCTGGTGCCACATGTGAAAGCCCTTCCAAAATTGTTGTGCCGTTAGGTTGCAACACACGATTTGCCATAAATCCTGTGAAATCTGCTGCGTTGACTATTCCGTCATTGTCAAAGTCTATTTCCTCAAAATGACCCCGCCAACTGCTTTTGTCAAATTTATTTTCAAAGACTTTTTCGAGTTGACTGTAATACTCTTTACAGATTAGTTTTTCATCAGCGTTGTAATCCAAGAAAGCGAAATCTGGCGTGAAAAATCCTTGCCAATCAGCTGTCCAGCCTCCGTTTTGAACCCCAAGATTATGTGCTGCTGACCCGACTACGGTAATTGCTCCATTTTTAGCCAATGGCAGCAGTGCACCTTCATTTTTAAGTAATACCGCTGACTTTTGCACTGCTTCACGAGCCAATGCTCTGTGTGATGCACTGCCAATTTGATTTAAGTAAGCATCATTAATAAATGGGTTGTCAAACAATCCAATTTCCAATTTTACTTTCAAAATACGGCTTACAGCATCATCTATTCTAGCCATGCTAACGCTACCCTCGTTTACTGCTTCGATAAGGTATTGAATGAAAACTTTGTAGTGCTGTTGGTTTTGACCTTCCATGTTTCCAGGAACCATTACCATGTCAATCCCGGCATTAACCCCATTGATTACATCAGTCTTGTAGTCGCCAGGAATTTCATCAATTCCAGCCCAATCCGATACCACAAATCCTTTGAAGCCAAGCTCGTCTTTTAAGAGGTCGTTTACCAGATACTTGCTGCTGTGGCATTTTTCTCCGCGAACACTATTAAAGCTCACCATAATGGTTTTAACATCTGCAGCAATAGCTGTTTCATAAGGAGGTAAGTACATTTCGCGCAGGGTCTTATCGTCTAACTGAACATCGCCACGATCAATATAGTAGGTGTGCAAACCATCTACTCTTGTACCTGTCCCCCAAACCGTTGCGCCGTCACCAATAAAGTGTTTGGCACAGGCAGCTACTTGCTTGCCATTTGTCTCAGTAAGTTGTGCTTGATATCCCATTACAGCTGCTGCAGTGAGTCCATTGACAAGATCCGTTGATTGTCCAAATCCTTCGTAGAAACGCCCCCATCTTGGGTCTTGTGGAACGGTAATACAAGGGGAAAACGTCCAATGGATTCCGGTAGCAGCAACCTCAGTAGCAGTGGCTTTGTTTACTCGGTATACCAAATCAGGATCTTTGGCAGAACCTAATGCAAGGTTGTGTGGAAATACCGTTGAGCCCAAAACATTGTTGTGTCCATGTACGGCATCAACACCATAGATTAGGGGAATAGCCAAACGATCTTCCATAGCTATTTTTTGAAATCCATTGACCATCTCAAGCCAGTTCAATGGCGTATTGCTTTTTGGAACGGATCCACCTCCACTTAAAATAGAGCCTATGTGATAGGTTTTGATATCGCTCGGATTGTCCAACAAACGCATATCTACTTGCGTCATTTGTCCAACCTTTTCGGGTAGGGTCATTTGATCTAAGATGTTGGCTACTTTTTTGGAAATGTCCCGCGCATCTTTCTTATTGGAAGAAATAGTACACGCGGTAAAAGACAAAACAAGTAATAACGCAAGACTAATTTGCTTGGTAAACATGATTCTGGTATAAGTATTGGACGTAAAGTTAAAACTTTAAGTTTTCATTTTTATCCCAAAGACCCCAATAGGCACCCTAAAGACAATATTGTTTTTTACAAATACGGAACGCATAATGGAACCGTCGGGTGTTGGGTGTAATGTCCAGCGTAAACCGTCAAATTCAAGTAATCCAAAGTTGTTTGCCACATAAGTCTTGTTGTAATCATCCTTACTAATATTCCAATTCTGATTTCTAGCCTTATATATATCTGGTGGAAAGTTTTGTAAAGGTGGATGATACTGTACATTAGAAGAAATGATGCACAAAATACTAATTATCAGTACTTTAAAATAGAGTTGTTCCAAGTAGCTATAGTTTTTGTAGACATAAATGTATACATTTATATTAACTATGAAGAGCGCGTAAAAATACCAACAACAAAATTATTTATAAAAATTGGCTTGTTGATACGTATATTTGAAGACGATTTAAAATTATATAAAATGAAAAAAATCTATTTACTATTGTCGTTTATATTTTTGTTAGTTTCATGTGCTAAGGATGATGAGCCTAACGACGTTAGTTCCGCCACTATTTGGAATGGTGAAAAAATTACATTTACAAAAATTGATGGTGCAGATCCAACAGATGAAGCTAACCAAGATCGCATTAATTCCAGGGTTTGGATTACACGTGGTAACAATGGGGGTCAGATTTATAATATCAAGACCGAAACAAGCGAAAGTAAGTATAGTAGTCCATCTGGGACTGAGTGGTCTATTGGGACAACAAATGTTCTTAGTACATTGGTTTTTGATAACTTTAGAACAGCTGTTTCAAAGCCAAAAAATGTTGTAGGAAAAGACTTGGTTTTACATCTAATTGAAGATGACATTTATCTGGATATAAAATTTACATCTTGGTCCCAAAATAAGGCTGGTGGTTTCTCTTATGAACGAAGTACTCAATAAATAATATAGTTGTTCACATAATAAATGTTATTTGAGAAATAAATATTTTTCTCAAACAAATTTTAACTTGTTTCATTTGTAGCCCCGTTAAAAATTACCCAAAAGGTATAAACCTCGATTCGTTATTGCGCAACTGCTGCCAAGGCAAAAAGTAGTCCGTATTGACTTATGAGTCTGCATTTTGCCTATTCAGAACTTTAAATATTGTCAATGGTAAACTTCATTACATTGGGATGTTTTTTAATTGTTGTTCTTCCAAGTTGATTTTTTGATACTGCTTCTTCCCGTTTTTAATAAAACACAACACTCCCTCATCTTTAGCAAGATTAAATGGTGTTTTTTCTTGTTTTAGGTTTCGATGCTCAACTTCTTTTGGCAAGGGTTCTAGTTCTATATCAATGGTGTTATTTGTTGATACTATATACCCTTGGTACAAGCTTTTAGACTGTTTTTTCAACTTACTATTACCTCCTTTAAAATACACATGCAGTAGTTTAATATTGTCTTTTCCAAGATTATAATCTTTTTTGAGATTAATAAAGATGATAACGCCAGAACCGCCTCCTCTCACTGCTGAGGACCATTTTTTGTAATAGGCGTTGGCAATTTTGACTTCCTGATTTTTATCGAGTACACGTTTTGTTGAGCAGGATATTCCCGCACAAAGCAACAACACCGCAATAATGGTTTTCATTATTATTTTTTGATAAACTTCGAAAATTGGGTTTCATCGTTAATGCCTAGGCTAAAAATATATACCCCAGGGCTTAAGGACGCTACATCTACTTTGCTGTTTTTTGTAACCCCCGAAAGCACTAGCTTTCCTGTGATAGTCATAATTTCATACGCCATTTTTTCATTGACTTGGCTGTTGCTAAATTTTATATTTAGTTCTGATACTGTAGGATTAGGAAACAGCGTTAATGCTGCTGCACTTGAATTATTATCAATAAGAGACAGCGTACCTGAAACTGTTGTTTCAAACATTCCATTGCCATGTGTTCCAATTAAGAGCTTATTGTCAGATGGTCTGAGTACTAAACCACTCACTACTGCAAACCCAATTTCATTTGCACCTTCAATTTCCCAGTCATTATTTATAGGGTCGCTCGATGCGTATAGCCCTCGGCCTGTACCCACATAATAGATATCTTCATTTTGTAATGCTACTATTGCAGCTGATCGTATTGAATGTGCGTTTAAGTTATTTTCTATCAAAGACCATGTAGGGGTGTTAGAAGTGGCATTTTGAGTAATGAAAATGTTGTTGATCCCATAGTTCCCATAAACAGCCATAATAATATCAGGATTTGTCGGATGAATCGCCAGACCACTAACAATTGTATTATCTACTGTTGATGCCTGGGGAGGCGTTATGTTTACTGCATCGCTGATTGCTATCGCATTTTTAGGGTCATTAAGTCTATATACCCCACCTTTATTACCTCCTATTAATAAATAACTTGACGCCGCATCATAAGCTCCCCTCGTGGTCGCAAAAGTTCTAAGATATTCACCACTTGCCAAAGCGCCTAAATTATCCCAAGTAAGCGTGGTTACGTTTTCTGCGTCATTCGTTTTATATAGTGTGGATTTTCCAGCATAATATAATTGTTCTGTATTATCCGGATCTAGGTAGAAGTACGTCACAAATTGACTTTCAGACCCATCGGGTGTTAATGCTCTTGGAGACGGGTAATTAGTTCTAAAATTTCCGTTTTGACTTCCGTAGTAAAGTTGAAGAGTGTTGTTATTTTCACCCCTTACAGCTATACCAACTGCAACACCATCTCCTCCATAATAGTGAGCCATAGTAGTATTGTCTGTTAGACCTCCAAAGCCTAAACCACCATATTTTGTCCCATTATCTTGCGTCCCACCCATAACAAAATTACTTCCAGTCGTTGGGTCCAGTGCAATGTGATAAAATTGATAGGTTATATAATTATTATTTAGACTTTGCCATGCAACTTGGTCTGCATCAATTTCTATTGACTTATGAATGCCTCCATCAGTACCAGAAATGAGAATATTCGAATTATTTGGGTCATAGACTAGGGCATGGATGTCAGGGTGATGTTTCACTCCGCCGACAGCATAAGTCCCATAACTTGTGTTACTCGTATAGCCTCCTATTCTAGTAAATGTTGCATCATTGATAATGTTTTCTATTTTATATACATTTGTTCCGCCAATGGTAACAAAGTTTTCATCATCTGGTTTTACACTAACAACCAAATCATATCCTCCTTGTATAGCAAATGGATCATTTCCTTTTAAATCCCCACCTGGTTCGTCTGGTAATTTGGATGAGTAATCTGTCCATGTTTCGGAAATAGCATCATACTTCCATAAATCTGCCTCAATATTTTCATTATCACCATTACTAAAAAGGGCATAAATGATGTTTTCATTTGATGGTGCTGCCCCGAGGACAATTCTGCCAGTAGATTCCCAACCAACGGTTGTGGTATTTTCTGAAATTCTACTCCATGAACCAATTCCAGTTGGAGAAGTCCAAACTCCATTATTATCATTGTCACGCCCGTCGAAAGCAGCGTAAACCCTTCCATCGCTGTTAACCAAAACATCTGAAATATAAGAATTATTCCTGTCTCCAAGTTCAGTAGTCAGTGCTGTCCCATCATATCTGTATATCCTAGCGGCGGCTGCAATTAATAAATCTCCATTTATAGGGCTTACCTCGATTGCAGATATAAAATCTAAATACCTATCAAATGATGTGTAATCAGAGTTTGTTTCTGGAATTTGATTCCATGTTAGGCCACCGTCCGTGGATTTCCATATTCCATTTCCTAGATAATTAAATCCTCCCAAGGTAGCACTGTTCCCTAACCTTTCGCCTGTCCCGTAATACCAAATGTTTTCAAATCCGGCTCTCGGATCTTGAGCAATTGCAGTAACATTGTGGATTTCGTCATTTGCAGATACTTTTACCCAACTATTACCGCCATTTGTAGTTCTAAACACCCCACCACTAACACCTCCTGCAATAATTGTATTGCTAGTAGGGTCGCTTTTGTCAACAACTAAAGCTCTTGTTCTCCCGCCAAAATTTGATGGGCCTCTTGAAGCATAAACGCTTGAGCTTAGTACAGAAAAGTTATTGGCCCTATTGGGTCGGTAGCTGAATTGTTTTTCCCTTGCTAATACGGCATTGTTAAGTTCCTCGTTCTTTTCTTCTTGAGGTATCAACCCTGTCAACGGATTTTTTTGAATGTCATACTCATGTTTAAGCCGCTCTTCGGTGAACAGTTGTCTTTCAGCTACGGTCTTCTTTTCTTTTCTTTCAATTTTAGCTGCTGCTAATATTGGGGTCTTTAAGGCTTGTATATCCTCTTGCTTTTTAACCACTAGGGCTATAATTAAGAGAAAAATAATGGGAAAAAATTTATTCATTGTGCTAAGCTAATAAAAACTTGGCTCATTAAAATAATAAGCGTTCAAAAAGGCGAAGGTTTTCGTGCGGCTTTTAAATCAGCTACTGTAATTAGAGGCGGTAAAACCACTTATGTGTTGCCGAATTAGGAATTAAACTTCGATTCTATGCTGCGCATCTGATGCCAAGGCACCCCTGTCTAGGCAACAAGTAGCCTCGCCAGGAATCGAACCTGGATCTAAAGTTTAGGAAACTTCTATTCTATCCGTTGAACTACGAGGCTAATTGAATAAGGCTAAATACGCCAAAAAAGAAAAACTGTACTAAGACCAAGTGAAATGAAAAAACACAATCCTTAAGTCTTACTTTTTTTTGATAAA
>DCBE01000052.1 GCA_002313325.1 Flavobacteriaceae bacterium UBA1115
CAAATCCTGTCATCCCGACTTTATAACCTTAATGGCCAGTTGCGTATCCAACATCATGCGCATTCCGATGTAATCGTGAGGGTCGCAGGTTTAAACTTAGCGAGTCGGTGTCAGAACCGAAGGGAGTAATTCTGCCTAAAGGCAGGCAAGCCTGTCATCCCGACTTTTTTAGCCTTAACAGTCAATTGCGTATGCCAATAAATTATAAAATTAAGTAGATTAACAGCGTTTATTTTTCTGTTAACATTTATCAATCCAAAGAAGCAGACTATCTTAGTTGGAGGCTTATCTTTACAAAAATCGGTGATAGGTGATAATTGGAATTAGTGGCGGTACGGGTGCAGGCAAAACCACCCTTGTCAATTATGTTGCAGAAATATTGGGTAAAGAAGAAACGCTAATACTCTCACAAGACCGTTATTACAAACACTTCCCAGATCTGTCTTTTGAAGAACGTTGTCTCATCAACTTTGATCACCCAGATGCGCTTGATTTGGATTTACTTACAAGTCATGTTGTCCAACTTCAAAAAGGCAAATCAATAAAAAGCCCATCATATTCGTTCGAAAATCATTTACGGATGGATGAAATTGAGGTTATTCATCCAAAAAAATATATTTTAATTGAAGGTATTTTGGTGTTTACTCATGCGCCGCTTCGTGATTTATTTTACTATAAAGTGTATATTGAAGCTGATATAAATAAACGCGTTGAACGACGTATGGAACGTGACATTAACGCTAGAGGCAGGACAAAAGAAGAAGTGAAGGCGCGTTTTGAAAATACACTCCACGCCATGCATAATCAGTTTATAGCGCCATATTTGCACACGGCAAATGTAGTTATCATAAATAACGATTTGAACGTTGCGAAAAATCAAATGCAAGAGTGGATAGCAACAACAATTAAATGAAAAAGCTTTTTAAAAACCCATGGTTTAAGTTAGCCACCAACCTATATGCATTAATTGGAATATTTTTTGTTATTTGGATGGTTTTTCTAGATTCCAATTCGCTGCTCATTTACTTTAGTCTTGAGCGCAAATTATCGGAACTAGAAAGGCAAAAAAGCACTTTGGAAAAAAGCATCGCTATAGATAGAAAAACACTCTTACAAATAAGCGACTCCATAGAAATGGAACGATATGCAAGAGAGCGTTATCTGATGAAAAGAAAGAACGAAGACGTATACATTATTGAGTATGCTGACACAGTTAATTAACCAAATAAAAACAATATGAAACACGTAGAACAAATGTTGCGAGACGATGCCTTGGCAGGAAAAATTATAGTCGTTACTGGCGGCGGAAGTGGACTAGGTAAATCGATGACCAGTTATTTTCTAAGACTTGGGGCTAAGGTTGCCATAACTTCACGTAAGCTCGAAAAGCTAGAAACTACCGCACAGGAATTAATGCAAAAAACAGGAGGTGATTGTTATGCGGTTGCTTGTGATGTTCGCAAAATTGATGAAGTTGAATCCATGCATAGTCAAGTACTGGAAAAGTATGGACCTGTAGACGTATTGGTCAATAATGCGGCTGGTAATTTTATAGCACCCACCGAACGACTGTCGTCAAATGCGTTTGACACCATTTTGGATATTGTTCTCAAGGGAACAAAAAACTGTACGCTTACCTTTGGAAAACACTGGATTAAAACCAAACAACAAAATACTAATGTACTCAATATCGTAACCACCTATGCCTTTACAGGTTCAGGCTATGTAGTGCCTTCTGCCTGTGCCAAAGCAGGGGTTTTGGCCATGACACGCTCACTGGCTGTTGAGTGGGCAAAATACGGCATGCGTTTTAACGCTGTTGCTCCCGGCCCCTTCCCTACTAAAGGTGCTTGGGATCGTTTGCTGCCTGCACCAATAAAAAAGAAATTTGATCCTAAAAAACGGATTCCAATTGGAAGAGTGGGTGAACATCAAGAGTTGGCAAATCTGGTTGCCTACATGGTTTCAGATTTTGGGGCTTACCTCAACGGAGAAGTAATCACACTGGATGGTGGCGAATGGCTCAAAGGCGCTGGTCAATTTAATAATCTAGAGCAGGTTAAAAAAACCATGTGGGACATATTAGAGCTTGCCATTAGAAAGAAAAAATAGTTAAGATAAATTTGGTAGATACTACTGCATTTTAGTAGTATTTTTACATTCTATTAGTTAAGATGGGAAAAATTATTGCCATTGCGAATCAGAAAGGCGGTGTTGGAAAAACAACCACTTCTGTAAATCTTGCGGCTTCACTTGGCGTACTTGAAAAAAAAGTACTCCTTGTTGACGCCGATCCACAAGCCAACGCTACATCTGCACTAGGCATTGAAGTTGATGCTGTTGAAATAGGATGCTACCAAGTATTAGAGCACACCGTCACTGCCAAAGAAGCCATTGTAGCGACAAATTCACCTAACCTTGATTTAATACCAGCGCATATTGACCTAGTGGCTATCGAAATTGAGTTGGTTGACAAAACCAATCGGGAAATGATGCTTCGTAAGGCACTAGATCACATTAAAGACAATTACGATTATATTTTTATTGACTGCGCGCCTTCTCTTGGGCTGATTACATTAAATGCGCTTACAGCTGCTAATTCGGTTATCATTCCCATTCAATGCGAATATTTTGCACTCGAGGGCTTAGGAAAACTACTAAACACCATAAAAAGTATTCAGAAAATCCACAATGTAGGCCTGGGTATTGAAGGCATGTTACTCACCATGTACGACTCCAGGCTGCGTTTGTCGAACCAAGTTGTGGATGAAGTGAAAAAACACTTTGGAAACATGGTTTTTAGCACCATTATCCAAAGAAATGTAAAGCTTGGTGAAGCACCCAGCTTTGGAGAAACAATTATTGATTACGATGCCACCAGCAAAGGGGCTTCTAGCTATTTGAAGTTGGCACAAGAACTAATCAACAAAAAAAAGTAATATGGCAAAAGCAAAAAAACGGCAAGTCATGGGACGTGGGCTATCTGCACTACTCCCAACAGATGAAAATCTTGTTAAGGGCAGCGTAGAGGGAAAGGTTATTGAACTTCCATTAAATCAAATCGAAACCAATCCTTTTCAGCCACGAACACAGTTTAATCCTGATACTTTGTCAGAACTGGCTTCGTCCATTGCCGAGTTGGGCGTTATCCAGCCCATAACGGTACGTAAACTCAAAGACAACAGTTATCAATTGGTTTCTGGTGAGCGCCGCTTAAGGGCTTCACAAGTCATCAACCTTAAAACCATTCCTGCTTTTGTTCGCGTTGTAAACGATCAAGAATCATTGGAAATGGCATTGGTTGAAAACATCCAAAGAGATGATTTGGACCCCATTGAAATTGCATTGAGCTACAACAGACTTATCAACGAAATCGAACTAACGCAAGAGCAAATGAGCAAACGCGTTGGAAAAAAGCGATCGACGGTTACCAATTACTTGCGCCTATTAAACCTTGATCCTATCATACAATCGGGCATTAGAGACGGTTTTATCAGCATGGGGCACGGACGTACATTACTAAGTGTTGGAAATAAGCAAGAGCAATTAAAAATGTATAAAAAAATTGTGTCAACAGGAATGTCGGTAAGGGCTACGGAACAAGCCTTGAAGCCTAAACAGGCCAAAGCCGCTCCAGCCGAGGATTATACATCAAAATATATAGATTCAATTAAAAACTTTTTCGATGCACGCGTGCAAACCACAGTTGACAAGAACGGCGCAGGTAAAATCATCATTTCTTTCGCTTCTGAAAAAGAGTTCAAAAACATTCGTAAAAAATTAAAATAGTGAAGCGTATCGTCCTATTCATTTTTGTGTCATGCTGCAGCTGCTTTGTATTTGGACAACAAATTATCGTAGACGACATGCAAAAAATAGAAAACGAAGACCCTTTAAGACCTGCAAAAGCCGCTTTTTATTCTGCAGTACTTCCAGGATTGGGACAAGCCTACAACAAACGCTATTGGAAAATTCCACTTGTTTATGGAGCTATAGGTGCTTCGATATATACCTATGATCAAAATTACAAAAACTATTTGCGATACCGGAATGCTTACAAAAGAAGAATCGCTGGATATAACGATGATGAATTTCAAAACCTCATCGCAAGTACAGACCGTCTAATAGATGGTCAAGACTTTTATAAACGCAACAGAGATCGATCGATGATTTTTATCTTGGGCTTTTATTTTCTTAATATCTTGGACGCCAATATCGACGCTCACTTAAAACAATACAATGTAAACAGCGATTTGACTGTAAAACCCTACTTCGATGTTGTGCCTGTTGGTGCACAACCGGTAGCGGGAATGCGGATCGCATTAACTTTTTAATATGAAGATAGCACTGTTAGGTTACGGAAGAATGGGTAAGGCCATTGAAAGGATTGCAAAGTCAAGGGGTCACGAGGTCGTTACCATCATAGACAAAGACAATCCAAAAGAAGTGCTAAATGGTGCTGAAGTAGCCATTAATTTCAGTATTCCGTCCGCTGCAGTAGCTAACATCACACATGCCTTAAATGAAGGGGTAGCTGTTGTTTGCGGCACAACAGGATGGCTTGATAGTCGATCAGATGTTGAATCATTGTGCGCTGCTAAAAAGGGAGCCTTTTTATATGCTTCAAACTTTAGTTTAGGGGTAAATATATTTTTTGCACTCAATGAAAAACTAGCGCAAGTGATGGGGCAGTACAAACAATACCATGCCAGCCTCACAGAAATACATCACACCCAAAAGCTTGACGCGCCTAGTGGCACAGCCATCACAATTGCAGAGGGTATTTTACCTCACATAGACAAAAATAATTGGGCATTGGAAGGAGAAGCTAAAAAAATGGATTTGCCTATTAGGTCAGTACGCTTGCCAGAAGTTCCTGGCACTCATACCGTTGATTACAACTCAGAAACAGAAAAAATTAGTATTGAGCATATTGCACACAATCGCGATGGTTTTGCCATGGGAGCAGTTATTGCTGCGGAGTGGGTTAACGGCAAAAGCGGTATTTTTACAATGAAAGATGTTTTAAACATAAACTAATACTCCAAATTATGACTTTATTTCAATGGGCTTTGTTTGTTATGCTTTGTCAACTACTCATGTTTGTTAAACTGTGGAAGTTGTATAAAAAAGCGGGGTATGCGCCTTTTTTAGCAGTCGTACCCTTTTACAACTCTGTTATTTTACTTCGTATCATTAGACGACCCCTTTGGTGGGTTATCCTGTTGTATTTTCCAATTGTAAACCTGTTAATGCTCCCAGTAGTTTGGGTGGAAACAGCACGAAAGTTTGGTAAAGACTCATGGACAGACAACTTTTTGGCATGGAGCACTTTGGGGCTTTATGGCTTTTACATAAACTACTCCAGTGATGTAACATATAACCCAGAGCAATCTACTGTTCCAAAAACAAAATTTGGTCAATTTATTGGATCAACAGTTTATGCGGTGGTTATTGCTACCGTTGTTCATGCTTATTTTATGCAACCGTACATCATCCCAACGGGGTCTTTGGAAAAATCATTATTGGTAGGCGATTTTCTACTGGTAAGCAAATTCCATTATGGCGCACGAACACCACAAACGGTGGTTTCATTTCCCATGGTTCATGACACCATCCCTTTGGTAAAGACAAGGTCGTATTTAAAAGAGCCACAACTCCCCTACATGAGACTTCCGGGACTACAGCAAATAAAACGCAACGATATTGTCGTTTTCAGTTGGCCCGCAGATACCGTAAGGCAATTCTTTAAGAAGGAGGCAGGAGTTGTGAAGCCCGTTGACAAAAAATCTAATTATGTGAAGCGTTGTGTTGCCATTCCAGGAGATACACTCACCATAGAAGATGGCATCATATACATAAATGGTAAGGAGTCTTTAATGCCTGACCGAGCAAAGCCTATTTTTGGCTATAAAGCCTATAATGCAAAGGGCATCTCTGCAAGAAGGCTCATCAATGCAGGTTATGACGACCTTACGCGAAAGTTTTTAATAACAAATATCTCTCAACCCATACTTAAAGCATTAAGACCGCATTTATTGATGATTGCCAATCCAGATCCTAATAGTTATCAAGTGCTTACTGGGTCTAAAGGCTTGCCGCTGAACGCTGTGCAACAATACCGCATTCAAGCCAAGGAGTTGTTGGAAACACAAAAAAGCTTATTTCTAACTCTAAAAGAAGCTGAAAAATTACCAAATGTGGTGACATTAGATAGTCTGAAAAGAAACATTAATACCACGAGAACCTACAACGATTCCTATTTTCCTAACAACGTTCGTTACAACTGGAATGAAGATCAATTTGGACCTTTGGTTGTGCCTAAAAAAGGGGTTACAGTTCAATTAAATTCAAAGAACTTGGTACTCTATAAAAAAATTATTTCCGATTATGAATTAAATGATCTTAAACTTAATGGTGACAACATTAAAATTAATGGACTCACGGCAGACACATATACCTTTAAGCAGGACTATTATTGGATGATGGGTGACAACCGTCACCGTTCAGAAGACAGTCGCTTTTGGGGATTTGTTCCCGAAGATCACATTGTTGGCAAACCTGTTTTTATATGGATGAGCATTGACGGATTCATGGACGGATTGCGCAATTGGAAGGTACGCTGGGAAAGGGTCTTTACAACGGTTGGCGGCTCAGGGAAACCTGTCTCATATCGCTGGTATTTTGCGGCCTTTGTAGCCATTTGGCAAGGTATTGTCTGGTACAGAAGACGTTCTAAAAAAGCATAAATGAGTATCGTTGTTGTGCCTTTAGCATATACTGGTTCCATTGGCTTGTGGACGTTTATGACAACTGCACAAATACTTATCATAGAGCAACACGACTATTATCAAAAGCAAACCCTTCGGAACAGAGCGTACATACACGGCGCAAACGGAAAATTAATGCTTTCTATCCCTGTGAAGCACTTTGGAGCAGCAGGCCGTCAATACTACCACACGGTTGAAATAGAAAATAGTTTTGCTTGGCAAAAGCAGCATTGGAAGTCCATACAATCAGCCTATAGATCCTCCCCCTATTTCGAATTTTATGAAGATGACTTGGCTATTCTTTACAAAACTGAGTTTTCATCGCTGTATTCCTTTAACAAAGCCTATTTTGAGCTATTGCTAAAGTTGTTGGGCTGGGAACCTACGATACAGTACACCCAAAGCTATGAAACTACACCCGCTAACACAGAAATTAGAGTGCAAATAGAGCAAAAAAACAGTACATCTGATTTAGCACTCAGATACACCCAAGTCTTTGAAGACAAGAATGGATTTATTCCTAATTTATCCATAATAGATTTACTGTTTAACGAAGGTCCAAATGCCTTAACATTATTAAAAGCGCGGGTTTAATTAAAAAAAGCTACTTTGAATTATTAAACTCCAAACAATGAAAGAACCTAAAATAAAAGGTATTGGCGGTATTTTTTTCAAAGCAAAATCGGCAGATGAAATTCAAAATTGGTAAAACCAACTTTGGTTGGTGCTAAATCCGTACGGAGCAACCGTTGAAATGCGTCATTCCAAGAATTCTGAAAAGGTAAAATACATACACTGAAATATTTTTCCCAACGACACGGAATACTTTGAGCCTTCCGAAAAAGACTTTATGATTAATTACCGAGTTCAAAAAATTGAAGCCCTTATAAAAAAACTAAAGGACATTGGTCTTACCATTATTGATAAAATGATTACTTGTCCCTTTGGAATGTTTGTGCATATTCTCGATATAGAAGGATATGTAATTGAGCTTGGAACCAAAAGAGGGTTTTATTGACTCCTTACAAGTGCCAACAAATAAATAAAAAGCAGGCCATAAGCCGGATTCTGTCGTGCCTTATCATTAATCTAGGCGATGCATTGCTGCAACGCTCTATCCGCCTACCCTCCAACTTGGACGCGCTATCCTAAACGCTGGTTTACATGGCGTTTCACCGCATAGAGTTTACCTGGTTTCACTACAGCCGAACTGTACTTGCTTTCTGTTGCACTGGTCCTACCCCGCTTATGGCGAGGCGACGGGCGTTACCCGCTATGCTGCGCTATGGTGTCCGGACTTTCCTCTCCGCCTAGGCGGAGCGATAAGGAGGCCTGCGATGCAAAAATACACTATTCCCTCATTTGTCTCTAATTTATCTTAGGACAAAAAGGTGAGTTTGTTTATCTTTACCTAATGGGTGAATTTATCGTATCGGCTTTAAAATACAGACCCCAGACGTTTACGGACGTAGTTGGTCAACAAGCCATAACACAGACCTTACGAAATGCCATTGATTTAGGTAAGATTGCGAAGGCGATGCTTTTCTGTGGACCGAGAGGTGTCGGCAAGACTACCTGCGCACGCATATTTGCCAAAAAAATAAACAGTCTCGGTACTGATATTGACCCTAACGAGGATTTTGCATTCAATGTATTTGAACTTGATGCTGCCTCAAACAATTCTGTTGACGACATAAGAAGCCTCATTGAACAAGTGCGAATTCCACCTCAAAAAGGGAGTTACAAAGTTTATATCATTGATGAGGTGCATATGCTAAGTACTGCCGCTTTTAATGCCTTTCTTAAGACATTAGAGGAGCCTCCTCAACACGCCATTTTTATACTTGCGACTACCGAAAAACAAAAAATCATTCCTACAATATTGTCGAGATGCCAAATTTTTGATTTTAAACGTATCAGTCGAAAAGATGCACAAGATTATTTAAAAGTGATCGCAGAACGTGAAGGCGTAGATGCTGAAGACCAAGCCTTACACCTCATTGCCCAGAAAGCAGACGGTGCCATGCGAGATGCGCTATCCATATTTGACAGGATGATAAGTTATGCTGGCGAAAAGGTTACCGCCAAGCACGTTTCGCTGAACTTAAATATATTGGACTATGACACCTATTTAGGCATTACAGAACTGTTGCATAAGGGCGATTTGCACAATAGTATCTTAAGATTCAACGAGTTGTTAGACCTAGGCTTTGACGGATATCATTTTATCAACGGCTTATCCAAGCACTTTAGGGATTTGATGATGTGTCAAAACGAAGGCACAACACAATTATTAGAAGTAGATTCAGGGACGGAAGCTGCGTTTATGGCACAAGCGAAAAGCATTCCGAAAACCTTTTTACTGGATGCTCTTGATTTGACCAATAAATACGCCCTTCAATACAAAAACAGCCTACATCCCCATTTGCAAGTAGAGTTATGCTTGATGCAAGTGGCTTCGTTCAACGAAGAAAAAAAAAACAGTAACCCGTACATAAAACCCTTTGATGGAAGTGTTGCGCCAAAAGCAGCACCCATAAAAGAGACAGCAGATACTTCAACAACTTCTGAAAAGATAGCCGAACCCGTTTTGGCAACCGCAACAAAAACCGTAATTGAACCCAAACAAGCGTTAGACACACCTGCCGAAACGGTTAATGATCAAAACCAATTGGCAGAAAAAGCTATTGAAATACCAGAAAATGAGGAAACCATCCAGTTAGACCTATCCTCACAAGGGGTTTCAGGCCTATCCTTGTCCAGTCTAAAAGTGCAAAAAGAACATAAGAACAAGGTCGTTTCTTCAACTGACGACAAAGAAATAAGAGACAATGAAGTAAACCAACAAAGCATTGAGGAGCACTGGAAAAAATTCAGTGATATTATTGCCGTTAATGGCGAAAAGAATATGGTTGCTCTGTTGCAACTTGACGTACCCAGGTTGAAAAATAAAGTTGAAATTCATTATGCCGTTCCAAACGACACCAACCGGGTTGAGCTTGAAAAAAACAGCAATGAGTTGATTGCGTATTTGCGCGATCAGCTTTCTAATGATGCACTTAATCTTAATATACATTTGGAAGTGAAAGAAGAAAAGAAATTTATCTACACCAATGAAGAAAAGTATAAAGCGCTTTCTGAAAAAAATCCAGCGTTAAAACTATTCACGAAAAAATTTAACTTAGAGTTTTGATGAATAGGTACTTGCTAGTGCAACTCTTTGTATAAAAGCTTAACCATTCCGTCTGCCAAACCAACTTTGGGAACATAAATCTTGTTGGCGCCCGACTGCTTCATAGCCAAAAGATAGATATGAACTGCAAGTACGATTACGTCTGCTCGATCTTGATTTAACCTCAGATCAATAATTAACTCCTTTTGTGTAAGTTGTTTTAAATACTCATAATACTCTGAAAGCAGTATGTAGGAAATTGGTTTTCCCATACGCACACCCGACAGCTTAAAAACCTTATTGATGGTACCGCCAGAACCCACTACAGAAAGACGTTCGAGTTTATGGGTGTGTTTTTCAATCCACTTTTGGAAGGATGATAATTCTTTATCCGTTACCATTTTGTTAAGCAAACGAACTGTACCAATTTTAAAAGACTTTGATGCAATGGTTTTATCGCGATCAATTACTGTCAGTTCGGTACTTCCTCCTCCTACGTCGACAAGCAGGTAGGATTTATGCGGTTTCATAACATCGTATAAATCCGTCATCGCAATGATTTCTGCTTCGCGCTTTCCATCAATGATTTCAACTGACACTTCGGTTTCTTTTAAAATACGTTTCGCCAGTTGCAAACCATTTTTAGCTTCTCTAAGTGCTGAGGTTGCACAAGCCATATAATGTGATACTCCGTGAACACCCATTAGCTTCTTAAAAGAAAACATGGCGTTAATCATACGCTGTTGATTGGGCATTCCAATGGAACCATGCGTAAAGGTGTCCTGACCCAGGCGAATGGGTACACGAACCATGGTATTTTTAGTAAAAAGCGTTGGTTTGTTCTTACGCTCAATAACGTTACTGACCAGCAAACGCACCGCGTTTGAGCCGATATCAATTGCAGCATATTTAGATATTCTCAAGGGGTGTTTAGTTTATTTTGATAATATGAATAGGTCGCCTCTTGTGAGCGTAGCGGAGCAGCACCATTATTGCGGTAAACAGGTTTAGCGCCATCATTTACCCAACGTGCCTTTACATTGTCATTCCAACTCAACTCAAAAGTATCAACAAGCTCTTGCTGCACGTCTTTATCGTAAATAGGACAGGTCACTTCAACGCGGTTGTCCAAGTTACGGGTCATCCAGTCGGCAGAAGAAATAAGTATTTCTCTGTCACCACTGTTTTCAAAAATTACCATTCGCGGATGCTCCAAATACCGATCAACTACACTGATGACTTCAATATTTTCGCTGACACCAGGGACGCCGGGCACTAAACAACAGATACCACGGACAATCATTCGTATTTGAACGCCCGCCTGACTGGCTTCGTAGAGTGCAGCAACCATATCGTAGTTGGTGATATTATTAATTTTAATGCGTATCAGTGCGTTCTTACCCGCTTGTGCCAATGCCATTTCTCGGGCAATACGTTCTTTAAGACCTGTTGAAGTAGAGAATGGAGAAATCAACAGGTGTTTGTGGATGGGCGTTTTATAGCTTTTTTCTAAAAACGTAAATACTTTATTGACTTCTTTTAAAATTTGCTGATTGGCAGTAAAAAGCGTGTAATCGGTATAGTTACGGGCGGTGGACTCGTTAAAATTTCCTGTGCTTATAAAACCATAGCGCTTAAGCTTATCCCTTTCAAGGCGTTGAATTAAACAAGTCTTGGAATGCACCTTTAGACTCGGTATACCAAAAATCAGACGTACGCCTTCATTTTTAAGCATCTCAGCATAGCGAATATTGGCAGCCTCATCAAAACGTGCTTGTAATTCAATTTGAACGGTTACTTGCTTGCCATTCCGTGCTGCCTGAACAAGCGCATTTGCTACATGTGACTCACTTGACAAACGGTAAATGGTAATGAAAATGCTCTTAACTTTTGGATCGAGCGAAGCCTCTCTTAAAAAATCAACAACATATGCAAAGCTGTGATAGGGTGCGAACTGCAAAAAGTCGCGCTGACTTATTTGCGATAAAATACTTTTTTTTAGAGAAAAGCCTGCAATAGGCAATGGCGGTTTTTTGTCGTATAACAAATCATTGCGTCCCAAACTAGGGAACTTGATATAGTCTCTCCTGTTATGATAGCGACCGCCAGGAATTACACTGTCTCTTGAACCAATTTGAAATTTTTCCAATAAAATTTCTAGGGTATTATCGTCAATATTTTTGTCGTAAACAAAACGAACAGGGTCTCCCTCAACCCTGTCGCGGACACTTGAAGCTACTTTTTCAACATAGCTCATATTAATATCGTCATCAAAATCAAGCTCTGCATCACGTGTAAACTTAACCATGTGCGCCTTAACATTAGCAGGAGATAGTATTTGAAAAATGTGCTGCATTTGGTGACGTATAAGATCGTCTAACAACATCACATACTGCTTTCCGTCACAAGCAGGCAATACAACAAAGCGCTCAAGGTCTGTTGGCATTTGAATCAGTGCAAAACGTGAACTACCACCTTTTTGCTCGATGCGAGCGACTAAAAAGGCGTTGTTTCCCCTATTACTAGGCAACATGCTGTTGTCATTTATAAGTATGGTGAGCAAAGACGGACTTACTTTTTGAGTAAAAAAAGCATGTACAAATTCAACTTGTTCTTCATTGAGAGCTGACTCGTCTAAAATAAAGATGTTCTCCTCTGCTAAAGCAGCCGTTAGCTGCTGTATGGTTTGAAAGCTTTCGTCTTGAAGTGCAATTGTCTTTTGGGTAATATCTTGTAGCAACGCTTCCGCATTCGCAGCCTCAGCCGAGTTAGAAGCTGCTTCCATCTGGGCAATACGTTTTACCGTTGCGTAGCGCACTTTAAAAAACTCATCCAGATTATTTGAAAAAATTCCTATAAAACGAACCCGTTCAATCAACGGAACACTTTCGTCTTGCGCCTCTTGCAAAACACGTCCGTTAAAGTCTAACCAGCTCAATTCTCGATTTACGAATGGAAGTGTCACGGGTTGTCTATTGTTTTTGGAAAAAAATATTCGGCATTTGCTTTAGTAATCTCTGACCACAAAGATACGTCAAAGCGAAAAAGGACAGCAGCAGCTGTCGGAATATTATCCCCAGTAAAATCTGCTAATGAATAGGCCAAAGAATTACAGGCATTATTATGACCAAAAGTCACGACCGTATACAAAGTATTATCAAGATATCGAATAAACTCCAATACATCTTCCCCAGAAAAATCATATAGCGATTCACTAAAAGAAATCTTATACATGGGCACATTCATTTCTCGGGAAACAATTAAAGCCGTGTGCGCTGCACGGATTGCAGGACTTGAAAAAACAGCATCAACAGCATATCCTTGATTTTGCAAAAAAGCACCCATTTTGCGAGCATCATCAATGCCACGCTTATTTAGCGGTCGATCTCTATCGGAAACATTTAGCTTCCAAGAAGACTTTCCATGACGCATCATGATCCATGTTTTCATTTTTAACTAATTGTGGGGCGTTAATGCGCTTAAGGTGCTTTGCGTTGTTTTGACCACATATCAGCACTTTTTAAATACACAACACGGTCGTGTAAACGATTGGGTCTACCCTGCCAAAACTCCATCTCAAAAGGGGTAACTGCAATTCCACCCCAGTGTGAGGGACGTGGAATGTCTATGCCTTCAAATTGTTTCTTAAATGCTTCTTGTCGGGCTTCAAGAACTTCTCTTGAAGCAATAACATCACTTTGTGGGGATACATGAGCCCCAATTTGGCTACCTCTTGGTCTTGAAGCAAAATAAGTATCTGATACTTCGGAAGCTACTTTCCGTGCTGTTCCAGATATGATGACTTGTCGTTCTAAATTTGGCCAAAAAAAAGATAAGCTAACTTTGGGATTGGCAAAAAGGGCCTTGCTTTTATCGCTGTTGTAATTGGTATAAAAGATAAATCCATCCGCAGACAACTCTTTGAGCAAGACGATGCGGCCCTTAATTGTCCCGCTTCCATTGATTGTACTCAGTGTCATGGCGTTTGCTTCCTCAACACCTCCACTTTGAGTTACCTCATCGAACCATTGGTTGAATAGATCAGCAGGGGAATTGGGAAGTTGTGCCTCGTCCAGTACGTTAGCTTCATAATTTTTACGAAGTTGTCCAAAGTCTCTTTCCATTTTATAAATGTACAAAAATGCGTTAGGAAATCACAGCGCCATCTGAAGCTAAAATCACGTTTGGAAATACAGCTTTTGCCTCATCAACAAATAAACCTAAGTCCTTATATCTTGATGAGTAATGACCTAAAATCAAGCGGCCCACATCGGCTTTTTTGGCAATCTCAGCTGCTTGTTGCGCAGTGCTGTGCTTGGTTTGTTCCGCCAGTTCTGCATGTTGATTTAGAAAAGTAGCTTCGTGATACAACCAATCCGCTTTGTGAATGATGTCAATTACAGGAACATGGTAAGCCGTATCACTGCAATAAGCGTATTTCATGACTGGACGAGGCGCAAAAGTAACCTTTGCATTTTCAATAATATGCCCATCATTACTTTCTACATCTTGACCCTGTTGCAATAAACGATATTGGCTTTTATCAATACCCACTGCTTGGGCAGCATCTGCATCAATTTTTCTAAGCCCTATTTTTTCTTCAAACAAAAAACCGTTGGTGTAAACGCGGTGTTTCAATGGTATGGTGCGAACTATTACATGGTTGTCTCCATAAATACACTCAGATTGATTTGAGGCTAATTCGTGAAAATGAATGGGAAAATTCATATTAGACTTGGACAACTTCAACAATAAAAGCAAAGCTTCCTTAATGCCTTTGGGTCCATAGATATGTAATGGTGCCTCGCGACCCAACAAACGGCATGAAGACACCAAACCGGGTAAACCATAAAAATGATCTCCGTGCAAGTGAGAAATAAATATATGCTTGATATGAACAAAAGAAACCTTGGCTTTGCGCAATTGCACTTGTGTGCCCTCGCCACAGTCAATCAAGAAGCGATGCCCCTTAATTTCTAATAGTTGGGCAGTGGGATTTTTGTTCTCGTGTGGGGTAGCAGAGTGGCAACCCAATATGGTTAGCTTCATCAATACCCTAAATCGCGTTCAATTTCTTCCATATCAACAATATCAAGCGCCTCTTGTAACGTTGGTGCCGTAGATATCTCATCGGGGATTTCAGCTATAGACATCGTACCAACCACAGCAACAAATGATTTCAATACATTTTCTTTGTTGTACGCATTGAGCTCAGAAAATTCTAAAACGTCTTTTGTTTTTAAGCCTTCAATAGCTGATAAATCAATAACGATATTTTGCTGGTGCAGGTTTTTGTAGTGTCCCTTGATCAGGTTTCTAAAATCAATGCCCACTGGGTCTGAGCAATCCCAAGTAAAAACAGTAGTGTTAATATGTTGACTGACTTTCATGATTAATTCTTTGCGGCTAGCAAATATAAAACAGCCATTCGAATTGCCACACCATTTTCCACTTGATTCAAAATAATTGCTTGATTTGAGTCGACTACCGCGCTTGATAATTCGACTCCTCTGTTGATTGGCCCCGGATGCATAATCACAATTTCTTTATCTATTGCATCGAGCATGGGTTTGGTAATGCCATAATAAGCAGCGTATTCTCTGTTGGAAGGGAAGTAACTTGCAGACATACGCTCAAATTGCACCCTTAAAACATTGGCTACATCACACCACTTTAAGGCTTTTTTTACATCCGTTTCTACATGAACACCCAAGCTAGGGATATGCTTGGGTATCAATGTTTTTGGACCGCAAACGCATACCTCAGCACCTAATTTTTGCAATGCAAAAATATTGGATAAGGCTACTCTTGAATGAAGAATATCGCCTATGATAACTACTTTTTTTCCTGCAACATCGCCAAGGCATTCATTGATAGAAAACGTATCGAGCAATGCCTGAGTGGGGTGTTCGTGTGACCCATCACCAGCATTGATGATGGTTGCATCAATGTGTTTTGACAGAAAGCTGGCAGCACCTGGACTGGAGTGACGCATCACTACCATGTCTACCTTCATGGACAAAATATTGTTTACAGTGTCGATTAAGGTCTCGCCTTTTTTGAGAGACGACATGGAAGATGCAAAGTTTATCACATCTGCAGATAATCTTTTCTGTGCCAGTTCAAATGATAACTTGGTGCGTGTACTATTTTCAAAGAAGAGATTAGCTATGGTAATGTCGCGTAATGAAGGAACTTTTTTGATAGGGCGGTTGATCACTTCTTTAAATTGGGTTGCTGTATTAAAAATAAGCTGGATATCTGCTTCTGTTAAATATTTGATGCCCAATAAATGTTTTACGCTTAATTCGCTCATATTATTTTTTTACCAGATATACTGCATCCTCATCATCTTCTTCTTGCCAACATACCACAACACGCTCGTTTTGAATTGCATCAACTTGTCGGCCACAAAAATCAGGTTGTATGGGCAGATGTCTTGAAAATCTACGATCAATCAAGGTTAGGAGTTGCACTTCTTCTGGGCGGCCATAAGAGTCAATGGCTGTCAGTGCAGCACGAATACTTCGACCTGTGTACAAAACGTCATCGATTAGCACAATGCGCTTGTTCTCAACACCAACTTCCATATCGTTAACATTGGCGTTTAATACCTTGTCACTTCTTCTAAAATCATCCCTGAAAAAAGTAATATCAAGCTGGCTAAGCTTTACATCACCAACCTTGTAGTGATGTTGTAATATATGCAACAGTCGCTCTGCCAATCGAACTCCGCGAGGCTGCAACCCAACAAGGACTGTTTTGCAGAAGTCTCCGTGGGTTTCTTTAAGTTGACAAGCTAGACGAAAAAGGATGATGCGCAGGTCTTCGGAACTAAGTAGTTGCTTTTGGCTCATCCAAAAATTTTTACAAAAATAGAAAAAATTGATGGTTTTTAACTCTTTCTCCATTTTTCCGAAAAAATGCGTAATTCTATAATGCCTATATCTGACAGATATGCCTAACAATGCCTAAAGTTATTTTGTTGAAGTTGCTTCCAACTCACCCCGTTAACCATCATCATTCAAGCCTGCATAGGCTCCGTTGCTGTCTACTATATGCTGCAAGGAATTCCTGACCTTTGGGATATGATACAACTGCTCTGCTGTGTTGCAGCTAAAACCTCTTATATAGGTGCAATTTTAGCACAGATACACGTGAGAAAAGTATTTCATATTTGGCATGATCATTAGCATACTACTTCTAACAATTCAATTATCAGGCTGATTTTTGCTATTTTAGTGAAAATTAATCGTCATGATACTTCGTTCAATATCGTTGTTCACTTTATTCCTAATTGCCTCGAGCTGCACCAACCCAAAACCTGAAACACCTAAAGCTGTACTGGTTATACACGGCGGTGCAGGTTGGATTTCCAAAGAAAGCGTCTCTGATAGTATGGAACAGGCGTATATCAAAACACTTGGTGATGCATTAATCAAAGGAAGGGAGATTATCAAAGAAGGAGGAAGCAGCTTAGATGCCGTACAGCTGACTATTGAGCACCTTGAAGACTCACCACTATTCAATGCAGGGAAAGGCGCGGTATTTACCTATAATGAAACCAATGAAATGGATAGTGCCATCATGGACGGTGTTTCTGGAGGTTCAGGTGCAGCAAGTGGAATAACTACAATAAAAAACCCCATTCAAGTTGCACGTGCAGTGCTAGACCATTCAGTTCATGTATTTTTGAGTGGCCCTGGCGCAGAAGAATTTGCTATAGAACAAGGCCTCAAACAAGTGGATCCGTCTTACTTTTTTACCCAAAAAAACTACGACAGGCTTCAAGAGGTTAAGTTTTCGACTACTATGCCAGCTCAAGAAAAATTAGGCACGGTAGGAGCTGTAGCACTAGACGTAAATGGGAATTTAGCTGCTGGAACATCAACAGGTGGTATGACCAATAAACGCTATGGCCGCATTGGTGACGTTCCTGTTATTGGTGCAGGCACCTATGCAGAAAACGGCGTTTGTGGCATTTCGGCTACGGGGCATGGTGAATTTTTCATTCGAAATGTAGTGGCGCACGACATAGCGGCGCGCATAAAATATGCAGGCCATGCTATCCATAAGGCAGCAACAGAAGTTATTGCTGAGCTAAAAGAAAAAGGAGGTGCTGGAGGTGTTATTGGGCTAGATAGCCAAGGCCATGTAGTCATGCCTTTTAATACACCTGGAATGTTTAGAGGTTTTATTTCGTTGGATGGCAGCCCTGTTGTGGCCATATATGCCGAAGACTAGGCGTTTGCTGTGACTACTAGGTTTTCAGATAAGCGCTTGTAAACACCAGAAGTTAGTTTTTCACGAATCGAAGAAAATGCTTCCAGAGTTTCACTTACATCCTCAAGTGTGTGTGAAGACGTTGGAATAAGGCGCAATAAAATCAATCCTTTTGGAATCACTGGATAAACCACGATAGAACAGAATATACTGTAATTTTCACGAAGATCTCTTACCAATACCATAGCTTCTAAAACACTACCTTTTAAATATACTGGCGTGACACAACTCTGTGTAGTACCAATATCAAACCCGCGTTCTTTTAAACCCGATTGAAGCGCATTTACGTTTTCCCAAAGCTTGGTTTTTAACTCAGGCATGGTACGCAACATGTCTAATCTTTTCAAAGCACCTTTAACCAATACCATTTGCAATGACTTGGCAAATACTTGCGAACGCATATTGTATTTCATAAAGTCCATGACTTCTTTTTCACCGGCGATAAACGCCCCAGTGCTTGCCATAGACTTGGCAAATGTGGCAAAGTAAACATCAATATCATTCATGACGCCCTGCTCCTCACCTGCGCCAGCGCCAGTAGCACCAAGGGTTCCGAAGCCGTGCGCATCATCAACCAAAAAGCGGAATCCGTATTTTTCTTTGAGCGCAGCAATTTCACGCAAACGTCCTTGTTCGCCACGCATACCAAATACTCCTTCAGAAATAACCAAAATACCACCACCTGTTTCATTGGCAACACGTGTGGCACGTTGTAGATTTTTTTCCAGACTCTCTATGTCATTGTGACGGAACGTAAAGCGCTTGCCCAAGTGTAAGCGAACACCATCAACAATACAAGCGTGGGAATCGACATCATAAACAATAACATCATTTTTAGAAACCAAAGTGTCAATAGTTGAAAGTATGCCTTGGTAACCAAAGTTAAGTACATAAGCTGCTTCCTTGCCCACAAATTCGGCCAACTCATCTTGTAGTTGCTCGTGGAAAGAAGTGTGACCTGACATAAGACGCGCACCCATGGGGTAAGCAGAGCCGTGTTCAGCTGCTGCTTCAGCGTCAACTTTACGCACTTCAGGGTGATTGGCAAGTCCTAAATAATCATTAACACTCCAAGTGATCACTTCCTTATTTTGAAAGTACATACGGTTACCAATTTCACCTTCTAATTTTGGAAAAGCGAAATAACCCTCAGCTACAGATGCCCACTTTCCAAGTGGACCTTTATCACTGCGCATCCTTACAAATAAATCGTTTGTCAATGTATTGGTTTTAAAGTTGTTTCAAATATAGGAATAAAGCTTATAAGAGCTGCAGTTGATCTAACGAATATATTCTATTGGTTTTTCCTTTTCGATATTTTTGGCATCGAAAAAACCTTGTTCACGCATCCATTTATCACTGAATATTTTGCTCATATAGCGAGAGCCATGATCGCAAAAAATAACAACCACAACACTATTTTCATCAAAAAAAGTGCCTGCTTTATCCAACTGACGGGCAGCTTGGAGGGCTGCTCCTGAAGTATATCCAACAAATAAACCCTCTTTTTTGGCGATATCGCGTGCTGTATGTGCACTTTCCTCGTCTGTTACTTTTTCGAAATGATCAATAACATCAAAGTCTGTTGCAGAAGGAATGAGGTTTTTACCAAGACCCTCTATGCGATAAGGGTAGATTTCGTTTGGATCAAATTCTTGTGTCTCGTGAAATTTTTTTAAAACGGAACCATAAGCGTCAACGCCTATGATTTGAACATTTTTGTTTTGTTCTTTTAGATAACGTCCAATTCCAGAAATGGTTCCACCTGTGCCACTGCTGGCAATCAAATGCGTAATCTTGCCTCCTGTTTGATTCCATATTTCTGGGCCGGTAGTCAGGAAATGTGCTTCTGTATTGAGGTCGTTAAAATACTGGTTGATATAAATAGATCCTTCAATCTCGTCATTCAATCTTTTGGCCACTTGGTAGTAAGAACGTGGGTCGTCGGCACTAACTTGCCCTGGGCAAACGTATACCTTGGCACCCATAGACCTTAACATATCTATCTTGTCTGGTGAGGATTTAGAGGTCACTGCCAAGATGCAATCATACCCTTTAATGATGCTAACCATTGCCAAGCTGTATCCCGTATTTCCAGATGTCGTTTCAATAATGGTACTGCCAGGCTTTAAAATACCTTTTTTCTCAGCTTGCTCTATGATGTGAAGGGCAATCCTGTCTTTATTAGAATGTCCAGGATTAAAAGCTTCAACTTTGGCATAAAAGTCTCCCTTAAAATCTTTAGTGAGTTGATGCAGCCGAACAAGTGGCGTGTTTCCGATCAACTCTAAAGCGCTGTTATGTGCAGTTATTTTATTGGTTGTCATATTGTAGCACAAGGAGTGCAAAAATATTGGTGTGCAAATTTAATAAAAATCAACTAAATATCATTTTCCCTAATTCTTATCTAAATAAAGTAGGAATGCATACTCCATAGCAATTTCTTTTAATGATACAAATCGACCAGAAGCACCACTATGTCCAGCATCCATGTTTGTATGCAAAAGAATCAAATTATCCTCTTGTTGCACGTCACGAAGTTTGGCCACCCATTTTGCAGGCTCCCAATATTGTACTTGTGAGTCGTGCAAGCCCGTTGTTACCAATGTATTCGGATATGCCAATGGCTTTACATTGTCATATGGCGAATACGATTTGATGTAATGGTAGTACTTTTTATCGTTTGGGTTGCCCCATTCGTCATATTCTCCTGTCGTGAGTGGAATAGAATCATCGAGCATGGTCGTTAACACATCGACAAATGGCACAGCTGCTACTATCCCCTTATAAAGTTCTGGCGCCATATTCATTATGGCTCCCATCAATAATCCACCAGCCGAACCACCCATAGCATACAGATGACTTGGTGAGGTAAATGACGCATCAATTAAAAATCTTGAACAAGCAATAAAGTCTGTAAACGTATTCTTTTTAGAAAGCTTTCGGCCGCTTTCATACCAGGTTCTACCCAAATACTCTCCACCCCTGACATGGGCAATAGCAAATACAAACCCTCTGTCCAGTAAACTCAAACGAACCGATGAAAAATATGGATCAATGGTGTTCCCATACGAACCGTATCCGTACTGGAGCAAGGGTGTTTTGGGGGTCAATGCCGTATCAATGTGTCGCACCAATGAAATTGGAATTTTTGTACCATCATCGGCAGTAGCCCACAAACGTTCGGCTACATAATTGGATTTATCAAATGTACCACCCAAAACTTCTTGCTCTTTTTTGACTTCTTTGGTTTTTGTGAAAGTATTGAAATCAATGACACTGGAAGGGGTTGTAAGAGAGGTGAAATTATACCTAAAGGTTTGGGCGTCAAAGTCGACATTGGTTCCCAAAGAAGAAGAGTAAGTCTCACTTTCAAAATCCATGTAATAGTCATCACTGCCGTCCCATTTAACTACACGTAACTGTAGCAATCCGTCAATACGCTCAGAAACCACCATAAAATCACGAAAAAGCTCAACTCCTTCCAACAGCACATCGTCACGATGCGGAAGCACATCAGTCCAATTTTTTTTACTTGGCGATGCCACTGGCGCCTTGACTAATTTGAAATTGGTACTGTTGTCTGCATTTGTGGATATGTAAAACATGTCTTCAAAATGTGCAACGCTATATTCTAAACCGCGCTGTCGCTTTTGTATGGTCTTAAACTTGCCTGTGGGCTTGTCGCTAGGCAAATACTGATACTCTGAGGTCAAAGTACTGGTAGAACCAATCATGATGTATTCACGAGATTTTGAAGGATAAACAAAGGCGTAAAAAGTTTCATCTTTTTCTTCAAAAACCATAGCATCATCCGCTTGAGTGTCGCCAATTTTATGACGAAAAATCATATCGGTGCGAAGGGTTTCTTTATCTTTTGAAGTGTAAAAGAACGTTTCACTATCGGCAGTCCAAGCTACGTAGGAACTCACACCATGAATTTCGTCTTTGAGCGTTTCGCCGATAATCAAATCTTTAACTTTTATGGAATAGATTCGTCTAGACAAGGTGTCAATTCCATACGCTAGCTTGGTATTGTCGGGGCTTACACTGAGTCCAGAAACCTGACAGTAAGACAAGTCTTTGGCCAATTCGTTTACATCAAGAAGTATTTCTTCGTTTGCATCTAGTGTTTTGTGTTTACGGATGAAAATAGGGTAATCCTTCCCTTTTTCGTAGCGGCGTATATACCAGTATTCGTTTAGAAAGTAAGGCACAGAGCTGTCGTCTTCCTTGATACGTCCTTTCATTTCCTCAAAAAGTTGCTTTTGCATCTTTTCAGTGGATTTAAGCACAGCCTTGGTGTAGTTGTTTTCATCTTCCAAATATTGGATAACTTCTGGATTCTCTCGATCGTTAAGCCAGTAGTATGGGTCCAAACGCGTATCGCCATGAATGGACAGTTCTTTGTCCTTGGGACTAGCATCGGGTGGAGTATGTGTCATGTGGGTGCAACTAAATAGAAAACAAAATTAAGTTGCTAAGGTAAGTTTTGAAGGCATAATGATGTATTTTTATAGCCTAAATTACAAAAAAATTGAATCAAAACCAGCTAAAAAGTCTAATTGAGCGCCTGGGTGCGCTGAGGAGGTATCTTTGACATTGATGCCCGAAGCATTGATATTGCCAATAAAGAAGAAAAAACGTTAGATCCCAACTTTTGGAATGACTCCAAAAAAGCTGAACAACTCATGCGTGAATTGAGAGTTACAAAACAATGGATTGCCGATTATGAAAAAGCCAGCCTACTCGTAGATGAGTTAGAGGTATTGCTTGAATTCTTAAAATCGGATGAAGTAAAAGAGGAAGAACTCAAACGCCATTTTGATATTACCATCAACCATTTTGAAGAGCTGGAGTTCAAAAACATGCTTTCAGACGAAGGCGACAACCTAAGCGCCTTAATTCAAATTACAGCAGGTGCAGGGGGTACAGAAAGTTGTGATTGGGCGGCCATGCTCATGCGTATGTATCAAATGTGGGCCGAAAGAAAAGGCTTTAAAATAAACGAGCTCAACCGGCAAGAAGGGGATGTAGCTGGCATCAAAACGGTCACTTTAGAAGTAGAAGGCGATTATGCCTTTGGCTGGCTCAAAGGCGAAAACGGCGTGCACAGACTGGTACGCATCTCCCCTTTTGACAGCAATGCTAAACGCCACACAAGTTTTGCGTCTGTTTATGTGTATCCGTTGGTTGATGACTCCATTGAAATAGAAATAAACAGTGCCGATATTGAAATTACAACCGCACGATCTAGTGGTGCAGGTGGTCAGAATGTAAACAAAGTTGAAACCAAAGTACAATTGGTACACAAACCATCGGGCATACAAATTTCATGTTCCGAAACAAGATCACAACACTATAACCGCGATCGAGCCATGCAAATGCTTCGCTCTCAGTTGTATGAAATTGAATTACAAAAACACATGGCGGCACGTGAAGATATAGAGGCCGGTAAAATGAAAATTGAGTGGGGTTCACAAATCAGAAATTATGTACTTCACCCATACAAACTAATAAAAGACGTCAGAACGCTAGAAGAAACAGCAACTGTTGAAGACGTACTGAACGGCGACATAGACCGTTTCTTAAAAGCTTTTTTAATGTCTCAAAATCAACCTAAAAATGAAAACTTATAATAACATAGATACCCTAATTTTTGATTTTGGTAGCGTCCATATTTAATGGAATCTTGCTTATGTCTTTTTAAAAGAATTTAGAGGAAACCACGAGGAGATGAGCCACTTTTTAAATACCATTTGCTCGTGGGAGTGGAATGAAAACCTAGACGCCGGATACTCCATTGAGCAAGCTACTGAAGAACGTGTAGCCATGTTTCCGGAACACGAACTTTTCATTCGTATGTATTACGATCGCTGGGAGGATATATTGGGATATGAACACACAGACAACGTGGATCTATTGAAAAGGTTCAAAGAAAACGGCAAACAAAGACTTATTGGACTGACTAATTGTAGCCATGAAACTTTTCCTGTTGCATTGGAACGTTTCGATTTTCTTTCTTGTTTTGAAGGCATTGTTGTTTGAGGAACCGAAAAAATGAAAAAACCAGATGCGCGTATATACAAGCTTACTCTAAATCGCAACAAGGTAACGCCCATAAACGCTGTGTTTATCGATGATAAGTTTGAAAATGTACATGCAGCCACAAAACTGAGTATTCATGGAATTCACTTCAAAACAACTGCAAAATCAAAAGAGATCTTGAAACGCTTGGCGTTTGTTAAATTCGTAAATTTTTTAGAAAGCGTAGCTTAAAAGACTACTTTTACAAAAAAAAGCATGAAAAAATTAGGGATTTTATCCTTGCTATTGTTGTGCGTCAGTTTTGGTTATGCGCAACAACGTTACAGCATTAGCGCAAGCATTCAAGACAAGAATTCAGGTGATTTTCTGCCATTTGCAACGGTGACATTACGCGATGCGTCAAACAACAAACTGATTGGCGGTGCAGTTTCTGATGAAACAGGAAAAGCCACCCTTGAAAGTAGCGTTCCGAATGTAGAAATACAGGTGGACTACGTTGGTTTTGAAACCCTAATTTTTAGAAAAAAACTCATAAAAAAAACAAATTTAGGTGCCCTGCAATTAACACCAAAGGAAAACCAATTGGCAGGTGTTGATTTGGTTGGAAGAAGATCGGATGTAGAAATCAGGTTGGACAAACGGGTTTATGATGTAGGACAGAACCTGAATGCCAAAGGGACTAACGTCTCGGATGTGTTGGAGAACATTCCCTCACTATCCTTAGACTTAGACGGCAATTTAGAATTACGTGGCAGTGCAAATGTTCGCATACTTATAGATGGCAAGCCGTCAGGCTTGGTTGGTATTAACGGTATTGATGCACTTGCAGACCTCCCTGCTGAATCCATTGAACGGGTAGAGGTTATTACAGCACCATCGGCACGCTACCAAGCAGAAGGTTCATCGGGGATTGTAAATATCATATTAGCAAAAAACACCCTAAAAGGACTTAACGGTGTCTTTAATGTTTCAGGCGGTAAGTTTGATAGCTATGGCGCAAATTCCAGTCTCAACTACAGAGTAGGCAAATTTAACTTCTTTTCCAATTCTGGCTATGGAGACAACACCAACATGGGTGGTGCATTTCAAGAAAATACGTATGCTCCAGTGGGTACCTATGATAAATTCTACGAAAGACGGAGTTTTGACCGCAGAAGGGTTGGTAGCAGTGTCAATTTGGGAGTTGACATCAGCCTTACTCAAAAAACAAAATTTACGTTCTCCTACGTCATAAATGACAGAAATGGGGAAGACATCACTGGCAATCAACAAAATCACACCTTGCTAGGCGAAAATAAGACGTTATCGCTGCGATCTGAAATTGAAGAAGATAAAGACGTCAGCAAGCAATTTAGCTTTTCACTTACCCACAAATTTGATGAAGTGGGACATAAACTTGATGTCACGGTTCAAACAGAGCGTATTGTTGAAGATGAATTTTCAGATTTACAAACGCAAACTCTTCTTCCAATAAACGCCCTTGGTTTTCTGGAAGAAAACAATACAGAAGAGCGCAAAAAGCAGTTTTTAGCGCAAGTAGACTACGTGTGGCCTATTGATATAAACACTCAATTCGAAGCGGGGTATAGAACCACCAACGAAAACCAAGATACGGGCTTTACGGTCTTAAATGAAGTTGCAGGCGGTGCTGTGGTTGTTAACGATGATCTCACTAACTTTTTAGACTACAAGCAAACCATTCATGCCGTGTACTCACAGTTTGGAAAAAAATGGAATAATTTTTCATTCCTGGTGGGATTGAGATATGAACACACCTATTGGACAGTTATCCAAAAAACTACCTCAGAGGCGGGATATAATATATTCGATGGTTTATTTCCAACACTTAATATTGGTTTTGAATTTTCAGAAACGGCCAATCTAACCTTTGGCTATAACCGTCGTTTGAGCAGACCTGGTGCAAGAAGTTTAAACCCCTTCAGGTCAAGAGCTAGTGAAACGAGTTTTTATCAAGGAAATCCAAATCTAAGGCCCAGTTATTCCGATGGCTTTGATTTAGGTTATTTAAAACAGTTCAAAAAACTTACCCTGAATGGCTCAATCTATTTTAGACGCACCTATGAACCAAGACAACGCATAACGGTTGAGTCTGGGGAATTTGTTGACGTAAATGGCGAAAGAACTGCTGTCATAAAGCGTTTTCCTGTAAACTTTGGAAGTCAGGATCGCTTTGGTTTTGAGGCCAACAGTGCTATTCGTTGGTCATCAATATGGCGCACAAATATAAGTTTTAACCTCTTTAAAACCATTGACAAAGGAACCTACCAAAACCTAGTATTGGATAACGAAAATGAGAGTTGGACGGGGAATTTTCGCAACAACCTTAAACTTCCTTGGGGTATCAATACGCAAATAAACATAAGCTATATGGGACCCCAAGAGTCGGCCTATGGGAGTCGAAAAGCATATAGCAATACCAGTATAGGTCTGAGTAAAGATATTCTGAATAACAATGCGACTATAAACCTAAATTTTAATGATGTGTTTAACAGCGGTATATGGAGATGGAGTTCATTTACAGAAACCATTTTGACCGAAGCAGAATACCAGAGACGTAAGCCTTATTACAAACTTACATTCACATATAGGTTTAGACAGGAAAAAGAAAGCCAAGGAAGAGGTAACGGCGATTATGGTGGTGGTGAAGGGATAGAATTGTAGTTAATCCTTCGATTTTTGACGTTTTTCTTTAAGCCACTCCATTAGGTTTCCCGTCAACCAAAAAGGAATAACAAAGGTGACGAGGAAGATCATCAACCAGAATCCTACTGTGAGGATGGTCAAGAATGCTAAAAAACCAAGATATTGATCAAATTCAATCATGGGTAAGAGTTTTTACAAAGGTACACATTGGATGCGTACCGAGCAACATTCAATTTGCTAATCCTTTTGTATTTTTGCACAAAACAACCACATGAAATTTAGGAAAGAAAAAGACACCATGGGAAGCGTTCAAGTGCCAGCCGATAAATATTGGGGTGCTCAAACAGAACGCTCTAGAAACAACTTTAAGATTGGCAGTCCTGGTTCCATGCCCATTGATATTATCTACGGCTTTGCCATTCTCAAAAAGGCTGCTGCCTATACCAATCAGGAATTGGGTGTCTTGAGCGCTGAAAAACGCGACTTAATCGCCCAGGTATGTGATGAAATTGAGGCAGGCGAACTCAACGAACACTTTCCTTTAGTGGCTTGGCAAACTGGATCGGGTACCCAATCCAACATGAACGTAAATGAGGTAATTGCCAACAGAGCACACGTACTTCAAGGACGTGTATTGGGCGAGGGCGAACGCACGCTACTCCCAAACGACGATGTAAATAAGTCGCAATCTTCAAACGATACCTTCCCTACAGGTATGCATATTGCCATATACAAAAAAATTGTGGAAGTCACACTGCCTGGCGTTTCCCAGTTACGAGATACCTTAGCTAAAAAAGCTGCTGATTTTGATGATGTCATCAAGACTGGGCGCACTCACTTTATGGACGCCACCCCCTTGAGTTTAGGACAAGAATTTTCCGGTTATGTGGCCCAACTAAACCATGGTATTAAGGCTTTAGAAAACACATTGCCACACCTGGAGCAATTGGCACTCGGTGGCACTGCCGTAGGGACCGGCATCAATACGCCAAAGGGATATGCCCAAAGAGTGTCTAAGTATATCGCACAATTTACAGGTCTTCCCTTTGTGTCTGCTGAAAATAAGTTTGAAGCACTGGCTGCTCACGATGCACTTGTGGAAACCCATGGTGCCCTTCGACAGTTGGCCGTTTCTTTATTTAAAATTGCAAATGACATACGCATCATGGCCAGTGGCCCGCGATCTGGTATAGGCGAATTGATTATTCCAGCCAATGAGCCGGGCAGCTCCATCATGCCCGGAAAAGTCAACCCAACGCAGTGCGAGGCACTTACCATGGTCTGTGCACAAGTTATGGGCAACGACACAGCAGTGGCGTTTGCAGGCACACAAGGCCATTTTGAACTTAACGTATACAAACCTGTCATGGCATTAAACGTTTTAGAATCAACTCAACTGATTGGAGATGCTTGTGTAAGCTTTGACTGTAACTGTGCGCAAGGTATAGAACCCAATACAGATAAGGTAGACGAGTTGCTCAAAAACTCCTTAATGCTGGTAACAGCACTAAATCCAAAAATCGGGTATAACAAGGCTGCAGAAATTGCCAATCTGGCGCATCAAAACAAGCTTACGCTTAAGGAAGCGGCATTACAAACCGGGTATCTTACCGAAGTGGAGTTTGATGAGTGGGTGCAACCCAAAAATATGATAGGGCATGACTAAAATGGAATTTTGCGCCTACTCCCCGGCCCTGCAGTCTTTTTTCAAAACACTCAATGAGGAGTGGTTAAACAAGTATTTTGTGGTAGAACCCTATGATGCCTACTTGCTTGAAAATTGCGAATCGGAAATCATTGATAAAGGAGGAAATATATTTTTTGGCAAGCTAAACGGAGTAGTTATCGGCACCTATGCCATTTTAGCCCCAGTTGATGGCTGTGTAGAGCTTGGAAAAATGGCAATAACGGCAGCACATCAAGGAAAGGGTTAT
>DCBE01000028.1:0-29097 GCA_002313325.1 Flavobacteriaceae bacterium UBA1115
TTTCGGGATCGTTGAGCAGAGCAGAGGCAATGGCCAGTCGTTGCTTTATCCCTAGGGAATAGGTTTTGAATTTATCACGTTTTCGATCCATCAAACCCACCAATTCGAGTTTTTCTTCAATTTTGGATTGGGGCACATCCTTTATTCTACAAACCAATCGCAAATTTTGCTCAGCTGTCATGTAAGGGTAAAAGTTAGGTCGTTCAATGATGGCACCTATACGCTTAAGTGCTTGATGCGTACTATGGGTTCCCCCAAACCATGAAAAATTTCCTCCGGTCGGATTGACCACATTAAGGATCATGCCAAGTGTGGTTGACTTGCCACTGCCGTTTGGGCCCAGTATACCATACACATTCCCTTTTTCTATGGAAAAGCTTAGTTGATTTACAGCCGTTAGGTGGCCAAATTTTTTGGTCAGATCATTTACCTTTAGAATGGGTTTCATAGTAGTATTAACGTCTCATGACTGTTTTTGTTACTCAAAGTTTTAACTTTGTTCTTATGAGCGATTTGCTAATTACGAAAAAAAAACCAACATACCCTATCAATCCATTCCTTGGAGATTACTTGGAATTGTATTCACGGGCGTATCAAATTCCAGTTTTTTATGATGATTTACTTCGATTTTCGGGCTCAGTAGCGGTTATGACTAAGCATGACCAAGATAGCTTGTGGGTACGTGTATTTTACTCAGACAGCGACCGTAAGGAAATAGATGAGCAACTAAAGCGCGTATATGCCTTGCTGCATTCAGATGGAAGCGCTATGACCATTCCTTACTTAAATGTTGATGCAATAGACTATTGCACTTTTGGCAACTCCAAGCCCTTTCGCATTAAAGTGCGGAACACACTCAATGACAACTTTATTTATTTCTATGTAAAAAAGGCAGATGCCTCTCGTGTTTACGGTTTGGAGCTTGAACACATGCTTTCCCCAAACAACCTCAACTTTTTGGTGAATAAGAACACGCTCATTGAAGAGCATATCGCAGGCATACCAGGAGATGAGTTTATAAAAGAATTTTTACCTAAATGCAGCAAATCTGAACGCAATCAAATTGCCAAATCTTTTGTCAAATTCAACGAGCGTTGCATGATACGCTTGCTGGGTGATATGCGATCTTATAATTATGTAATTATCCCCATTCACGATTTTGATAAGTTGATTTATAAAATCCGTGCTATTGATTTTGATCAGCAGTGCTATGAAGGTGATTTAAAGATTTACCGCCCCCAGTTTTTTAAGGAAAATTTTGACATGGTCATGCTTGTTAAATATCATCTGACCAAAACATCTGTCGATCAATATAAAATTGAGGAACGGGCTACTGTTGCACGTCGTATTTTAGGCAACGAAACAAGGCTGACACATTTACTCAAATGTATGTTGAACGACCACATTTCAACCCCTGAGAAAATTGAACAATTGAGTGAGGAGGTTTACGAACTCACCAAACAGCTATCGTTTAAAAAGAGTAAGTCTATGGGTGATATTATGCGCGCCTCATTTCATTTTGTGAAGCGCAACTACGAAAACCACGAAATGCTTCGCGTGGACAATTAAAACCAGTCTTGTGAACTGTCTTCTATGTCTTCGTCAAGCCCATTTTCTTCAAAAGAATCATCATTCCACTCATCTTTATCAGCGCTAAATGTTTTTTCTGGTGCTTCCTCTGGAACATCACCGTGGCTGTAAATAAGCATGGGATATGTATTTCCAGGTTTTGGCTCATCGGTTTCGATTAGATCAACAAAAAAGGTCCACAAGTATAAGAAATCATAGATATAAAGCATTTTCGACACGTCGGGAAACACGGAGTTTAGCGGGGTGTCACTCATGCGACGAACGCTTTCGTCTCCAACATCAAACAATGAAATGGAGTCTCCTTGTTTCCATTCTTCGTCACTTTCGTAAAAGATGGCCATTTCTGAACCTCCAAAACCAAAGGCCTGTGTGATGGCGTTGTGGAAATCTTCAAAGTTGTCTGTTTCTTCTAGTGCAATGTCTCTAAAAACATCTTCTTTGGCGTCTAAAATAAGTCTAAAATGATAAATCATAGCGGTGTAAATTAATGCGTAAAATCCAGTAGAGTTGCACGCCAAACAGCAGTGTGGCCAGTACTAGGTGTAATGGTTGGGTTGCGAACGGGAAGTCGAGATAGAACATGGCAATGCCAAGCGCTACTTCCCCCCCGATTAGCCAAAGTATACGTTTGATAAAAACCTTTTCTAGTTGTTCTTTGATCACACTTATAAACAACCAAGCATTTGCAAGGAGAACGAGAATGGACATGCTCCTGTGGATATAAAAGTTGAGTTCTGGAGCAGCGAGCCAGTACTGAGGGAAGTCATATCCCCAACGCACTACTTGTGTATCTATAAATTGCCTTACTTGTATTCCCAAAGCGATTTGGACAAGCGTTAGTACAAAAGTGCTGCAAAGTAACAAACTAATTTTTCGCGTTGGTTTTTTGCTCAGCCCAAATGATTTTGATGCCACCCTGACCACAAGTAAGAAGCCTACTAATAGCAGTGCCATCAGCATATGAAGGGAAATTTTCATAGGCATCAAATTGGAGTCAACTACTGTTTTACCAAGCCAAGCTTGAAATAGAATTCCCAGCAGCGAAAGCAAAGAAAAAATAAAGATAATGGGCTTTTTTCGGATCCATTTAAGGCTAAATCCAAATAGGATGAGGATGGCCAAGCCCGATAAAGCCCCAAGCAATCTATTGATAAATTCAATCCATGTGTGCTGGGCATCAAACACAGCGTAATCGTGTTTTGTATACGGCTCCCACCTATCGCTATTAAACCGATCGGTAGTTGTAAAGGAGGCCGAAGCTACGAGTAATCTTTTGTTGTCGATGATTACATTTCCTTCGCTGTACTTGGTGTTTGGTTTCCACTCCAGTTGTTCTGCTTGTGTAGGAGGAATGTAGTAACCAAAACACTTGGGCCAGTCTGGGCATCCCATGCCGCTACCGGTCATGCGAACCGTTGCCCCTGCACCAATCACAAGGTAAACTATAATAAGCGAAATTCGCGTCCAGCGCTGTAGTTGTTTATACATTATGAAATAGGGGATAATCCCATGGATTTGGCTTTTGTTAGCATAAAATCATGTGCTGCTTTGTGTTCATTTGGAATAACACCTTCTAAAATAGCATCTTTGATTGCCTCTTTGAGTTCGCCCACCTGTCTGCAAGGCTTAAGTGCAAAAATACGCATGATTTCCTCACCTGTAACCGGAGGTTGAAAGTTCCGTAAATGATCACGTTCTTCCACTTCTTCAATCTTAGCTTTGACGATGTCAAAATTTTTGTGATACTTGGCAAATCGTTTTGGATTTTTTGTGGTGATGTCTGCCTTGCAGAGCAAAAGTAAATCCTCCAAGAAATCGCTAGCATCAAAAATAAGCCTGCGCACTGCCGAGTCGGTTACATGATCTTCTGAAATGACAATAGGCCTTGAACTCATATAAACTAGCTTTTGAACGTATTTCATCTTGTCGTTTAGGGGCATACGCATACGTTTAAAAAGCTTGTACACCATTTTGGCACCAACAAACTCATGTGCGTGAAAGGTCCAGCCAACTTTCTTGTCGAATTTTTTGGTGGGTGCTTTGCCAATATCGTGTAGTAATGCTGCCCAGCGCAACCATAGGTTATCTGTATAGGCACAGATGTTGTCCACTACTTCAAAAGTGTGGTAGAAGTTGTCTTTGTGGCTTTGCCCCTCAACCTCATCAATTCCTTTAAGCGCTGTAATTTCAGGAAGTATGCGTTCTAGTAATCCCAATTGGTCCAACAGCAAAAGACCGTTAGAAGGTACAGCGCAGGCTAGTATCTTATTCACTTCCTCAATAACGCGTTCTTTGGACAATATATCGATGCGTGCTTTGTTTTTTTTGATGGATAAAAGGGAAGTTTTATCAATTTCAAAGTTCAGTTGTGTGGCAAAGCGCACCGCACGCAGCATCCGCAAGGGATCATCACTATAGGTAATATCTGGATCACGTGGCGTTTGCAATACTTTTGCGGTCAAATCTTGTATGCCATTAAAAGGGTCCAGCAGGGTGCCAAAACCGTCTTTGTTAAGTTTAATGGCAAGTGCATTGATGGTAAAATCACGTCTATTTTGGTCGTCTTCTAGGGTTCCATTCTCCACCATAGGGTCGCGGCTCTGGTGGTTATAACTTTCTTTTCTAGCCCCGACAAATTCCAATTGCATGTTTTGCCATTTAATCATGGCTGTACCGTAGTTCATGAAAACTTTGATGTTATTTTCACCAGGCAATAGTTTAGCCACTTTTTTGGCTAGGCTAATGCCGCTGCCAACAGTTACGATATCTATGTCGTGCCCCCTTGAACGATCAAGGAAGGTGTCCCTAACATATCCTCCTATGACATAGGTCTCAAGACCTAATGCATCTGCTGCTTTTTGGACGTACCGAAATACGGCTAGCGCTAATGCCTCTTCGATATGTAATTTTTGGGTTTTCATCGTAGTTGCCTCACGCTGCCGTCGGGCATTAATTGTAATACTTGTGACGAAATACGTGCTATTTTTTCTTTATTCAAAGGTACTACTTCGTCTACTTGTGCCAAAATCTCTGGGTCTATTTCGCCAAAGCTTCCAGGGACGGGTGCATCACTGATATTTGCGGAGGTACTGACGATAGGTTTTCCAAAAGATTTGATCAAATCCAAAGTAAAACCTGCTGTTGGAATGCGAATGGCAACACTGCCATTATGCGCCATTACGCCTTTTGCGAGCCCTTTTCCTTTGGGATAAACGAGGGTTGTTGGAACGTCACTATTTAATAACGCATAAATGTTTTCAGGTAACTCGGAAACATAGTTGGATAACATGTTTACGTCAGCCACCAAAGCTATAAGCGGTTTTGATAAATCTCTTTTTTTTAGTGAATATATTTTTTCTACAGCCGCTTGATTTGTAGCATCACAGCCAAGCCCCCAGATGGTATCCGTGGGGTATAGGAGGGTTTTTCCAGTTTTTAAAATGGAAACGAAATGGTTAATGTTTATTTTCATTACTGTAGTCTAATGCAATTTTTGCTTTAAGCCACGTTTCTCGGCTACGCAACTTACAAATGATCCACCCTGTTTTTCCATCTAAAATGCCACCTCTAAAAAAGTAACTATTCAAAAACTTAAAAGCGGGTTTTATGTAGAGATTAAAAACGCCAATTTTTTTATTATCCTTTATGTATGTTTGGGCTGCATTGTGTGCATAACGCTCAATTTTTTTGGTGTAGTGGTCTATATTGTTTGTGGTGTAATGAATGATGTTACTATTTAAATTTCCAAAAGGTTTGGTATACTCAAGTTCCTCGTGCACCATTTTATTTTCATACTCATGGAAATCTCGATGAAAAAATCGCGCCACTCGATCGTTTTGCCAGCCACAGAAACGCACTTTTTTACCTAAAAAATAGTTTATTCTTCGTATCCAAAAGGCTGTATGTTTTGGTCTTGTATGTAGGATGTTTTTTATTTCATTGGCCATGTTTGGTGATGCCATTTCATCTGCGTCAAGTAAGATAATCCAGCGGTATTTTGCTTTCGTAATAGCCCAATTTTTTTGGTCTGCGGCATAGTTGTATTTGCGTTGTAAGACGCGTGCGCCAAACTTTTCACAAAGCGCAACAGTATTGTCTGTGCTAAACGAGTCGATTACTAAAAGCTCATCTGCCCACTTAATCGAGTTTAAGCAGCTTTCGATATTCTTTTCCTCGTTATAAGTTGTTACAATTGCTGATATTTTAGGGGTTTCTTTTTTTGTAAGATAGTTGGCTATTCTTTTGTTTAGTATGTTTTTATCAAACGAGCCCAAAATATGTTTTTGTGCAAAAGCACCCATTTCAACAATGCGCTTTCGATTTTTATCAAAAGCCATAATTGTGTCACAGAACGCGATTACGTCATTTGCGGATACTAAAATCCCAGATTTGTCTTCCACAATTATTTCTGGATTTGAGCTAATATTAAATGCAATGGTAGGCTTTTGGCTCAATCCCGCTTCGGCAATTACGTATCCAAAACCTTCCCATAGTGATGGAAGTAAAAAAATATCACCGCTCATATATAAATCCTTAGGATTTTCTATGAAACCAACTAAATTGACAAAAGATTCAAGTTTGTATGTATTTATTTTCGCTTTTATTGATGCTTCAAGCCTTCCACTTCCACCAATTATCATATGAAAATCTAATCCTAGGGTACGGAGTTCATTTGCCACATCGACTAAGAAAAGCTGATTTTTCTGCTCTTCCAAGCGCCCAAGGTTTGTTAGAATCAGCTCGGATGACTTTCGTTTGTAAAATGGATTAAAATTCTTTTTAACAAAGGCTTGTCCATCAATCCCGTTTGGAATAACCGTGATGTAATCTTTTGGAAATAGTGCTGTATTGTTTTGTAGGATGCATTCTTGTGTAGCTTTAGAGTTGACAAGAACTTCATCAATGATATTTTTATATAAAAACCGATTTAAGCTTGAATTTCGTACGGGTATAGCGCTTCCTCTTCGATAAATAATGCGCTTAACACCAGACAACTTTGCTGCTATTCCACCAGATTTTACATCCTGTGATAGGTTTAGCACTATCGTACATATTTGATGTTTTTGAAGCAATTTAGATAAGTACAGCAGCTTAAAAGGATTCAAAAAGCTAGTATTGTTGTTGCTAATTATTTTATTGGGGATGTTTTGTGCTTTTGCTTTTTCGAAAAGAACACTTCTTTTGTGACAGAAAATCACAACAGAATACCCTGATACATGGAGGTGTTTTGCCATTTCAAAATGCCATTTTTCTCCGCCGCCCCAAGGAATTGCTGTATTAAAAAAACAGATGGTTTTGCTCATGTCAATAGCGATTTATAAAGCCTATTCCATTGCTCAGCTAAGACGCTGTCATTAAATTTCTGTACATAATTAAACCCCGATTTAATACGTTTCTTTCGAGACTTATGAGACTCACCATATAAGCTTTCAACGGCTGTTTGAAGCTCGGTTTCGCTGTGTGGATCTATATAAATACTAGATGAACCACCTGCTTCAGAAAAACAACCCCCCTTTGTGGTAATCACGGGTACGCCACTGTATAAAGCTTCAATAATGGGAATTCCAAAGCCCTCAAAAAAAGACAGATAACAAAAAACAGTAGCATTTTGATAAATTCCTGCCAAGTCTTCAATATCGATATGATGAATAAACAACACTCGGTCTTGCATATTGTTTTCTTTGACATACATTTTTAACTTTTCCCCGTGTTTTTTTGCCTTTCCAACAAACACCATGTGGTGATTAGTGTCTTTTAATCCCTTTGCAATAGACAGCACATTTTTTCGCGCTTCAAGTGTACCCACAAACAACACAAACTTTTTCGGTAGTTGATATTTTTTTGTAATGGTATTTAAGAATTTTTTTGAATAAGGAGTTTTAAAAGCAGTATGACAACCTTGGTAAATCACTTCAATATTTTGTGAGGGAGTTGCTGTAAATTCAATCAAGTCTGCTTTTGTCTGCTCACTTATGGCAACGATTTTGGAAGCAGTTTTTACTGCGTGATTTACTTTTCGTTTATGGATTTTTACATCAATGGATTTGTAAAGTTCAGGATAACGATAAAAAATAAGATCATGGACAGTAACCACTGCGGGTATATCAAGTCCTTTAGGTAACTCTCCACTTAATCCGTGGAAAACATCAATACTGTCTTTTTTAAATTGACGCACAATAGGCCCTTGTCGCCAAAGAGGATGTAAACAACGCCAAATGCCTTTTGGTTGGTGTTCTGTGGTGTTGGGCATTGCTTTCCAAGGACTCAGTTTTTGCTTCTTTGGATTGTAGAGGTGGTAGTGGTTTTTTGGATAATAGGTTGCTAAAATACGCACCAAATCACGGCTGTAATTTCCTAAACCACTAGCATTGTGAAAAATTCGCTTTGCATCGTATCCAATTTTCATAATACAAAACTACTCTATTTGCCGGTAATGAATTTAAAAATACTAAATTTGAATAAATGAAAATTAGCGGTTTTACTTTTTTGCGAAATACGTCTAAATTATATTACCCTATACTTGAGTCTATACAATCGGCGTTGCCTATTGTAGATGAATTTGTAATCGCCCTTGGCAAAGGCGACGACGATGATGACTCAGAGGCGAAAATTCGCAGTCTGCAATCAGATAAAATCAAAATTATTCACACTGAGTGGGATTTCGAAACCTTTGCAGGTGGAACAGAATACGCGCATCAGACCAATATAGCAAAGACGCGTTGCACGGGCGATTGGTTATTGTACCTGCAAGGAGATGAATTGATACACGAAGAAGATTACGATGAAATTAAATTGAAATGCAAGCAGTATTTAGACAACGCATATGTTGATGGTTTTTTGTTTAATTATTATCATTTTTATGGCGATTACGATCACTATTTCCGAGACCATTGCTGGTATCCATTTGAAATAAGAATAGTACGTAACGACCCTGAAATCCATTCTTTTGCAGACGCACAATCGTTTAGACGCATAACTGATTTTGATGGTAAAAGCTACCGCCAAAAAGAAGGAACTTCCAAGCTAAATGTGGTAAACCTCAATGCCAATATGTATCACTACGGATGGGTTCGCCCCCCATCGTTGATGCGAAAAAAGCGTATGTATTTTGCGAAAGCTTACCGAGGACATGCAGCAGCTAAAATAGAGTATGAAAAATATGCCGAGGGCTACGACTACGGACGTATGGATTATTGTTTAAAATTTAGAGGGACCCATCCAAAAGTTATGTACGATAAAATTAAAACGCTTGATTGGAAAGATTTACTCCGTTTTTCAGGACCAAATGTTATTGGCAGACCTGAAGCAAAGCACGAAAAACGTAAATATCGAATGATTGTTTGGATAGAGCGTACGTTCTTTGGGGGCAAGGTTTTAGGAGGGCATAAAAACTACATTGTCGTTAATTAGTGATTTTAACGGTATGTTTTTTTATTCAAAAAACGACCACTTGACTTGACGTTTATTCATGCTATTGTTTAAATAAACGAGCTGCAGTACTTTTCGAATAAAGCAAAACAGTCCGCCAAAACATAAACGCCAAAAGCACCTGAGCTATAATTATTCTACAGTCACTAAGATTTCCATTTTCAATTAGGTTGGATTAAATCATTATATACTTTGCCAGTTTGATTGATGGTTTTTTCCCAACTGAACATTTGGGCATAAGCAAAAGCAGCATCTAATTTTTGTGTATCATAATCCAGAAGTGCATCAATCCCAGCTGTTATGGCATTAATGTCAAAGGGGTGAGCAATGTGCGCATGGCCACCTGCAACTTCTGCAGATGCTCCCAGACTTCCAATTAAAATAGGTTGTTTGTGATTCATGGCTTCGAGAATGGGTATTCCAAACCCTTCGTATAATGTAGGAAAAACAAACCCACTGGCATCATGATATAAAGACTGAAGTTCTTCATTTGACACATACCCCACGATTTTAACTTTATTTCCAGGGTCATTTCCATTAAAAAAAGAGTGAAACAGATCTGATCCCAAACCGTTTTTACCTGCGAATACCAACATATGTGTTTTTGATGCTTTGGAAGCTAAAAAGCCCTTCAAAATATTTAATGAATTTTTCCTTGTACTAATGCCGCCAACGCTTAGAAAATAAGGTCTTTCACTCGCTTTTTTTGTTTCCGTAATGGACTTTGAATTAAAGATCGGAGCCAAGTGCACAACATGAATCTTTTCTTGCGGATAGTCAAAGTGTTTTAAAAAATCTTCTTTTGTTTTTTGGCTGACTGAAATAATGGCATCTGCATGTTGTGAAATTTGCGATAGCAAATGAATTCGTTTCCTTACAAAATATGGTGTTGCTATCCTAACTCCTTTCAATTCATCTGCCATAAAGGCGAGATCATGTATAGTCGCTACTTTTTTTACGCCTTTTGCGTTTATGAATGGCGCATGCGTAAAGTGCATTATTTTTACTTTTTTAAAATTCCATAATGGGGCGCCCTTTAAATACCAGCTTTTTGATATGTTTCGGGTAAAAGGAGCTAGATATCGTTGCTTAAAGCGGCGCTTAAGCGGAAGAAAAAGATTTGGGTTGTAGGAATCGCTAGCATCAAAACCCTCAACCAATTTTTTGATATAAAAGGGGACTCCAGTATATCCTTTTGAAAATAATGTCGATCCTTCGAAACCAATTCTGATGATATGTTTAGGTCTTAATTCGGAGTTATCTGAGCGCATCATCTAAGGTTGCTTATTAAAAACATGAGTTATTCTAGCGGATAGATACTCTATACTGTTTTGTTTACTCAAATATAGGATAAACGTTAGATATGATAACGCTCTGCCTAGTTAATGAAATATAGATAGTTTCGCAGCTAAAATTATAAATAATAATTTATTTGCTAGTTGTTACTTAACCCAATCCAAAAATTTAGGCGTATCCACCGCTATTGTTTGGGGTGAATTTCTGTTGATTTCTTTTCCCTGAACTACGCTCTCATAAAGATTCAGATAAGCTTTACTCATCTTCTCTGCATTAAAATGCGTTGCGGCATAATCGTGACAAGTTTTTGGGTCATAGTCTTGGCAATGTCTCATAGCTTCAATGAGTTTTGTGCTCGAATTACTAAGAAATCCTATGTTATGACTCACAAGTTCAGGCAAAGAACCGTAAGGCGTGCCAAAAACGGGTGCCCCAAAATACAAGCTTTCAATGATGGCCAAACCGAAGGGCTCGTGCCAGCGCACAGGAAAAACCAACCCTTTAGAGTGCTTTAGTTGATTTATTTTTTTTTCACCACCAATCATACCATAAAATCGGGCTCTAGGCTGCCAAGTAAAGCGAAACCCCATTTTTATGTTTAAACGGCTACCTCCAAGTACATGGAGTTTTTCCCCTTTGAGTTTGAGCGTGGTATTAATTGCTCCTTTTACATTTTTTAGGCGCCATGCAGCTTTTGCTAAAAAATGAAAATACGAACGTTTGTTATCCAGTTGAGGATTTCCATAGTCATCCCAGTCCAGGCCATTGTGAACAAAAGCCTCTGCATTATGTCTCTTAGCATGATTTTCAGAAACAAACACGGTATTTTTATCGAGTGATTCAGCTGGATTTGGATTACCGTGAATGGTTACTAAATAAGGAACCTGAAGCTTTTCTACCCCTTTTGGTGTAAAATGAAAATGAACCAAATCAATATCTTTGGGGATTTGATCAATCACATCAAGCTCGGGATTTCTCTCAATGATTTTGGCAAAGCCACACATTGACCCTTGCGCTACTAAAAAACTAACCTTATGTCCTAAGCGTGTTAATGTTTTTCCTAAATACCAAATAACTCGCTCAGTTCCACCGTAATAGATAACGGGCAACTTACAGTTATTTACAATTAGTATGTTCATTGTAGTTACACCGCTAGGTTATGCTCTCTTAACGCATCGTTTAGTGAGGTTTTCTTGTTGGTGCTTTCCTTTCGCTTTCCAATAATCAAGGCACAAGACACTTGATAATCACCGGCAGCAAAGTTTTTAGTATAACTACCCGGAATGACTACAGAGCGAGCAGGAACAACTCCTTTTCGTTCAACAGGCTCATCACCCGTAACATCAATAATTTTAGTAGAACCCGTCAGTACTACATTGGCTCCTAATACGGCTTCTTTTTCTACGTGAACGCCCTCAACTACTATACAGCGTGAGCCTATAAACGCATTGTCTTCAATAATCACGGGAGCAGCTTGCAGGGGCTCTAAAACACCGCCAATGCCAACACCACCACTTAGGTGAACGTTTTTGCCAATTTGTGCACAGCTTCCAACAGTGGCCCAAGTATCGACCATCGTACCTTCGTCTACGTAGGCGCCAATGTTAACATAAGAAGGCATCAATATTGTACCAGAAGAAATATAGGCTCCTTTACGTGCCACTGCATGGGGTACAACACGAATACCTTTTTCTTTATAACCTGTTTTTAGTGGAATTTTATCATGAAACTCAAGAGTTCCAGCTTCAATGGTTTCCATTTTTTGAATGGGGAAGTAGAGCACCACGGCTTTTTTTACCCATTCGTTGACTTGCCACCCATTATCGGTGGGTTCAGCCACACGAAGTATTCCTTGATCCAACTGCTCAATGACCGAACGAATGGCTTGTTGTGTTTCTTCTTCTTTTAAAAGGGTACGGTCGTCCCAAGCGGCTTCGATTATAGCTCTACTCATTTGAATTTTTTTCAAAGATAAGTTTTGAGATGAAACCAAATCCATGATTTCCAAAAATTCATTACTTACCTTTGTACCATGGCTAGAATAATGGCAATAGATTATGGAACAAAACGCTGTGGCATTGCTGTTACAGATCCGTTACAGACCTGTGCTTTTGGCTTGGATACTGTTTCACCAAATGACTTGTTACCATATCTAAAAAATTACACTAGCCAAGAGCAGGTGACCCAGATCGTTGTTGGCGCCCCCAAACAGCGGGATAACAACCCCTCAGCAGTAGAAATTAAAATAACACCCTTTGTTGCCCAATTAAAAACGCAGTTTCCTGAAATCAATGTTGTGCGTCATGACGAAAGGTTTACATCCAAAATGGCAAAACAATCCCTTTTGATTAGTGGTGCTCCAAAAAAAGTGCGTAAAAAAAAAGAAGTTATTGATAAATTGAGCGCAACACTTATATTGCAAGGGTATTTAGATCAACAGCAAAACGTATGATACTTCCCATTGTAGCCTATGGCGACCCTGTATTAAAGAAGAAAGCCGTTAACGTAGAAAAACACCATCTAAAACTTAAAGAACTCATCAGTGATATGTGGGAAACCATGTATGCCGCTTATGGCGTGGGCCTTGCAGCTCCTCAAATTGGGGAGTCACTTCGTTTGTTTATCGTTGACGGCAGTCCATTTGCCCAAGACAAATCACTTGATAACGTAGAGCAACAAGAGCTAAAGGCATTTAAAAAAGTATTTATCAACCCCGAGATCATCTCGTGTAGCGGAGTAAAAGAATCGTTTAACGAGGGATGTCTCAGCATCCCCGATGTCAGAGAGGATGTTACCCGACTCTCTACAATTGAAATTGCCTACTATAATGAGCAGTTTGAAATGGTAGAAGAAGAAATAAGCGGCTTGTCTGCTCGCATCGTACAGCACGAATTTGATCACATTGAAGGGATTTTGTTTACAGATAAATTGGGGCCACTAAAAAAGAAATTGCTCAAACCCAAACTCGCACAAATATCCCGTGGCAATATAAATCCAGATTACCTTATGCGATTTCCTAGCAAAACCAGCATTCGGTAATGGATAGCAAACGCACCATACAGCTTAAAGCATTTGATCGTTTGTTGACCATTATGGACGAATTGCGTACCAATTGTCCTTGGGACAAAAAGCAAACTTTTTCTTCGTTACGTCAACTAACCATTGAAGAAACCTACGAACTCAGTGAGGCCTTATTGTCGGGCGACTTGGAGGAGGTAAAACATGAGTTGGGCGACCTGTTGTTGCATATTATTTTTTACTCTAAAATTGGAAGTGAACAAGAGGCTTTTGATATTGCTGATGTGGCCAATGCAATCTCTGAAAAACTTATCGATAGGCATCCACATATTTACGGAGACGTAGAAGTCAAAGACGAAATAGATGTGAAAAAAAATTGGGAAAAACTCAAGCTTAAGGGAGGAAACACAGGCGTTTTATCCGGAGTTCCCAAAAGCTTGCCCAGCATGGTCATGGCCAGCCGTATGCAAGATAAAGCTGCAGGTATTGGTTTTGATTGGAAAACTATTGATGGGGTAAAAGATAAAATTCAAGAGGAATTAAGTGAATTGGACTACGAAATTAATTATGGTACAAAAGAAAAAATTTCAGATGAACTGGGGGATGTGTTCTTTTCGCTCGTCAATTATGCGCGCTTTTTGAAGATCAATCCCGACGATGCACTCTCATCAACAAATAGAAGTTTTCGCAGCCGTTTTGAAGCCATGGAAAAAATGGCCACACAACAAGGTAAGGCGCTTGACAGCCTAACAACTGAAGAATGGGAACAGCTTTGGCAATCAGCCAAAAAGGAGCAGCGCTAAGTTTTTTTTAACGATTTCACCAAGCGTTTCTTTTCTTCCAACCCGTTTAAACGTTTTTGATACTTGGCAATGTCTTCATGGACCTTTATGACAACAGGAATTTTGTCTTGGTTTTTTCCAAAAAACTGTAAGTTGGTTTCCAGTTGTATGATTTCCTGTTTTATTTCACCAATGCGACGGTTTAAAGATTGCACCTCCTTGCGTATGCTGTCATCATTTTCTTTGATGTTGTCTAGTTTGTTCTGATAACTTTTCTGTGTGATATCCGAAGATGAGAGACCAATGGTTTTATACGCTTTGTCAACCAAGGTAAAAAAGTCTTGATTTACGCCCATTTTATTTCTTGGGATAAAGCCAATAGCATTCCATTGTGAAATCATGTTGTCAATGTCTTTTTCAATGGGCTTATCATCCGATGAAATCAATTCTTTCAACGATGTTAACAGTGTTATTTTCTCTTGAAGGTTTGCTTTCTGTTTTTCGTTTTGCTGATTGCGATTGGCGTCTTTTTTCTCAAAATATGCATTACACAAGGCTCTAAACTGCTCATTGAGCTTAATAAAGTCTTCTTTTCGCACCGGACCAGCTACTTTCCATTCCTTTTGCAGCGCAATGATTTTTGGTGTTGTTTCTTTGTGATTGGTTTGATCTTTCAAGATTTCGGCTTCCTCAATAAGTGCTTTGCGCTTGGTTACATTAACCGCATACTCTTTCTTTAGCGACTTATATAGGCGGTTTCTTTTTTTGCTAAACTGGTTTGATATTTTTTTGAAAGCTGACCAAAGCGCATTGCGTTTTTTCTCGGGCACCTTGCCAATGGCAAAGAATGCTTCACGAAGTCCATCATAGGTTTTCGAGAAATTATTAATATTGGTTTTGGTATTAAATTCTTTGGCTAATAGTTCTTCCATTTGAGATAGGATAGCTCTTTTTTTGACAAGATTTTCCTCAAAGATTTCTTCCTGATTCTTGATAAAATATCTTCTTTTTTCATGAACAATTTTCGTGGCATCACTAAATCTTTGCCAAACCTCTTCGCTGTGTTCTTTGTCTACAGGTCCAAGTTCATCTTTCCATTTTTTGTGTAGTGTTTGCAGATGACGAAAAGCCTTTAGAATATCTTCCATACTTGCCAATGCCTCTGCTTGTTCACAAATTTTTAACTTTTGTTCTAAGTTAAATTTGAAATCCAACTCACGTAGTTCTCTGTTTAGATGCAAGAAGTCATAAAAATGCCCCACGTGGTGATGGTATGTTTTCCAAACATTGTTAGCCTCCATTCTAGGCACTTGCCCTGTTTCTTTCCAACGCCTTTGTAAATCTTTGAATTGCTTGTAGGTAGCGTTTATGTCTTGATTGATATTTATAAGTCCTTTTAATTCTGTTATAAGTGCTAGTCTCTGCTCAAGACTTTTTTGCTGTTTTTCCTCAACGCTTCTGTAGTATGTGACTCTGTCGGATTTGTACCTACGAACAAGTTTATTGAAATCTTTTAGTATAGGTGGGTTGAAATAAAACGCATTTGGATTGCCCCCTTCTTCAATAAAAGCCTGTCTTTGGGAACCCTTAAGGGTAGCCATTTCTTTTTCAAAGGCCTTGCTCAAAGCGTCTACGGTTCCTTTTAGACTTTGTATGGGTTTGCTGCCTAAAGCTTCGGAAAAATACGCTAGAATTTCCTTTGGGTCCATGCCTTCGAACTTCTGCTCCTTGCTTTGCGTCTCAACTGCAATATCTTCATCCGATGATTCGTCTGCTTGTTTGGTTTTGTCAGCATCAGCCACTGCTTTGGTTGACTCAACTGTAGCTTCAACTACTTGTTCTTGCTGCTTTTCAGTTTTAGGCTCGTCCTTTTTGGCTTGTTTCCCTGTTACTGCTTCAACACTTGGTTCAGTTGGTATTTCAGCGGTTTCATCTTCTTTTTTGGTAATGGGGATGGAAGCTTCGTAACTTACGTTTTCGTCCTTTGCTTTTGGCAAATCGTTGTCGGTTTTGTCCAACATAGTCATGATTTAAATCAATTCGAATATACAATTTATAGTATACCACTCAAAAAAAATCACACATTCCACAAGCGCCATGAGGCTTCAGCTTGTAACACCAGCATATCTTCGCCATTTTGAACCTTGGCGCCAGCTTTTTTACCTGCTTTCATAAAGGCTGTTTCTGTAGGATTATAAATTAAATCGAACAGCACATGTTTGCTTGTCAGTTGATCGTAATTGAGATTTGGTTTTTGAAGTATGTTAGGATAGGTTCCTAAAGGCGTGCAATTCACAATTAACTTGTGCTTTTCCAAAACCTTTTCTGATAATGCTTCATAGGTTAGGTTACCGCTTCCTTTTTTTCTTGAAACATATTGGGTGTCAATTCCCATTTTCTGCAAACCACACACCACTGCCTTAGATGCACCACCAGTACCTAGTACCAATGCCGCTTTAATTTCAGCTGTAATAATGGGTGCAATGCTTTTTTGAAAACCGATATAATCTGTGTTATATCCCGTTGTGGTACCGTCTTTGTTGAACACAATTGTGTTCACCGCACCTATGGCTTTTGAAACTTCATCTAAATTGTCGAGAAAGGGCATCACCTCTTCTTTGTATGGAATGGTAACGTTCAATCCTTTAAGTTGGGGTGTTTGTAGAACCATTTTAAAATTTGTTAAATCGGCCATATCAAAGTTTTCATAGAAGCAATTATGAAGCCTCTCTTTTCGAAACTTTTCAGCAAAATATGCTCTTGAAAAGGAATAGTCTATGTCCTTACCTAAAAGTCCAAAACGCATCTTATTTTTTTCGCTCATAATAATCAAGTGCAAACACAGTAATTAATCCCACGGCACCCCAAAAAACAGCCCAGGTGGTGTCTGTTAAACTGTTTGTATTTGTAAAATTAGTAATTCTATTCGGAGGCCAAAGAATAAAAAGCGACCCAAAAACAAATCCAATCAATACGGCTTGCAATTCATCCTTAGCACGCTGCTGTATTTTATGAATCAATGCTGAAAGGCTGCTGATACCTATTAACGATCCGGCGAGAAATACAGCAAACATAAGGGCGTAAGTCTCGTCTTGTGGGAGTACCTCAATAGCACTAAAAGGGCTTATGATGTATCTGCCTAAGGAATTCACACTGTCTACCAGCAAGAGAGAATAATTGCCCATTAGGATAAGTAAAAACGACCCTGATAAGCCGGGCAAGGTCATGCCTATGATACTCAAATATCCACACAAGAAAATAAAGAGTAGGTTGGTGTTTTCAGCAGACGGAGATAAGACGCTCAGGCCTACACCAACGCCAAGTCCTATGATGCCAAGCAGCATGTTTTTTTTATTCCAATTGTTAAAGTCTCGATATAAGATTAGCGCAGATGCCAAAACCAAACCAAAAAACAGGGCCCACACATTTAACGGATAGGACGTCAGTGCTGCGTCTAACAAAAGGGATAAGGTAAAATAACTTAATATAACCCCAACAAACAAGGCGATTAAAAAAGACCCATTAACATACTTCCAAAAAGTTATAAAACGCCCTCTAAACAAGAGTAAAACTGCCTTAAAGTTTAGGCGTTGAAAAGAAAAAATAAGTTCTTCATAAAAGCCTGTAACTACAGCAACGATACCGCCAGAAACCCCTGGTATTTTATTGGCAATACCCATAGCAATCCCTTTGAGGATCAATAAACTATAATCTGATAATGATCGGTTAGCCATGGCTATTAGTGCTAAATTTCTCTAAAAAAAACAACAAACATAATGCCGTTATAAAGGCTACAAAGGCCAACAATACTTGTGCTTCGGGATTAGACAATTCAGGCAAAACAATTGTTGTTGTGAGCGGTTCTGCCAAGCCATCGCTGTTGGTGTAGTAAGAAGTTACTTTTTTCCAAGGCCACACCTTGTACAATGAGCCAAGTAAAAAGCCAGTCATTGCAGCCAAAACAATATTCTTGTGTTGGGTAAACAGCCAACGCAGTATTTTTGCAAAGGCTTTAAGGCCCACCACACCACCTGTACCCATTACTAAAAAAACGACTAATCCCTCAAGTTCAAAATTCTTTAATTTATCCACTGCGTCAAGCGCTGTTTCGTAAGCCCCTAGAAGTATTAGAATAAAAGCGCCTGAAATACCGGGCAGTATCATGGCCATAACAACAAGAACGCCACATAAAAAAAGGTACAATAGACTCTCAGAGCCTGTATTGGGGGTAACCAGACCCACTCCGAAAGCAACAAAAACACCTATTACCATCGCAGCTAAAGCAGTAATATTCCATTTGGTTACGCTGTTTTTTAAGACAAAAGCACTTGCTAAGATTAGCCCAAAAAAAAAGGCCCAAAGTGGAATAGGATAGTAGTGAAGCAACCATTCTATCAATCCGCTAAGAAGTAAAATACTTGTAGCAATTCCCAATACTAATGGAAGTAGAAAAGAACCATCTATAGCTTTCCAAGCCTCCTTTCTTTTGGTACCAAAGAGCTGAATAACTAGCTCTACAGAGACACCATCAATGGCAAGGATAAGACGTTCATAGATGTGGGTGATTAGTGCAATGGTGCCTCCCGAAACGCCGGGAACTACATCGGCTGCGCCCATGGCTAAACCTTTTAGATAGAATACAATATTTTCTTGCCCGGACTGCTTCATTAGGATTTTGTGTTGGTATGTAAAATTACGCAATCAAGCGTAAAGCGTACTATGAAATTGATAAGGTGTCTTTCACCAAAACTGATGCCCTCAAAGCTGGAAAGGTTTCATATAAAACATCCAGTTCATTTGGATTGATAGCAAAGGCGTTTTTAAGAAAAAATGACGCTTCATTTGCCTTTGCTTCCATCATATAAAAACCAGCCAGCATATAGTTTAGGGAACTATTTTCGGGATGGAACTCCAAGCCTTGCCGCAAGACCTCAATGCCTTTGGTGTAGTCTTGCAATTGTAACAAGACGCCAGCCCAATCTAACCAAGTTTGCAGTTCGTAGTTTCCAAGATTTACCAAACGCTCGTGTGCTAGATTTGCTTCTTTAAAGAAACCCAATGCTTTATTTGCTTGTGCATATAAACGCCAATATTTTGCATGACAACTGTCAATTTTCACTGCCTTTTTGATGTAGTGTAATACTTTTGCATAGGATTTATTGCGCATATAGTGCCCGCATAAAGTCAACCAACTTTTGTCTAGTAGTGGGTCTTCGTGAATGGCTTTTTTTAGGAACTTAATACCCAGCTCATCGTTTTTTAACTTTAGGTGACACGCTCCGATACGCAGCAGTGCAAAAGCTGTTGGGTCATCAATACTGAGGGTAATCTCGTAGTGATTAATTGCTTCGTTATAACGTCCCAATTGTTCCAATGCTTTGCCTAGCTCTAGGTATGCGCCAATAAAGGTGTCGTCGCAAATAACCGCAAAGTCAAAAGCCGTAATGGCCTGCTCATACATTTGTTTGGCCAAATACTGCCTTCCCAGTTGATGCCATGCTACCTCGTTATATGGGTCTTTATTCAAAAACTCATTCATATAGGCAATGGCACCATCAACATCTTCTAAAGACTCAAAGCAATAAATGATGTTATACAGGGCATGATTATCTGTAACTTCCTCCTCCAAGCATTTGATGAAATACTCTTTTGCCATAAAAAAAGCGTCTAGGTAGAGGTATTCCATGGCCATGAGCGCATGAAACTCATACTTGGTTTCTGTATACATTAGGCCTTTTTTGAGCGACTCGATGGCTTCTTGATGCTTATTAGACTTTGACTGTATCACAGCCAAATGTTGAAAAGCATAAGGATTAAAGGGTTCGACAGCTATCAAATTCTCTACCAAAATACGCGCTTCTTCGTATGCGTTTGTTAGGGTATGGTATTCAATAAGAAGAAGGGTAAGTTCTGTTGCGTCAGGGTGTTGTTTGAGCCCAACCTCGATAGCTTTTTTTGCCATGCTCAGGTTGGCAGCGTCAATGTAATGCTGTCCAATCTCTTCAAATTCCGACGCATCAAAAAATTGTACTTTGTTTGTTTTGAGCATTGACTCAAACCGCGAAACGGGGAATTTTGAAAAATCACCAAATGGAAACTGCATAGCTCGATTATTGATCTAAATTTAAAAATTGAAGTTCACGTTAACGAAGGGTTGTTAATTCAATTTTTAACAAAGTAATCAACATTCCATTTGATTGAGCACTTTGATGATGGTGCTACACGCTTTTTTAATTTGTTTTTCAGAGATGGTTAGCGGAGGAGAGATACGTACGGCGGTGAGTTTAAATAGTAGAAAAAAGAGTAAAACCCCCTCATTTATGCAGTTTTTCACCAATGTTTGTGCAGTTTTAGCGTCGCTCATGATGAGCGCAAGCATAAGCCCCTTACCTCTAATTGCTTTGATTTTGGGGTGAACAAGTAGGTTTCTAAACAGCCTTTCTTTCTTAAGTGTGTCCTCCATCAAACTACTCTTAAGAATGGTTTGAAGGGTCGCTCTACAGGCTGCGGCAATAACCGGATTTCCACCAAAAGTAGTAATGTGACCAAGCGAAGGCGCTTCTTTAAGCTGCGCCATGTGTTTTTGGTCTGCGGTAAAAGCGCCAACAGGAAGCCCGCCCCCAAGCCCTTTTCCGATGACCAAAATATCAGGTACTGCGTCGTGGTCCATAAAGGCAAATAACTTACCTGTGCGTCCAATTCCCGGTTGGATTTCGTCAAGAATAAGCATGGCGCCAACTTCTTCACAGCGTTTTTTAACTTTTTTCAGATAGCCTTTTTCAGGCAGAATAAAACCAGCACCCCCTTGAATGGTTTCCAGAATAACGGCAGCTGTTTGGCTGGTTATTTTTTCAAGTTCCTCGTGATTGTTAAATTCAATAAAACGTGTGCCTGGAATAAGAGGTCTGTAGGCGCTCTTGCGCAATTCATAGCCCATTACGCTCATCGCCCCCATGGTATTTCCGTGATAGGCTTTATTTGCAGCAATTATTTCAGCTCGGCCGGTTACGCGCTTGGCTAATTTTAATGCACCTTCAATAGCCTCAGTTCCAGAATTTGTTAAATAAGTTGTGTTAAGTTGTTGTGGTAAATGATCGGCCAGTAACTTAGCTAGTAATACGGGCTCTTTTTGAACAAACTCCCCGTAGACCATCACGTGGAGGTATTTGCCTAATTGTCTTTTGACGGCACGTACAACAGCCGGGTGACGATGCCCTAAACTACAAGCAGATACACCTGCTACTAAATCCAAGTACTTCTTTTTATTGTTGTCGTATAAATAACATCCCTTCGCATTCACAATTTCAAGCCCCATTGGGTATGTAGTCGTTTGCGCTTGGAAATCTTTAAATAACGATGCAAGTGAAGCCATTGTAACTATCTTTTTAATTCTATTGGAATTCCTTTTATTTCTGCCGACTTAACATTGATGCTGAAGTTCTCGAGATCTGTGCCGTGAAATAAGTCCTCTTTGCTGTATATCCTTTCGTCTTCTCGCCATGTGAAACCGAGCAATTGTCTGGTGTTTTCAGGCAGGTCTTGGGGTGGATAAACGACGCCGTCAGGATTTGTGAAAAAAGTAATTTTTTCTATGCCACTTTCTACAAAGTCCAAGCGCAAGGCACTACAAATGGCCTTATCGATTCCTGTTAGCTCTAGGGTCTGGTCATCGTATAAATAATACACCATTTCGGAGTTTTGAATAACATCAACCGTTTCGAGACTTTTCCCTTTGAATTTTCCTTTGAGCTGAAGTCCTTTGATTTGATTAAAATTAGCTGCGTCTAAACTGTCTTGCTCAATGACAAAGGCATTGTTATAAATTAGCAAGGAGTCTAATACCTCTTTTTCATTGTCAATGGTTAGGTGAATTTCATCTCCTGTCATTTGACTTTCATCTGACCATAATATAGGATTGCGATCCGCAATTTCTTGTGGAGTCAAATATTGCAAATCACGGTCGCTGATTGGGCGTCTAATGAGTTTTGCACGTCCAGACGTTTGATTAAAGTATATGGAATCTGTTTTTCCACTCAAATCTTCTTTGAATATGCGCACACCGTGAAACCCGCGTATGATGCGTTGTTCAGGTGGGCCCGTAGCAATAAGAGTGTCTGCGTGAATAAACAGTGAGTCTAGTTCAACGAGATTAATGGCAAGCGCGCGATGTGTTACCATGGCCGAGTCTTTTTCCTTGAACACTTGCCCGTAATTTCCAGTGATAAAGGAGTTGTTTATGGTATCGGTTATACGAATGTTTTGGGTGGCTGACGCATATTTTTTCGTATCGTTGAAATAGATGCTGTCCCCAATGATATTCCGATTGTTATAATCAATAGATGCATTTTTCTTGAAATAGCCTTCTTTTTTATCCGTGTTGTAAAAGCCCTCACTACAACGCACCATATAATCCTCTCCAATGATTGTGGTAGCACCATAAAAAAAAGCGTGTTTTGTTTCGGTGTAAAAATCCATACGCGCAGAGGTCAATGTAAAATCTGGATTGGTGACCACTACGTTATTTTCAAACTTGTATTTTTTAGCGTCAGAAATATAAGTACCTCTTTTGCTATTAATATTTGTCAGGCTGTCATAGACCGTTCCGTCAGCGGGGTAGTAGGCGATGCTTTTAATTCTGTCAAAATAAAGCGTATCGGTTTTGAGCATCATTTCCTTGTTGTCAAGTACAACCTGTTCTTTTGCAACTGCTAATTTTATTTTACCATAGTAATTAACGGACTTGCTTGTGAGTACCAAGCTATCTCCTTGAACGATACGAACGTTGCCAAAAGCGTCAAACCTGTTTTCTTTTTTATAAAAAAACGCCTTGTCAGACCAAACGTCCATATCTTGATGCACCAGATGTACCTGCTTGGTAGCACTGCGCTTTAAGATATTTGCTCCTGGAAAGTTTTCTTCATCTAGCTGGAAGGAGCCCGCTTGACGAATTTCTATTTCTTTTTCCTGTGCCCATATTTTAGATATGGATAACAGCAATAAACAATAAAAGAGAACGGCTCTCATGTGTTTATTTTAAGACGGGCGGAAGATGGTTTGATTTCTATCTGGACCTACAGAAACAATCTTAATGGGTCTTTCTACATAGGCCTCAATAAACGCAACATAGTCCATAAAAGTTTTTGGAAGTTCGTCTTCAGTGCGCATTTTGGTAAGGTCTTCTTCCCAACTCGGTAATGAGGAGTAATGCGGTTTTAACTCTTCTGCGTTTAGGGAGTAGGGTAGGTGCTGAATGTTTTTGGCTCTGTAGTCATAAGACACACAAACCTTGAGCTCATCAAAGCCAGAAAGTACATCGCCTTTCATCATTATAAGTTGTGTGACGCCATTGACTTCAACAGCGTATTTGAGTGCAACTAAATCCAGCCAGCCACAACGTCGCGAACGGCCTGTAGTAGCGCCAAACTCATGACCTACACGCCCAATTGTTTCGCCGATTTCGTCAAAAAGTTCCGTTGGAAAAGGACCGCTTCCCACGCGTGTGGTATATGCTTTAAAAATGCCGTAAACCTCTCCGATTTTATTTGGCGCAACGCCCAGCCCAGTGCATGCACCTGCGGCGGTCGTATTGGATGAGGTAACAAATGGATAGGTGCCAAAGTCAATGTCCAAAAGCGAACCTTGCGCCCCTTCGGCTAAAATATGCTTACCTTCTTTTTGTGCAACGCTTAAGTATTGTTCGCTGTCAACAAATGAAATATTCGATTTTAGAAAGTCTATCGCTTCAAAAAATGCCTTGTCAAGGACTTCCATATCAAATTCAAGTTCGACTTTCATGTTGGCAACCATGGCCAAATGTTTGTTGCGAAGTGTTTTATATTTTGTTTTCCAGCTTGCTAATTCAATATCGCCAACCCGTATGCCATTACGACCTGTTTTATCCATATAGGCTGGGCCTATACCTTTGAGCGTAGATCCAATTTTTGCTTTCCCTTTCATTAGCTCAGAAGCAGCATCAAGAAGGCGGTGTGTCGGAAGAATAAGGTGTGCTTTCCTGGAAACCAACAGCGACTTATTGATATTTATGTCAAAAGGAGTCAAGTTGTCTAACTCTTGCTTGAAGATAACAGAGTCAATTACCACACCGTTTCCAACCAAGTTGGTGGCAGTAGGATGAAAGATACCAGATGGTATAGTGTGTAATACGTGCTTAATTCCGTCAAATTCTAGCGTGTGACCTGCATTGGGTCCGCCTTGGAATCTGGCAATGATGTCGTAATTTTTTGTAAGCACATCAACAATTTTGCCCTTTCCCTCGTCGCCCCACTGTAAGCCTAGCAGTAAATCAATGGCCATGAATGATTAGTTAGCGTTTTTTCTGGTTCCATAAAAGTATAAAGAATGTGCGTGTATGTCAATATCAAAAACCTCCTCTATGGTTTGTTTTATGGCTTGAATACGGGGATCGCAAAACTCTTTTACATCGCCAGTGTCTGTTAAAATTACGTGATCGTGTTGTTTGTCAAAATATGACTTTTCATACTGGGCGTGTTGTAGGCCAAATTGGTGCTTTCGAACCAAGCCACATGCCAGCAACAATTCAATTGTATTATAGAGCGTTGCGCGACTTACCCTGTAGTTTTTGTTTTTCATCATGATATATAACGACTCGATATCAAAATGCTCATCGCTTAAGTAAATTTCCTCGAGTATAGCAAAGCGTTCAGGAGTTTTTCTATGCCCGTTGCTATCCAAAAACTGGATAAAAACACTTTTTACGATTTCGAATTCATTTTTCATATAGTAAAATAAAAAATCAAATATAAGCAACCGAATTCAATCCCGAACCACTTTCTCAATCCCAGTAACTTTTTCAAGTTTATTAATTAACATGTACAGCGTGGAGGCATGTCTCACGTGTAGTCTTATTTCTCCAGAAAACGTTCCTTTTTCTGTGTCAAATTTTATTTGTGTAATATCCACGTTGTGGGCATTTGAAATGAGGTTGGTAACCTCGTTGACAAGCCCTATTCGATCAATACCTGAAAGGCGGATATTGCCAGTAAAGAATCCTTTTGAGGAATCTATCCACTTGGCACTTAAAATACGGTAGCCATAATTTGATCGCAAGCTGATGGCGTTTGGACATTCGTTTTTATGCACCTTAATACCTTCATTAATAGAGACAAATCCAAATACATCATCACCTGCAATAGGGTTGCAACAAGGGCTTAACGTATAATTGAGGGTTTCTTGGTCTTTGCCAAAAACCAACATATCATAGAAACTTGAAATTTCACTACCGTCGAGGTTTTCTTTCTTAAGCCGGTCAGAGGGACGTCTTCTAAAGAGTTGGTAAAAACGATTGTTTTCTTCAGCGGCAAACTTCTTTAACATCTTATTGTCAATGGTGCCAATACCAATTCGGTAATATAAATCCAGACTGGTTTTGAGTTTAAAGTAAGACACCATCGCATTGATAATCCGATCACTAAACTTAAATTTCATATGACGCAGTTTACGCCTTAAAAGTTCCTTGCCTTCTGTGGCAATGGCTTTTTCTTCTGCTCGCAACGAGGTACGAATACTTGAACGCGCTTTTGAGGTGATCACAAAATCAAGCCAATTGGCACTGGGCAATGAAGATTCTGAAGTAATAATATCAACTTGGTCGCCGCTGTTTAATGCATAATTAAGCGGTACAATCTTGCCATTCACTTTTGCGCCACGCGTTTTGTCACCCACTTCACTGTGAATGGAATAGGCAAAATCTACAGGTGTGGCTCCCTTGGGCAAGGATCGTAAGTCTCCTTTGGGGGTAAACACGAATATCTCACTCGCATACAAATTGAGTTTAAAGTCTTTGACAAAGTCCACGGCATCAGTATCCTCTGATTTTAAAACGTCACGCAATCGGTTTAGCCAGCTTTCCATGCCGCCTTCGTCTTTGTTACCGTGCTTGTATTTAAAATGAGCTGCGTATCCTTTTTCAGCAATTTCGTGCATGCGCTCCGATCTGATTTGTACTTCGACCCATTTGCCACCTGGTCCAACAACCGTGATGTGCAAGGCTTCATAGCCCGTTGATTTAGGTGAAGAAATCCAATCACGCAATCGCATGGGATTAGGTTGGAAATGGTCGGTAACGATGGAATAAATTTTCCAAGCCAGAAACTTTTCTTGTTTTGGCGTTGATTTATAGATAATACGCACAGCATAACGATCAAAAACTTCTTCAAACCTTTTGTTTTTGATCTGCATTTTTCTGCGAATGGAAAACACACTTTTGAAGCGACCTTCTGTTTTAAAACTAATGCGCTCTTTACTTAGGTGCTTTTGAAGTCGTTTTGTGAAATTCTTTATGTAGCTAAGTCGTTCCTCTTCGCTCTCCTTTATTTTTATTTCTATGTCGTTGTATACTTCAGGCTCTGTGTACTTAAGGGCTAAGTCTTCTAGCTGTGTTTTTATGTTAAACATGCCAATACGATGTGCCAAAGGTGCATAGATGTAAAGCGTTTCAGAAGCAATGCGTACTTGTTTTTCTTCTGGCATGACGGTTAAGGTCGCCATGTTGTGAAGCCTGTCTGCAATTTTTATCAAAATAACCCTGACGTCATCATTCATGGTTAGCAGCATTTTCTTAAAATTTTCTGCCTGAACGGAAACGCGCTTGTCTTTTGAGAGTTTTGATATTTTGGTAAGTCCATCAACAATTTTTGCGACGGTGTCACCAAACATAAGGGCTATGTCGTCAAGAGTCAGGGAAGTGTCCTCTACCACATCGTGGAGTAGGGCTGCGGCTATGGATGTAGCACCCAATCCAATTTGATCGGCAACTATCTGTGCCACAGCGATGGGATGCATAATGTAGGGTTCGCCGCTTCTGCGTCTTTGGTCTTTGTGGGCATCTACTGCTGTGTCAAAAGCCAGCCGTATGAGTTTCTTGTCCTCTGCCGTCAACGATTGATAGGTGTCCCGTAGTAAGTTTTTATATTCCTGTGCAATTATGGCATTCTCGTTAACTTCTGAAATTTGCATAGTTAAATATACAAAATTTACGATTTGCGTTGACGCACAACTTCATAAGCCAATACAGCTGTAGCTACTGAAACGTTTAAGGAGTCAACATGACCCAGCATAGGTATTTTAACGGCCGTGGTTTCTTTTTGCCAAAATGGACTTAACCCTTTTGCTTCGCTTCCCATTACCAATGCTGTTGCTTTGGTAAAATCTGCTACTGCGTAGTTTACGCTTTTTTGGAGTGAAGCCGTATAAATATAGATGTTAAATTTTTTTAAAAAATCTTTGGCTTGATTGTTTTCGCATACAAATGTTAATACAGAGAAAAAACCACCAACGCTCGACCTAATCACATTTGGATTGTAAATATCGGTATGCGGGTCGCTGATAATCACCGCATCTACGCCTACCGCGTCAGCAGTGCGCAGTATGGCGCCTAAATTCCCAGGTTTTTCGATTGACTCCAAAACCAATATAAAAGGGCTGTTGCTTTTTGGTTGCCAATTTTCTAGTTTAGCATCTTTTTGCTTAAGAACGCCTAAAACTCCTTCAGTGGTATCGCGCACTACCATTTTGCGATATACATCCGTTGAAACGGCTTTAATTTCTGTATCGAGATTGAATTTTCCTATCCAGTTTTTAAATGCTACTTCTACTAAAATTTCCGGACACCAATAAATATGCATTGCTTCAAAGCCAACTGTAAACGCCAATTGTAGTTCCCTTAAGCCCTCTACTACAAAGCTTTTGGTCTCTTTTCTTGCTTTAGCTTTTGACTGTAAAGCAACAATGTTTTTGACGGCTTGATTTTGTGTACTTGTTATACGTTTCATTAATTATTCAAATTTGTGCGCACAAACAATGACAAGTGTACGATTTTTATTATTTCAGTTGTTTTAATGGCTACTTAAGTCCGATTAATTAACGTATTACCATTTCTTAAAAATCTAGTGTCGATTTTATTTTAAATTTATAAAATATTGTGTATAATACACATAAGGGTACTCACAAAACAGAAATTGTACTAAAATTTCATAAAAAAGGGGACATATTTTAATAGCAAAACCACTACTTGAAATAAAAAAAATTTCCCTGGCACATCTTCTTCTGTTTAAGTCGTACGTCCATTATTAAAATTATTGCTACTCTAACCACCCATAGAAATATGTAGTATACTCTTACCCTTACCAATGGATATCGTATTCAAGTCCCTAGAACAGGATATAAATTATTGATTTTTTTATTGATAAAATATACGAACCATTGATATAACTTTTTTATTTACTGAGGCTTCCGTATTTTTGTTTAATATGGAAATTGACATAAAACTCACCGAACAATTCATAGAACTTGAGCATGCGCATGGCGCACACAATTATCAACCCCTGCCTGTTGTTCTATCTAAGGGTAGTGGTGTTTTTGTATGGGATGTTGAAGGAAAAAAATATTATGATTTTTTGTCTGCTTATTCTGCTGTTAATCAAGGGCATTGTCACCCTAAAATATTAGCAGCATTAACTAATCAGGCTAAACGTTTAACACTAACTTCCAGAGCCTTTTACAACGATGTTCTTGGTGAATTTGAGGCTTACATTACAAATTTGTTTGGTTATGATAAAGTTCTTCCCATGAATACTGGAGTTGAAGGAGGTGAAACAGCTAATAAATTGGCCCGTAAATGGGGATACATAAAAAAAAATATTCCCGAAAATAAAGCACGAATTATTTTTGCGAAAGGTAATTTTTGGGGGCGTACTTTAGCTGCTATTTCAAGTTCTGATGACCCTGTCTCTTATCAAGGGTTTGGGCCATATATGCCTGGTTACGAATTAGTTCCATATAACGATTTAGACGCATTAGAAGCTGAATTTAAAGACCCTAACGTTTGTGCGTTTATGGTCGAGCCTATTCAAGGTGAAGCCGGAGTTGTGGTTCCAGATGAAGGTTATTTATCTGGGATTAGATTACTTTGTGATAAATACAATGTTTTGTTTATTGCTGATGA
>DCBE01000028.1:29481-40496 GCA_002313325.1 Flavobacteriaceae bacterium UBA1115
GCTAGACCAGATATTTTAATTTTAGGAAAAGCACTTTCAGGTGGATTTTTTCCTGTTTCAGTAGTTTTAGCTGATAACGAAGTTATGATGTGTATTAAGCCTGGTGAACACGGGTCTACTTTTGGAGGAAATCCAATTGCTGCAGCTGTGGCTATGGCAGCGCTTCGAGTTGTTCAAGACGAAGAGCTCGCATTAAATGCTCGAAAACTTGGCAAGATTTTTAGAGATCAAATGAACAACTATATCCGATCAAGTTATATTGTGACTTTGGTACGTGGTAGGGGTCTACTTAATGCTATTGTTATTAACGATAGCCCCGAAAGTGACACTGCGTGGAATATTTGTATGACTTTGAAAGATAATGGATTATTGGCTAAACCCACACATGGAAATATCATCCGTTTTGCACCACCATTGGTGATAAACGAGAGTCAATTATTAGATTGTTCTAACATTATAATATCAACACTTAAAACTTACGAGCCAAAATAGTTTTATGGATTTGATATATTTTGATAACGCTGCGACTACTTCAATTTATCCTGAAGTAATCGAAGCCATGCGTGATACGCTACATGAAGACTTTGGTAATCCTTCTTCTGTTCATGCGGCAGGGCGTTCTGCAAAAGCCAAGGTTGAGTCTGCACGAAAATATATCGCTAAGCAAATGGGTGTTTTACCCAAAGAAATCATTTTCACTTCTGGAGGAACTGAGGGCGATAACACTGTGATGCATGCTGCTTCTCATCAATTGGGGATACGCCACTTCATAAGTTCTCCAATTGAACACCACGCAGTGCTTCACATCCTAGAACATATGGCCAAGCAAGGTCAAATACATCTAGACTTGGTAAAAGTACTTCCCAGTGGTTTGCCCGACATGGACGATTTAAAGCGCTTATTGCGCAATAGTGATGAAAAGAAAATGGTGAGTCTAATGCACGTCAATAATGAGGTAGGGACCCTATTAGACCTTGAAGCTGTTGGGAACCTATGTCACGCGCACAATGCTTTGTTTCATACAGACTCCGTTCAATCCATTGGACATTTTCCCTTGGATTTTGGTTCGCTTCCGGTAGACTTTGCTGTTGCTTCTGCACACAAATTTCACGGCCCCAAGGGCATTGGTTTTTCATACATAAAAAAAAATACGGGTTTAAGCGGTATAATTTTAGGTGGTTCGCAAGAACGTGGAATGCGTGCTGGTACAGAAGCCGTTCACAATATTGTTGGTATGGAAACAGCCTTTCACGTCTTATATCAACGCATGGAGGCGGATGCTTTGTATCTCAAGGAATTAAAAACTTATTGTCTCGATCAACTACAAGCCGCATTTCCTGGCACAACATTTAATGGTGCTTCTGGCGATATTAAAAAAAGCACTTATACAATTGTGAATGCCCGTTTGCCGATGGATGAGAAAAAAGCAAAACTCTTGGCTTTTAATCTTGATTTACAGGGGGTGTGTTGTTCCAAGGGTAGTGCTTGTCAGTCGGGTAGCGAAGGAGGTTCCCATGTGTTGCAAAACTTGCTATCTGCCGAACAAAACAAAGCGCCGTCTTTGCGTTTTTCTTTTTCGGCATACAACACTAAAAAAGAAATTGACAGGCTTATTGCTATACTTGTTGACTACGCAAAAAGCTAAAGTCTTGCTTTGATTTTTATATTGAATACACGTGGCGTCATATAATTGGCTACTGCGAGTTGACGCTGTGTATATACATCTCTTACCCAAGTATTGGTTATAGCATTTTGTACATTGAATAGGTTGAATATTTCAACCCCAACCTCAAGCTCTTCAAAAGCGCGAAAGGTATTTCTAAAGCGGGTATCGTCTTTTATCACATATAAAAAACCAATATCCGCACGCTTGTAGTTGCGCAATCTGTTTTGATAATTGTAAGCATCTGCGTAACTGGGCGAACCGCCTGGAAGGCCTGTGTTGTAAACCAAATTTAAGTTCATTTTTAAGAAAGGTAACCTTGGTACATAGTCTTGAAAGAGCATGGCAAATTTCAATCTTTGGTCGGTTGGTCTTGCAATATCACCGCGATTATTTTGATTCTCTACGGCTTTCAATAGCCCCACACTTACCCATGACTCTGTGCCGGGAACAAACTCACCATTTAGCCGCAAATCCACGCCGTATACTTTTGCCTTGGTGTCATTGTTTGCAGCATATCGAATGCGGACGTTTTCCAAGGTATAGGGATTAACATCCCATAAGTATTTATAGAAGGCCGAAGCCCTAAAAACAAACGGTCTTTTCCAAAGTTGAAATGTTCGATCCTGACTTACTACCGCATGTATGGATTGTTGTGGCTTTACGGATGGATTTATCTTCCCGTCAATACCTCTGAGTTCTTTGTAAAATGGCGCTTGTGTGTAATTTCCAACCGACACTCGTGTTACCATATTGGGATTGTTTACAGGCTGAAAATTCAATTGAGCACGTGGACTAATAAACGTACTGCCAGAATTGCTAAAGTTTGATAGGTTCCAATGATGCAAACGAATTCCAGCCGATAACCATGCTATTTTTTTACCTATCAAAAAGCGGTTGTTATATTGGAGATACCCCGAAATTCTGTTTAGTGTACTTTGTTGCGTGGCCCTAATGTTATTGAACAAGGTCAATGGACCATCGAATGGTTCATAGGGTTGGTTATTTTTAGCGACAATACTAGGTGGGCGTATGGAAAAGCCCGCAGAGTCTATTTTTTCCCATTCCACAATTCGATCACGTATATTTTCAGATTTTAGCGCCACACCCCACCGTAGCCCCTGTTTGTCTCGCTGATGTTTCGCTGAAACACTAACGGATGTTATCAAAGCATCAAAATCGTTTCTTCCATGGGTGTGCTGACTACCAATGCCTTCCGCAAAGGAGATGTTCCCTAAGTCTTCCGAACCAATTTCCGTATTTGGTGTGCCAAGTAAATATTGTCCAATAATGTCAAAATACTCTTGTTCTTGGGTGTGATAAATTGAAGTTGTCAATATATATTGATTGTTTTCAGATGGCTGATAAGTGGTTTTTAACGCACCCAAATAGGTTTGGAAAGTGTCTTGTTCACTGCCATCGTAATAAACCAATAGCGCACGTGGGTCACTAGCAGTTCCAAAATTTGTTTGCCTTGTTTTGGGGGCATAATTATATGTGTTTCTAGAAACAGCACCCAGAAATTGAAATTTTAGTTTTTCGTTTTTTCGATAGCTAATAAAAGACTGTAAATCGACAAATGAAGGCTGGTATTGCGCACTGGTTTCTTTTTGGTTTACAAGCAATTGGTTATCTCGATAACGTGCGCCTACAATTGCCGACCACTTCTCCTTTGCGCTACCGTAGATTATGCCGCCTCCCAATAAACTAGCATCTACATTTAACTCTTTTTTTGTTGGTGTTTTATAAGTAATATCCAATACCGAGGAAAGCTTGTCGCCATAACGCGCTTCAAAGCCACCGGCCTTAAAAGATACTTGTTGAATGAGATCAGGATTCAAAAAGCTTAAACCCTCTTGCTGCCCAGCGCGAATAAGTGTTGGTCTATACACTTCGATTCCATTTACGTAGACCAAATTTTCATCGTAATTACCCCCTCTAACCGCATATTGCGTACTGAGTTCATTGTTTGAATTTACCCCCGGTAGACTTAAAAGCAGGTTCTCAACGCCTGCATTTGCTCCAGGAATGCTACGTATTGTTTCAGGGGATAATACGGTAACTCCGCTAATTTTTGTGGATTGATTTCCCATGACCACCACTTCGCCCATTTGTGCCCGTTTGGTATTCATAACAGGGTGGAGCTCTTGAACAGCATTGGGCTTTTGTTTAATGGTTATGACAACCTTTTCATGAGCAATATGCGAAAAGGTAATGACCAATTTATTTTCAGCTGGTATGTTTAATTGATAAAAGCCGTTTTCGTTTGTGATGGTACCAAAGCCCGTATTTGTGCTTACAGATACATAGGGAATGGGCTCCTGTCTTTCGTTGGTGATGATACCTTGTAGGGTGGTGTTTTGTGCATGCAGCACGAAATGACAACTTAGGTAGTAAAGAAAAGCAAGCGCTAGTTTTTTCATTCTTTGCGATAAAACGTTGTCTCAAATGTAGTGCTGTTGCCGACTTTATCCCAAACAATCAGCTTTAATTTGTGTTTTGTTTTTTTGAGTTTTATGGGATCTCTAAAACGAAATATGAGTTCTTTTCTCTTTTGTTCGTATTCAAACAGTATCCATTTTCCGTTTAAGAAGCCTTCATAGCGACTAACGCCAGCACCTATGTCATATATCGTAAATCGGATGTCTTTCTCTAACGAAATCCAACGATCACTGATTTTTTTTTGATCTACAATCGTTGGAGGAATGCTGTCTGTCAACAGTGTTATGGATCCTGTTCCTTTTAGCTTAGCCGAAAACTGCCCTCTGTCATTCTTATTTGTTAAAAACCCCCAGCCCTTAATGCGCTTTAAGGCCAAATAAGCCCCTTTGGGTGTTTTTTCTTTTTCCAATGTTAGGCTGTATGGCTTCTCAAAATAAACGTAATCGTTAGAGATTTTGAGCGTGTCTACATCCATTTCAATATTTAATGGTGTGGGTTGGCTAAAGGTTTTTGCGTTTACATATATGCTGAAATCATGCAACTCAAACATATAGTCTCTTTTTGGATAAATCATTTTGCCGGGCAGTGGAGATTTTTTTGTCACCCAAACTTCTTCGGCTTTTCCTTCAATGGGCACTTGCAAATAGATGTTATTCCCCGCAATATCACTCAGTTTTATGGTGTAGGTCAACTGCGCTCCTGCTTCAACAACAACAAGCCCGTTGTTTGTGTAATTGGCAAAAGCCAATGGTGTTTCATGGGTATTAAATAGCTGTATTACCTTCTTTTTTGTTTCTATATATAATGGATAGTCAATCAACTTGTGCATTTCGCTGGTGTCGTCAAATGAGAGAGTGTCAAATTGAATTTCAAATAGTGGGGTACTGTTGATAGTGGCGTCAATTTCAAAAGCACCATTTTTAAAAAAAGTTCCATCCTGCCTGTCAAAGTGCTCAATACCAAAACCAATTGTTCCGATGGCTTTGATGGTGTCGGCAACATACACACTGTCATTTTTTTTGGAAATGGCCAATTGAATCTGCTCCTCGGACCTGTTGATCACGCCATCAACGGGATAGCCAATAAGCTGAACAATAATGGGCCTACGCGTATCAGCAATATTGTCATTGGCAAGTAGTGGATTGAAAGGAATTTGGTTTGCAGTTGTTCTGAGTTCAAAATGTAGGTGGGGCCCAAAAGACGAACCTGTGTTCCCCGAATATCCAATAAGTGCACCTTTTTTAATGGGCATTTGGTCAGGTTTAGGATAAAATTCAATGGAGTAACTTTTTAGGCTGTATTGTTTTTTGCGAACGTGTGGGATAATATCGGGGCTGTATCGCTGCAGATGCGCATAAACACTTGTTACTCCGTTGGGATGATTGATGTATAATGCTTTTCCATATCTACCTTGTTGAATTTTAATACGCGAAATATATCCGTCTGCAACGGCACGTATTGGCAACCCTTGTTTTCCTTGGGTACGGATGTCAATTCCTGCGTGGAAATGTGTCCCTCTGATCTCGGCAAAGGTTCCCGACAATTGCACGGGAATGTCAACGGGAGAGTGGTACTCCTGCGCATGAACAAGGCTTATTGCCAATAAGGCATATAGTAAGATTGAGCGTTTCATGTTTTCAAAGGTAAAATATTATGATGCAAAATTGGGACTTCGAATTTGTGAAATGTCAACAGCTTAGGTACATTTGAAAGGAAATAATATAAATGGACAACTCCACCACTGCCGTTTTGGATCAATTAGAAAATCAGCTCCACGAGTTGGTTGAAAAAATGCGTCAATTGCAGCAATCGAAAGCCACTTTAGAAACCAGCTTGATTGAAGCCCAAGCTAAATTTCAGAAAAAGCAAAAAGATGCACAGGAGTGGAAAGAAAAATACGAGGCCCTAAAAGTTGTTCAAGGCATGAAAACGGACAATACCGCAACTAAAAAACGCACCTTACATCACATAGATACGTTAATAAACGAAGTTGACGCATGTATTGCACAAATTAAAATAGAGGACTGATGCAAAAAATTAAACTTTCTATTGCCGATAGGGTTTACCCACTAAGTGTTCCGGAAGGCGAAGAGGCCATTTTACGTGAAGCGGCAAAAAGCCTCAACGTAATGGTAGATCATTTTGAAAAAAACTATGCGGTAAAAGACAAACAAGACGTTCTGGCCATGTGTGCCCTTCAGGTTGCCGTACAGTCTAGTAAGGAAGCAGATGCCAATACGACATCGCAAAGTGATGTTCACAAAAAAATTGTACTTTTATCCAGATATTTAACGAAGCAATTTGCTTCCTAAATACAATAAAATATTACCCTACATCAGGTATATTTTTTGATAAACTCAACGCTAATTTAATTCGAAGAGGTGAGTTTTGGGTGGACAAGCAAGCCGTTCTAAACGGATCCTTAAACACGCAGTTAGCCTCAAACATTTTTAATTCGAGTTTATGCAAAACTTGCCAGGTGTAGGTTTTTTTAATAACTGACCGGTAATTTATTCTTTTCAAATAGCTTGTGAATCCACAGAATAACAACCCCAAAGCCAACAGCTGATATAATAAGCAATATATTTTGTAGTCCGGAAACACTAAAGGATAACTTCACCAAAATGGTTGAGATTACAAAACCTGAATTGCGAATCACTTTGTTAAACTTATCGGTGTGTGCAAATGAAAACAACACCAAAAGCACGTCTACTAAGATAAGCACAGTAAAGAAATCATCAAAAAACACAGCATTCACATCAAGCCCTGAAGTAATTCCCTGCCCAAATTCAGATACCTGTGACGCCCATTCAAATACATTGTAAAGAGCGATGATGACAAATGTTGGTACCAATAAAACAGCCAACGATTTTTTAAACTTAACAAAGCGGATTAGGTCTGGGCGGGTTTCAGTGAGTTTTAGCAGCTTTCGCACTCTAAACTTATTCATACTATAGAAGAAGTGAATAAGTAAAAACAAGACCACAGTGGCAATGATGTCGTATATAAATTGAAGGTTTTCTGCACTTTCAAACCAGTTGCCATCCAAGGATATATTGGATAAATCTTTGTATAACCTTCGTATGACAATAAGCATGATGATTTCGTATTGCTTACCAATATAGATGGTCATGGACTTCGGCAAATAATAAATTAGCAAATACACCTCATAGACAAGAATAAAAGAGAATGGTGTATAAATGGCCGAAATAGGGTTGGTAAACAACTCACCTGTAATGGCAATTCCAATAAGACCAAGGTCGTTTAGCGTGATTACTGCTAGGTGAAGCAAAAAGCTTATGATAGCAAGGTTTATGATAAATTTTTCGCTTAGCTTTTTGGTTTTTTCATCCAAAAGTTTCGCGTATAGCAGCTCGAACATCTAGTTAAAATTTGTCCAATATATAAATTTTGTTCCACTAATAAGCATCATTTCTGTGCCTTACTGTATATTTGATACAAACGTAACAATGGATTCATTCAAGCAAATTAAGTCCCATATCGAATCGCTAGGCTTCGAAGTAGTAGCACATGATTTTAAGCGTCCGTGGGGTGGTTTTTTGGTTATTGATGAGGCACAAGCGCAAGACTTTGCCAATCAGTTTTTTTCTGGGTTAGAGGTAAATTCACTTCTTATTGAGGGAAAATTAAGCCCTAAAATATTGATTGTTTCACCTGATGTACGCCTGTCCTGGCAGTACCATCACAGACGTGCTGAAATATGGCGTGTTTATAAGGGAGCTGCTGGAATCATGCGTTCCGATACCGATGAAGCGGGAGCATTAGAAGTCCTCAATGAGGGCGATCAAGTTCGCTTACAACAGGGCGAACGCCATCGTTTGGTTGGGTTGGATTCTCGTGCGTTGGTAGCAGAAATATGGCTTCACACAGATCCAGAAAACCCATCTGACGAGGATGATATTGTCCGAGTTTCTGACGATTTTGGAAGATAAACATGTATACCTTTTCTAGCCCTTTCGTTTCTATTGAGGCATTGCAACAAAAACTTGCAGCATACACTGACGCGGATTTATTAACTCCCATTGACAGAGGCTGGAGTGTATTGCAGCATCTTTACCATTGCTGGTTGGTGGAAAGAGGGGTGTTGGCCTATATAAAGCTTAAAACACAATACCCAGACGCCTTGGGGCAGGTACGTTTACTGACCCGACTTCGATTTTTCTTTTTTTTCACATGCCTAAAAACAGGTTTGCTGAAAGTTAAAGCACCTAAGGTAGTCCAGGATTTTCCCGAAAATATGAATCGACAAGATTTGTTTGAACGCTTGGCCAAAACACGGGAAGAGGCGGATTTATTTTTTACAGATTTTCCCGAGACCACGGCCCGTAAGGGTATTTTCAAGCATATGTTTATAGGACGTTTAAATAAAGCTCTATCGCAAAAATTCATTAAACTTCACCTAACACACCACCTTAAATTGTGTGGCCTATAGCTCAATTAAATAACCTAAAGAGATAGCAAAATATCTGTTGTTATTGGGATCGTCCTCCCCTGGAAGTGCGTTTGGAATTGCAAAAGTGTATTCAATCTCAAAATCCCATTTGCCAAAATCAAATGCGACGGGAATGCTCAGTTCTGTATTTAAAAGTTGAAACACATCCGTACTCACTTCTTCAAATTGAAAGATACCAACACGTACCAATTCAGTTACTGTTTGATTTCCCCAAAAAATACCAACCCTTGGTTCAATGGATACGTCTAGAGATTTACTTTCCAAAAGGTCAATGGTGAAGTAAGTATTATTGGACACATAACTTGACGTGTTGCCTCCAAATAAATAACCACCCGATAATGCGTTTCTAAACCATTTATTGCGATAACTTAAGCTCATTGAAACCCGTTGATTGTTTAGGTCTGCTACGTCTTCTGTAAAGCTGGTAAAGGAATAGACCCCCGTTGCTATAATTGATTTTTTCTTATTTAGGTAGTTGGCGTAACCACCACTAAAAGTTATGAAATCCCATTGTGGATTAACCTCGCTGTAATACCCCGAACCCACATTTAAAAAGAAGTTTTTGGAATCTATATAGCTAATGGCTGGAAAGAAACTGTATTGCTCAACACCAAAATCACGACCTGAAAAAAGCGTTTTGTTATTGTACAGTGTGTTTATGTATAGAAAATCTTGTTGCTTAAGATCATTGATCACGGCCTTAATCGATAAGCTGTCCAGGGGAAAGAGTTCATCTAAAATAGCATCTGCTTCGTACGTAATACTTTCTTGCGCCAAGACCAAAGCAGGGAGAAATGCCAGTATAAATTTTAGTTTCCTCATTCAAATAGAAAGAAAAGGGGCAAGGCCCCAAAACTTAACCTCTTTTCTTCTTTTTTCTCTCTTTGATATTTTTTCTTCGTTCTTTAAGTTGCTCCTTGCGATCTTTCATGTTTTCCATGCGTTTTTTCATCTTTCCTCTGCGCTCTTTCATTAGCTTTTTCTGCTCGTCTGTAACAGTGGCGCGGAACGCATCTTTTAAGGCTTTAATTTCGCTGCGATTGGCTTCCATCATCGCTTTTTGTGCTTCCGTAAAACTTGCACGAAGTGCTTCTCTGCGCTCTCTTTTGCTAAGCTCTTTATTTTCCATAATGGCAAGTTGCTCATCGGTAAGTGAACTTTTGAATTCTTCGCGATTCTCTTTTACTGCAGCTTTTTGTGCTTTTAACATTTCAATTTGCTCAGGGGTATAGATTTTCTCTTTCCCTTTTGTTTTATCTTGTGCTACTGTAAACTGTACAAAGGCCATGGCCGCAAGTAAGATGGTGATTTTGATACTTTTCATATTTTCAATTTTTGTGTTCGTAATTTAGACCTGCTGTTTTGTAAAAAGTTTTTTAGACCTCGCTAAAAACAAATTTTTCATCGAACCAATCGTCAAAAGCTTCATCGCTGATTTCTAAAGACTCAATGGTTAGTTCTTCAAATGTATTTACCTCAGAGTTGGTTAGCTGTTGCTTTTGAGCCAACAAGAATGCAAATGCCAGAATTCCTAGTACAAAAGTAGTACGTATTGCCTTGGTGCCAAAAAAACTAGATACTTTCTTTTCTTCGCTCATGAAGCTTAGCATATCCTTTTTTGAGGACTCAAAATAGACTTCGGGCACTTCGTAGCCCAATTGTTCATTATGTAAATGTTTCTTATTCATACGGTTGCTTTTACATGTATTATAATTTTTTCTTTAGCAGCATAGAATGCGGTTTTTATAGAGTTTTTATTCCAAGTTGTGATTTCAGCGATTTCATTAAACGTGAGTTCATCAAAATACTTCATCTGAAAAATGCGTTGTTGCTTTTCAGGAAGTTCAATTAAGGACTCATGAAAAGCAAAGCTTACGCTGTCTAGATTAAAATAGGGGTCGGCAGTGAGATTATCGAGATAATCTGTTAACTCACCATCGCCATTGGTATATGCTAATTTCTGTTGCTTTTGAAGTAACCTAATGGACTCGTTGTAGGCAATGCGATAACACCAGGTTTTGACACTACTTCGAAATCCAAAGGATTTCAATCCGTTAAATATTCTGATGTAAGTATTTTGAAGTACATCATCGGCATCTTGGTGTTGCTTGACCAGTTTTCGTATGTGCCAATACAGCATCTCGTGGTAGAGTTCTGAAATGGCCCTTACTGCCTTGTCATACTGCTTACCTTTAAGTTGTTCATTGATGTGACTTTCCTGTTGCAATGAGTATCTTTACTTTTTAGACCCAATAAATGTAGAAAAGTTTGTGTAAAGTGGAAAATTATACGAGCAGACGAAAGGACTTTACTAATACATAAAATGGGTCTAAAAAACACAATGATATTTACAAATTGTTTCCTTTAAAGAAAACCCTTCATTCATGAGAAGTTTACGTGAAGAAGGGTTATTTGTAGCGAGAGGGAGACTTGAAC
>DCBE01000063.1 GCA_002313325.1 Flavobacteriaceae bacterium UBA1115
TCTGTAAATACTACATATTCTGCAATTAAGCTCCACCATGAACCAACTGGAATAATAGTAAGTTGTCAGGATCAAAAGTCACAACATAAAAATTTAGACAAAGCATTAAAAGTTCTAAGGTCAAGGCTTTACGAGTTGGAAATCGAAAAAAGAAATAAAGAAGATTCTGTAAAAAGAAAGAGTATGGTTTCATCCGGTGATAGAAGTGCAAAAATTAGAACTTATAATTATCCACAAGGACGTGTCACAGACCACCGTATTGGATTAACTTTGTATGATTTGCAAAACGTCATCAACGGAGATATTCAGAAGTTTATTGACGAAATGCAACTCTATCAAAATACAGAGAAACTCAAACTTTCAGACGAATTACTGTAGTATGACACAACAAGATTTATACAATCAAATTCAGCAGAAAAAATCATTCCTGTGCTTGGGTCTAGATCCCGACATAGAAAAAATGCCTGAACATCTTATTGCCTCTAGTGAAGAGCCCCTTTTTGACTTTTGTAAGACCATAGTAGATGAGGTACAACACCTTTGTGTGGCAATTAAAATAAACACGGCTTTTTTTGAAACCTATGGTGAAACGGGCTTTTCATCTCTAGCTAAATTGATACACTATATAAAGTCGCATTATCCCGATTTGTTCACCATTGCTGATGCCAAACGTGGAGATATAGGCAATACTTCCCTGCGTTATGCTAAGGCTTTTTTTGAAGCCATGCCATTTGATTCCATTACCATTGCGCCTTACATGGGTAAAGACTCCGTTGAACCTTTCTTGACATACAAAGACAAGCATGCCATTCTGTTGGCTTTAACCTCAAATAAAGGGGCAGCTGATTTTCAATTTGCGGAAAATACGGACAAACCATTGTTTAAAGAAGTACTTGCTACTTCTTTGAAGTACGACAATGCCGACAGGCTTATGTATGTAGTTGGCGCGACCAAGGCAGACTACTTAAAAGAAATTAGAGACATTGCACCGAATGCTTTTTTGCTTATTCCTGGCGTTGGCGCTCAAGGCGGTAGCCTCAAAGATGTTTATGAAAATGGCGCAAATAAACAGGTTGGCCTTTTGGTTAACTCCTCCCGGGGCATTTTATATGCCAGTAGGGGTGAAGATTATGTTGTTGCTGCTGCTAAAGTTGCTGCTTCACTACAAATTCAAATGCAAAAACTACTTGCCTAATGCTGCATTACAATTGTTATAAACATCAAACTTCTTCTGAATGGGTAACTTTTGTTCACGGAGCAGGCGGGAGCTCGTCTATATGGTATAAGCAGGTGCGTGACTACGCAATGCATTATAACGTATTGCTGCTGGACCTTCGTGGCCATGGGAATTCGAAACCTACAATAAAACTTGCATTCGAAAAGCGCTATACATTTAATAGTATTGTTAATGACATTATTGAAGTATTAGATTATGAAAAGATTAAAAGCTCTCATTTTGTAGGTATTTCTTTAGGCACCATACTGATTCGTCAATTGGCTGAAAATCATCCTGACCGTGTTTCTAGCATGATTATGGGGGGCGCAATCATGAAACTTAATACCCGATCTCAAATTTTGATGCGTTTTGGAAATATTATTAAATCGGTGATTCCATATTTATGGCTTTACCGATTTTTTGCATTTATTATCATGCCTAAGAAAAACCATCGCGAGTCAAGGTTACTTTTTGTTCGTGAGGCAAAAAAACTTTACCACAAGGAGTTTTTACGTTGGTATAGGCTCACTTCAGAATTAAAACCATTACTTCTTTTGTTCCGTCAGGTAGATGTGGGTATTCCAACACTTTATGTTATGGGAGAAGAAGATTATATGTTTTTACCAAGTATCCGTAAGATGGCTGGTATGCATAAGACTTCTCAAATTACAGTAGTTCCTGAATGTGGTCACGTGGTTAATGTAGAACAACCAGAGGTTTTTAACAAGACAACCCTAGGTTTTCTGAAAGCTCTTGGCTAGGTAAATATTACGGTTTTGTTTCCGTAAACAAGCACCTTTTTTTCAACATGATTTTTAACGGCATTTGCCAAAACCATTTTCTCTAAATCCCTACCTTTAGCAATCAATTGCGAAACACTGTGGTTGTGCGATACTTGCACTACCCCTTGCTCAATAATGGGCCCAGCATCAAGTTCTTCTGTCACGTAGTGACTGGTAGCACCAATGATTTTCACACCGCGTTCAAAAGCGGAGTGGTAAGGTTTTGCACCTGGGAATGCAGGCAAAAACGAGTGGTGAATATTGATGATTTTGTTTTTATACACTTCAATAATGTCTGCCGGTACAATTTGCATATAACGTGCCAAGACAACAAAATCTACCTTGTGTTCTTTTAGTATTGAGAGCTGTTGTTTTGAGGCAGCTGCTTTGGATTTTTTGGTAACAGGAACGTGAAAGAATGGAATTTCAAAAGCTTTTGCTATTGAATCCAAGTCTTTGTGATTACTAAGGATAAACGGAATTTCTACGCCAAGTTCTCCAGATTTAAAACGTCCCAACAAGTCGTAGAGACAGTGATCGTATTTTGACACAAAAACAGCCATCTTGGGTTTGTAGTTCAGCGGCTGATGACTCCACGTCATGTTGTTTACGTTTGCCAGTTTGTTTTCAAATAAACTGACAAAATTTTGATAGGAGCAAAACTGCGCGTCTAATTCAGCTTGTAAGCGCATAAAAAATGTGCCGTTTTCTCTGTCAACGTATTGGTCAATGTATTGGATATTTCCTTTCTGTTCGTAAACAAATGAGGTTACATCTGCAATAATTCCTTTCTTGTCTGGACATTGAATAACAAGTGCAATGGCGTACATATGTTGTTTTGCTGCAAACATACATAAAAAACAAACCCGAGTGTTTATAAAAAACACTCGGGTTTAAACAGATAGTGAGTTGTTTTTTACATCCTCAAACTATGTTTTACGGATGAGTGCTTCTTTTCATTATTTAAATAATTAAGTGGGTAATAATAAACAAAAAAAGGGGATTGAGTCAACTCAATCCCCTTCACATTAAAAACTATCTAATTATAACAAAATATTAATTAAATAAAATTTAAATATGTTTATGTTATGGAAGCATATCACTACCAAATGCAGCTTCATCATGTTCAGAAACATCTAAACCTGCTTTTTCGTCCTCTTCTGATACACGTAGTCCAATAGTTGCTTTGAGTACATAAAGTACAATCAAAGAAGTTACTACGGCCCATGCTCCGTAAGCAGCTACACCAATGGCTTGAACTGCAAATTGACTGATACCACCTCCGTTGAGTAAACCGATTCCTGTTGCGCCATCAACGCCCCACAATCCAATAACCAAAGTACCCCAAGCGCCAGCGACACCATGAGCAGAAGCAGCACCAATAGCATCATCAATCTTAAGTTTTTTCTCAATAAACTCAATAGAAAATACCACAATAATACCACCTATTAGTCCAGCCCAGAAACCACCAGACATTGTCATGTTTCCACAACCAGCAGTAATAGCAACCAAACCAGCAACAGCTCCGTTTAATGTTTGTGATAAACTGGGTTTGCCAAGATATAACCAGGATGTAAATAGGGCCCCTATGGCTCCGGCAGCAGCAGCAATGTTGGTTACCATAACAACGGCAGAAGCAGCAGCAGAATCATCTCCACCCCAAGCTAATTGAGAACCACCATTAAAGCCAAACCATCCTAACCATAGAATAAAAACTCCTAGGGACCCAAGAAGTAAATTACTTCCAGGTACTGAAACAGCTTTTCCGTCAACATATTTACCAAGTCTTGGTCCTACCATCCAAGCAGCACACAAGGCAGCCCACCCACCAACAGAGTGAACTATTGATGATCCTGCAAAATCAATGAAACCAAGGTCAGCCAACCAAGCACCATCGCCATACCACTGCCATCCGCCTGAAATAGGATATATAATTGCAGTCATAAATACTGTGAAAATAATGTATGTGCTGTATTTTGTTCTACCTGCAATGGCTCCAGAAACAATTGTTGCAGCAGTTGCAGCAAATACAGTTTGGAAGAAGACATCGTGTGCCCCACCGCCGGGATTCATCCACAAATCACTAACTGAAATAATTCCATAGGCATCTTTAGCTCCGTACATTAGTCCGTAACCTAGTGCCCAAAAAGTAAGTGTTCCAACACTTATGTCCATAAAGTTTTTCATTGCTATGTTAGCTGCGTTTTTCGATTGGGTCATTCCAGACTCAAGTAGAGTAAATCCAGCTTGCATGAAAAATACTAGGATTCCAGATATTAGAATCCACAGAATTGTAAAGTCTTCGTTTGCATCAACAGTTAATGCAGATGTAATAATATTACTTATTGTTGTTAATAATGACATATCTTAAATTTTAAAAGTTGAAATTTTACTACTAGAAAGAATAAATAG
>DCBE01000029.1:0-225 GCA_002313325.1 Flavobacteriaceae bacterium UBA1115
CATTTGTTCTGACTCCATAAAAATAACTGGATCATTATCTCTAATGGCTGCCTTTAACAAGCCTTTGGCATCGTATGGGTTAGCAGGTACGATTACTTTAAGCCCTGGGCAGTTGGCATACCAACTTTCAAAAGCCTGTGAGTGGGTTGCGGCTAACTGACCGGCCGAACCCGTTGGACCGCGAAATACAATCGGACATGGAAACTGCCCACCAGACATTTGACG
>DCBE01000029.1:606-10935 GCA_002313325.1 Flavobacteriaceae bacterium UBA1115
TTAAAAGTCATAAATTCGATTATAGGCCTGTTGCCAGTCATGGTGGAGCCAACGCCAATACCAGCAAATCCAAGTTCGGATATTGGGGTATCGATTACTCGTTTTTCACCAAACTCATCCAACATACCTTTTGAAGCCTTGTAAGCTCCGTTGTACTCAGCAACTTCTTCACCCATTAAATATATGGTTTCGTCCAGACGCATTTCCTCCGACATCGCCTCACAAATTGCTTCTCTAAATTGAATGGTCCTCATAGATGTTTTAAGAGGCGCAAAAGTAGCAATAAAATACCTTAAAGCAAAAGACTTCTATTTATTATGCGCGCATAGTATTTTTTTATACATTTGAGCTTAATTATAAATCTATGAATATACTCGTTTGCATTAGCCATGTTCCTGACACCACGTCGAAAATAAACTTCGTTGAAAACGATAAACAGTTTGACACCAGCGGTGTGCAGTTTGTCATCAATCCCAACGACGAATTTGGTCTCACCCGTGCCATTTGGTTTAAAGAAAAACAAGGCGCACATGTTCATGTCATTCATGTGGGCACGGCAAAAGCAGACCCTACGCTTCGTAAGTGTTTGGCTATAGGAGCCGAGAAAGCTTTTCGAATAGATACTCCTGCAACAGACGGTATGGCCGTAGCCAAAGAATTGGCCGCATTTGTAACTGACAATCCCTATGATCTTATTGTAGCTGGACGAGAATCTATTGATTATAACGGCGCCATGGTACCCGGCATGCTAGCTGCACTGCTGAATATTGCCTTTGTACCCAACTGCGTGGGTTTGGAAATTGATGGCAGCAACGCTGTTGCTGAACGCGAAATTGATGGCGGACGTGAAAAACTAAAGGGCAGCCTGCCAATGGTTATTGGTGGACAAAAAGGCCTTGTTGAAGAGTCAGACCTCAAAATTCCCAACATGCGTGGCATCATGCAAGCACGACAAAAACCCTTTGAAGTGCTTAATCCAAAAGGCTCGGAAAGCACCACTAAAGATGTGCTGTTTGAAAAACCAGCAACAAAAGCTGATGTCAAATTAATTCCTGCTGATGATATCGACCAATTGATTGAATTGTTACATAAAGAAGCTAACGTTATTTAACCAAATATTATGTCTATCCTTCTATTTGCCGAATCCGAAAACAACAAACTCAAACGCAATGCAGCCGAAATTTCGTCCTACGGAGCTGCCTTGGCTGGCAAACTCAATAAAGACTGTGTAGCGATTAGCTTTAATGCCGATAATGCCCAAGAATTGGGGCAGTTTGGGGTTTCAAAAGTGTTCAATGTTACCAATGTACCGCGGCAGTTTGATGCAAATGTCTACGCTTGTGTCTTGACACATTATATCAAGAGCCTTGGGGCCACACATATTATTTTAGGCAGCAGTGCTGATGCCAAATTCTTAGCACCCCTGGTTGCAGCAAACACAAACGCTGCTTATGTGCCCAACGTAGTGGCGCTGCCACACGAACAACAGCCCTTGACGGTTAGAAGAACAGTATTTTCCAACAAGGCCTTTGCAAACACCACATTAACGGCCGAAGTCAACATCATTGGTGTTGGAAACAACTCTTTTGGGACGGTTGAGCAAGCGGTTGATTGTGCTGTTGAGAATGCAACTGTCGAGCATGCGGATTCGCATATAGAGCAGTTATCTATAAGTAAAAAAACAGGCAAGGCCACCATAGCCGACGCCGACATAGTTGTTTCTGGAGGCAGGGGCCTAAAAGGGCCTGAACACTGGCACTTAGTTGAAGATCTAGCAGAAGTATTGGATGCTGCCACAGCATGTTCCAAGCCAATATCAGATATGGGCTGGCGTACACACGACGAACACGTAGGACAAACGGGTAAGCCCGTTTCGACTAATCTCTATATTGCCATTGGAATATCGGGTGCCATTCAGCATTTGGCAGGTGTAAACGCTTCAAAAGTAAAAGTCGTTATAAATAATGATCCAGAAGCGCCTTTCTTTAAAGCTGCTGACTACGGCATTGTGGGAGATGCTTTTGAAGTGGTTCCTGTACTGACAGAAAAACTTAAAGCATTTAAAGCACAATCGTAATACCCAATTTTGTATTTTAGGGCACATAAAGAACTTGCTTAATCATGAGCCTTATTCAACTTCGCGTAAACCGCATTACCTACAGCCAAAATCAAAGTGGTGCTTATGCCATGATATTGGATGAAGTTGACGGTAATCGCAAGCTCCCAGTAGTCATTGGAGAGTTTGAGGCCCAATCCATTGCTGTGAATTTGGATAAAGACATAAAGCCGCAACGACCCTTTACTCACGATCTTTTTAAAAATTTTGCGAATCGATTTGATATTGCCATCAAAAGAGTAATCATCACCAAATTGGTAGATGGTGTTTTTTACTCCAGTCTTATATGTGAGCGTGATAAAATTGAAGAGATTATCGATTCTAGAACATCTGATGCCGTGTCTTTGGCATTGCGATTTAAGGCACCCATTTACACCCACGAAAATGTTTTGGAAAAAGCTGGCGTTGTCTTTGAAAAAGGAGAACTACCCACCCAAGGAACACTTGAAGATGAATTGTCTGACGAAATAAATTACACCGATATCTCCAACCAAGAACTTGAGAACGCCATTAAAAAAGCGGTCAAAAAAGAAGATTATGAATTAGCAGCCCGTTTAAGGGATGAAATTTCAAAACGTTCAAACAAAGCTAAAAAATGACATTGTCGCATTTTGCCCAGCAGCCCATTGCAGCGCATGAAGGCATTACATTAGTTGGGGTAACCCAAGCTTTAGGCGGGATCGTAGCACTGCTACTGATTGCATATGTATGCAGTTCCAACCGTAAGGCCATCAATTGGAAAACCGTGGGTTTTGGTTTGTTGCTGCAAATTGTGTTGGCATTGAGCATCCTCAAATTAAGTTGGATGCAAGGCATCTTTAATGGGATTGGGAAAATATTTGTTAGTATTTTGGACTTCACCGCTGCAGGCAGCTTGTTTCTATTTGGCGATTTGATGAATGCAGATACTTACGGTTTCATATTTGTATTTCAAATATTGCCTACCATCATCTTTTTTGCTGCACTCACCTCGTTGTTGTTTTACCTTGGTGTGTTGCAATTTTTAGTTAAAATATTTGCCAAGGGCACGGCAAAGCTGCTCAATATTTCAGGGGCAGAAAGCCTTTCCGTAGTTGGGAACATATTTTTAGGGCAAACAGAGGCGCCGCTGCTCATAAAGGCTTATCTGCCTAAGATGAGTCGATCCGAAATGCTGTTGGTGATGGTTGGCGGAATGGCCACAGTTGCTGGGGGCGTTTTAGCAGCCTACATAGGGTTTTTGGGAGGCGACGATCCTGCATTACGTCTGGCGTTTGCTAAACACCTGCTCGCAGCTTCAGTTATGGCTGCACCCGGTGCTATTGTTGTTGCAAAAATGCTATTCCCCCAAACAGCATCTATTGACAAAGACACAAAAGTATCCACGCAAGAGGTAGGCAGCAATATGCTGGATGCCATTGCAAATGGCACTATAGAGGGCGTTAAGCTCGCTGCCAATATTGGTGGTATGCTACTGGTTTTTGTAGCCCTAATTGCTATGGCAAATGGAATACTTTTTGAAATTGGAGAACTTACGAAACTCAATGAGTGGGTTGCAAATTGGTCTTCTTATGATGCGCTTTCCATAGAAGCCATATTGGGTACTTTATTTGCGCCAATCATGTGGCTAATTGGTGTGCCTTGGGACGATTTATTGCCCATGGGACAACTGCTGGGCATCAAGCTCGCGGCAAGTGAATTTGTTGGTTATATTCAGTTAGCTGAATTAAAAAATGCGGCCAATGAAATTCATTTTAACAGCCAAAAATCTATTGTCATGGGAACCTATATGTTATGTGGGTTTGCCAATTTTGCATCAATTGGTATTCAAATTGGAGGAATTGGCGGATTAGCGCCTAACCAGCGAAAAGTCCTTTCTGAATTTGGTTTTCGTGCTGTTTTGGGTGGAACTATTGCTTCATTACTTTCTGCTACGCTTGTGGGCGCGCTGTTGGGATAATGGTTGAAAACCTTTTGAAAACTATTTATTATAATGCTAGATATTTTGATCTAGCTTATAATTTTACAAAAAAGAAATAATGCAGCAGTATTTGGATTTGGTTCGACGTGCCCGCAACAACGGAGCTGTTAAAGGAGACAGAACAGGAACAGGCACAAGAAGTGTTTTTGGTCATCAAATGCGCTTTGATTTATCAGAGGGTTTTCCCCTTGTAACAACCAAAAAAATACACCTAAAATCCGTTATCCACGAGCTGCTTTGGTTTATCAAAGGAGACACCAACACTGCCTATCTCACTGAAAACGGCGTGCGTATATGGAACGAATGGGCTGACGAAAATGGCGACTTGGGCCCCGTATACGGTCACCAGTGGCGCAACTGGAACAGCGAAAATATCGATCAACTCAAACTAGTCATCGAAACGCTAAAAACAAACCCCAACAGCCGACGTATGTTGGTTTCTGCATGGAACCCCAGTGTACTACCAGATACCTCAAAAAGTTTTTCCGAAAATGTTGCTAATGGAATGGCTGCCCTACCGCCCTGCCACGCTTTTTTTCAGTTTTATGTAGCAGACGGTAAGCTGTCTTGTCAGCTGTACCAACGAAGCGCTGATATTTTCTTAGGCGTTCCATTTAACATCGCATGCTATGCCCTGCTCACAGAGATGATGGCACAGGTTTGTGGGCTTGAAGCAGGAGAATTTATCCATACGCTTGGCGATGCGCACATATACACCAATCACTTTTACCAAATTGAACTCCAACTAAGCAGAGATCCCAAACCACTACCCACCCTAAAACTTAACCCAAACATCGACGACCTTTTTGATTTTAAATACGAAGACATAGACGTCTTGGATTACGATCCGCACCCTGGAATTAAGGGCGCTGTCGCTGTTTAATTTTTTGTCTTATGTTTCGAAAAAGAAAACCTTCATCAGCCATAGACCCACAACAGCTCTCGCTGGTTGAAAGTGCGCAAGAACGCATTGCCCAAAAAACGCGGTTTCACAGGCATTTACTGGCTACGTTGTTTCTCATTTTTTTCGCATTAATAGCTAACTTGGCTTTTGAGTATAATGTCGAATTTATGCCCTTCAACACTAAATGGTCATTTGCCTTAGCCACCCTTTTTGGTGTGCTGCTGGTCATTCACTTTTTGCGTGTTTATGTGTTTCATTCTTTTATGGGCAAAGCATGGGAAACAAAACAAATGGAATTTCTGCTAGAAAAGCAGGCGCTTAAAGTGGAAAAATTAAAACGCAATATGGATAAAGAAGCTGCACTAAAAGCAAGTGCTGAATGGGAGCGTGAAAATCTGAAAACGAACATCACCATGATTGCTGCTGCCGCAGAAAATAATGCGCTTGGGAAAGAGAACAAACTCATCTGGCATCTCTCTGACGACCTAAAACATTTTAAAAATTTAACCAAAGGACACCATGTGATCATGGGCAGAAAGACTTTCGAGTCCATGCCCAAAGCGCTGCCTAACCGCACCAATGTGGTAATCACCAGACAAAAAGATTACACAGCCGACAACGCGCATGTTGTACACTCCTTGGAAGCTGCTTTGGCACTTGCGCAAGAAGATGAACAACCCTTTATTATTGGTGGTAGTGAGATTTACAGGCAAGGTCTGGCTTATGCAGACAGCATTGAACTCACGCGGGTTCATGCCGACTTTGAAGCCGATACTTTTTTTCCAGAAATAAACCCTGCCAAATGGCGTGAGGTGTGGCGCGAAAACCGCGATGCAGATCAAAAGCATCAATACGCTTTTTCTTTTATTCGTTACGAAAAAATTAAAGCATGAATGTAGCAATGTTCCCTGGGCAAGGCGCCCAATTTGTTGGGATGGGCAAAGACCTATACGACCAACACCCACTAGCACAAGATAGATTTAACAGCGCAAATGCACTTTTGGGCTTTTCAATTACAGACATCATGTTTGATGGTGATGCTGAGGCTTTAAAGGAAACCAAGGTAACTCAGCCTGCCATTTTTCTGCATTCCGTCATCAGCTATGAACTGCTAAAAAAATCAACTCCCGATATGGCAGCTGGCCACTCGCTGGGCGAATTTTCTGCCCTTACCGCTAGCGGAGCTTTGTCTTTTGAAGATGGACTTTCGCTCGTATCTAAACGAGCACAAGCCATGCAAGCAGCTTGTGATGTTACCAAAGGTACAATGGCAGCCGTATTGGCATTGGCAGACGATGTGGTGGAGCAAGTGTGTCACTACATGGACGGTATTGTAGTAGCAGCCAATTATAACTGCCCTGGGCAATTGGTTATTTCTGGTACTTTTCCTGCGGTGGAAGCCGCTTGTGAAGTACTAAAAGAAAAAGGTGCTAAACGCGCACTGCTACTTCCTGTGGGTGGTGCCTTCCACTCACCGCTTATGGAACCCGCACAAGAAGAATTGGCAAAAGCCATTTTGGAAACCAACTTCAATGCGCCAAGCTGTCCCATTTACCAAAATGTAACGGCTGCGCCTACACAAGACGCCCGTCTAATTAAAGAAAATTTAATCGCACAACTTACGGGCCCCGTAAAGTGGACACAAACCGTTAAGCAAATGCGTCAAGACGGTGCTTTGCTGTTTACCGAATATGGTCCTGGCAAAGTGCTGCAAGGATTGGTCAAAAAAATAGATCGCGAAGCCGAAGTACATTCCGCTGTATTGGATTAATCCAAAAATGTCACTATGGTTTTACAGATAAACTGTATTTGATCCTCGTCCAACTCGCTGTGCATGGGTAGAGAAATGACCTCATCAATCAGCTGGTTGGTGACTGTAAAATCTTCATCTTTAAAACGTGTGTCCACATAGGCTTTTTGCAAGTGTAAAGGAATCGGATAATACACCCCACAAGGGATATCATTTTGCTGTAAATGCTGCACCAATGCATCTCGGTCTGCTCCGACTATTTTGAGTGTGTATTGGTGATACACATGCGAGTCGCAATCGCCTGAGGTGACGGGCGTTTCAATTTTTGGGTGATCTTTCAGTAATTGTGAATAACGTATAGCAGCCCATTTGCGACGTTCGTTATAAAAATCCAACAGCTTTAGTTTTTCATTTAGAACCACTGCTTGAAGGCTGTCCAATCGCGAGTTTACACCAACCACGTCATGGTGGTAACGTTTATACATGCCGTGATTGACAATTCCACGAATGGTATGTGCCAATTCGTAGTCGTTGGTCAAAATGGCACCGCCATCGCCATAGCAGCCTAAATTTTTTGAAGGGAAAAAAGAAGTAGAACCGGCATGACCAATACCGCCCGTTTTCACTTTAGTTCCTGCGGCATCGGTATAGGTAGCGCCGATGCCTTGTGCGTTGTCCTCGATTACAAACAAGTTGTGCTTTTGCGCAATATCCATGATGCGATCCATATCGGCTACTTGCCCGAAAAGGTGTACCGGCACGATGGCTTTGGTATTGGGCGTTATGGCTTTTGCAATGGCACCGGGATCAATATTGAAGGTGTCAGGTAACACATCTACCAATACGGGCGTTAGTCCCAACAGGGCAATAACCTCCACAGTGGCAGCAAAGGTAAAGTCTGCCGTAATAACCTCATCGCCAGGTTTTAGCCCCAATCCCATCATAGCAACCTGGAGTGCATCGGTTCCATTGGCACATGGAATTACGTGATTCACGTTGAGATAGGCCTCAAGATTAGCTTGGAAATTCCTAACGGCAGGGCCGTTTATAAATTGAGCAGAAGAGAGTACTCCCTGCATGCCTGCATCGACTTGGGGTTTGATGAATTGGTACTGGGCCTGCAAATCGACCATTTGGATTTTTCGCATTGCAATTTTTTAGAAGTACAAAATTACAAAAATGAAAGCCTATTTTCGAAATAAGTATCTTTGAGCATGCCTTTTTTATATTCCTTTGCGGTGGCAGTAGCCAAAGCCATGACACCAGTGGTTGCCAAGTCTGATAAAACCAAGGCTTTTGTAGCTGGGCGCAAGGCATTATGGACACAACTCAAAGGCATTCCGCAAAACAAAAAAGTGGTGTGGATGCACTGCGCCTCGCTAGGCGAATACGAACAAGGACTTACGGTGTTGAGCGCATTAAAAAACAATCATCCAGAACATTTCTATTTGGTTACTTTTTTCTCACCCTCGGGTTATGAGGCGAGTAAAAATCATGGCGTTGCTGACCTTGTTACCTACCTGCCATGGGATACTAGAGCGGATGTCAAACGTTTTGTTGCATTGGTCAATCCAGTCATGGCATTGTTGGTAAAATATGAATTTTGGCCAAATATTATTCGAGAACTTCAACGTAAAGAAGTGCGGCTGTACCTAATCGCGGGCTTGTTTCGTCAAAATCAACGCTTTTTTAAGCCATGGGGCAACGGGCAACGCAAACTACTTCGTGAGTTTGCCCATTTGTTTGTTCAAAATGAAGCATCGCTCAAGCTGATGCAAAGCATTGGTGTGCAACAAGTAAGTGTGTCAGGTGATACGCGTTTTGACCGTGTGGGCGCATCCAAAGAACCGTTTGCGTTTATGGATACTTTTGTTGGTGCACGAAAATGTATCGTAGCGGGCAGCTCTTGGCCCGAAGATGAAGCGCTACTGGCAGAGGCGATTAGTAAAACTCCAAAAGATTGGTGTTGGTTGATAGCCCCACACGAAATGCATGAAGCAAAACTTAACCACTTGATGACACAGTTGCCAAAAGGAAGTCTGCGCTATACACAAAACGAAGAGGCTGCATTTGATGGCAGCCCAGTATTAGTGTTGGATACGGTAGGCATGCTGGGGCGCTCCTATCCCTATGCTTCACTGGCCTATGTAGGTGGTGGTATGGGCACTGCCGGACTGCACAATATTTTGGAACCCGCTGCTGAGGGCGTGCCAGTTGTCATTGGAAAAAATTACAACAGGTTTACCGAGGCTAAAGACTTGATTGCCTTGGGTGGCGTTATTTCCGTAGCTACTCCTGAGGGCTGTAGCCAACAGTTGTTAGCACTTATTGAAAATGACTCCATGAGAAGCCAAAAAGGTGCCATCAATAAGCAATATGTACTGGAGCACCAAGGCGCAACACAGAAGACGTTAACGCTCCTACAAAAAGCATTGTCATTTGATAAAGATGATGGATAGTAGTAAGGACAATTTGAGTAAAACGCTGTAAGCGTTTTATATAAAGAATAAATTTCGGTACGGTTTTTCTCAATATCATTTCGAAAAATCACTCAATCTGACTAATTTAGTTTCTTTTACACGCCCAAATTATGATATGTATTCCAGCTGAAATTCCCAACGAACTTTGTGCGAAAGACGACGAACTAAAGTCTATTTATCACATTAAAGACAGTGTGTGTATTTGGATACTTAAGACTCGAGAAGAACGCAACCGCTTTATGTACGCTACTGCTGGAATAAATCAGCTAGGACGGCGTATTATGCGAAACGTTTGTTAAGATTAAATCTTACTATAGTTTTCAAAACACAAACCACACCCATTTCTTGAAATGCAGGCTTATTGAATTGATACTAAGATATTACCACCGCGACTTCACAAATTAAAATAGGTTCAAAACAATCACATGTATTGTAACAGAAGATGAGAGATATAAAAAAGCCCTTAACAGGGCTTTCATCCACATAATCATTTAAGTCTACTCAAATACATAAGCGCCCTTAGCCTGGTACCATGTAATTAATTTACCGTCAAGAAATTGATACCACTCAATGTAGGTAGCGTCTGGAGAAGTAAATTGAGCATTTACCCATTGTCCTTTCTGATTGGCAACCTCGGTGTCTTTTGCGCCATCAGGATAAGCTGCAAAGGCATAATCTGTTTTCCATCCCCAATCCTCGTTATTTGCAATTGAATTTTGATAATCTTCTTCAATTTTAGCAACAAATGCCTCCCCGGTTGTCACAAATGTCCCATCTTCAAAGTTAAACGTACCTCCATCCATAATCATGGATTTCATTGTTTCATAATCACGAGCGGCCCATGCAGCGTCTAGTTTTTTAAATGTATCTACATATTCTTGATTACCTAAATACACAGATTGTCCTTCATAAGGTCCAAATCCATTAGTGGCAGGTGCCGTGGGAATTGAGCTTGTACAAGCAGTGGTTGCAAAAACCAAAATAACTAAATAAAATATTTGTTTCATAATGTTTAAATTAAAATTTATCTAATTTAAAAAAAGAGTGCACATAATCTAAATATAAGAACATAAAAAACCCCAACAATTGTTGAGGTTTTGTGCGGGTGAAGGGACTCGA
>DCBE01000029.1:11261-52335 GCA_002313325.1 Flavobacteriaceae bacterium UBA1115
AAGGGACTCGAACCCCCACGCCGTGAAGCACTAGATCCTAAATCTAGCGTGTCTACCAATTTCACCACACCCGCATTAGGACGGCAAATATAAGGATGTTTCCCTAATTCAAAACCACTTTCTCATCGCATAAGTATTTTATACCTTAGTTGCTTATTCAAATCTCTATGTCAAATTTTTTAACATACGTCAAAGAACACCAAAATCGCTTCTTAGAAGAATTGTTTTTGTTAATCCGTATTCCTTCCATTAGTGCAGATTCTGCCTACATCCCGGAGATGCAAAAAGCGGCTACGGCCGTTCAAGAAGCCCTCGCAAAAGCTGGCTGCACACATACCGAGCTGTGTCCCACAGAAGGCTTTCCCATTGTTTATGGTGAAAAAATAATTGATGCTTCCCTACCCACCGTACTGGTTTATGGGCATTATGACGTACAACCCCCAGACCCATTAGATCTTTGGGACAACGATCCCTTTGACCCGATAATTAAAAAAACAGCCCTTCACCCCGATGGAGCCATATTTGCACGTGGTGCCTGTGACGACAAAGGCCAGATGTTTATGCATATCAAGGCATTAGAGGTCATGGAGCAAAACGGCGGACTCCCCTGCAACATCAAGTTTATGATAGAAGGCGAAGAAGAAGTGGGCAGCGATAACCTAGAACACTTTGTGCGCGCCAATCCCGAAAAGCTGGCCAATGACGTTATTTTGATATCCGATACGGGAATGCTATCAAACGACTTGCCATCCATCACCACCGGATTGCGCGGTATGAGCTATGTGGAAGTGGAAGTAACAGGACCTAATCGCGATTTGCATTCCGGTTTATATGGCGGTGCTGTGGCCAATCCCATTAACATCCTAACCCAAATGATTGCCTCCCTACACGACGAGAACAACCACATCACCATACCAGGTTTTTACGATAAGGTAGCTGAACTTAGCGCGGCTGAACGTAAAGAAATGGGAAAAATTCCCTTCTCCCTTAAAGCATATAAAGAAGCGTTGGATATAGCAGCAGTATATGGTGAAAAAGGCTATACCACAAACGAACGAAAATCTATTCGCCCAGCATTGGATGTCAATGGCATATGGGGAGGCTATACGGGCGAAGGCGCAAAAACCGTAATTGCCAGCAAAGCCTATGCGAAAATTTCTATGCGATTGGTACCCGAACAACGTTCTGAAGAAATCACCGCACTCTTTACGGAGCATTTTACCGCATTGGCACCAGAAGGCGTTAAGGTAACGATAAAACCACATCACGGCGGTGAGGCATACGTGATGCATGCTGATGGAATGGAATTTCAAGCAGTATGCAAAGCTTATGTGGAAACCTTTGGCAAAGCACCACTACCCGTTCGAGATGGCGGAAGCATTCCAATTGTGGCACTGTTCGAAGAAACACTTGACAGCAAGTCCATACTGATGGGATTTGGCTTAGATAGCGATGCCATTCACTCGCCAAACGAGCATTTTGGGGTGTTTAATTTCTTAAAAGGAATTGAGACGATTCCGCACTTTTACCACCACTTTACTAAACTTTTTCAAGCAAATCAATAAGGAATAAGTCGGCGGCAATGCCGTCGGCAACAAAAGCGCCTTTGGGCGTTGCCTTTAGGCAGTTATCTTCAATATGCAGCAATCCTCTGTTGATAAAATGTGCTGACTGTTGCTCTAGATGGTTGCGGTAGTGTATCCCCAACTGTGCTTCTAGCTGTTCCAACGAAACGCCCCAACAAGCACGAAGGCCTATCATGATGGCTTCGTTAAATTTATCAATAACACTTAGTTTTTCAATGGTTTGTGGCATTTCACCCGCTGTGACTTTTTTTATGTAAGCGGCATTATTACTCACATTCCAATAACGGTTTTCACCATCAAAACCGTGTGCAGAGGGGCCAATTCCCAAATAGGGTTTACCCTGCCAATAAGCGGTATTGTTAAGAGAACGGAAGCCTGGCTTTCCAAAGCTAGACAACTCATAATGTTCATAGCCCGCTTGGGTTAAGCTGTCTACCAGATGTAGGAATTGTGCTTCAACATCTGAGTCATCCAATAAAGAAACAATGCCTTTGGATACAAAATGTTCAAGTGCTGTTTTGGGCTCTAGTGTAAGGGCATAAGAGGATATATGCGGTACATCAAGCTTTAAAGCTGTTTCTAGGTTTTTTTGCCAATAAGCAAAGGTAGTGTGCGGTGTTCCAAACAATAGGTCAATGGATATATTTTTAAAAAGTTCTTGTGCCCAAATCACCGCCTGTACAGCTTGTTTACTATTGTGAGCACGGTTCATCAAGGTCAGTTCTTTATCATGAAAAGATTGTATACCAATAGACAAACGATTGATTCCTGCTTCTTTGAGGGCTTTTAAATATGCAGGGCTTAGATCGTCAGGGTTGGCTTCAAGAGTAATCTCGGGTGATGGAGCCACGGAAAATTGTACATAGACCTCCGCTATAAGTAAGCTTATTTGAGCTGCCGTCAGCATGGAGGGCGTTCCGCCGCCAAAATAAATGGTTTCAATGGGCGCTTGGGCTTCTTCTTTACGAAGCGCTATTTCATTTTTGAGTGCAGCAACCATTTCATAGGTATAATTGGCCGATGTTGAGAAATGGAAATTACAATAGTGACACGCCTCTCTGCAAAAAGGAATATGGAGATAAATACCCGACATACTTATTTTTTTATGCGTTGCGACTCTTTTTGAACAAAGGATGCCCAGCCAGAATAGCTTTTTTCGTTTTGCTGAGCCGGATTGAAATAGTGACATACGGCAGCTGCAAGTCCATCGGTTGCATCTAGGTTTTTGGGAAGTGACTTAAGCTTTAATAGATGTTGTAACATCTTGGCTACTTGCTCCTTGGACGCATTACCACTTCCAGTAATGGCCATTTTAATCTTACGTGGGGAATACTCAAAAACAGCCATATCGTGTGCAATCCCCGCAGCAATGGCTACCCCTTGGGCACGTCCCAGCTTAAGCATAGATTGGACATTTTTACCAAAAAAGGGCGCTTCAAGCGCCATCTCGTCTGGCTCAAAGGTTTCGATAAGCTCAGTGGTTCGAATATAGATACGCCCCAAGCGTTCGTAGTGACTTTTATACTGGTTTAGCTTTAGCTCGTTTAACTGCAAGCAAGTCAAGGTTTTTCCTTCCACCTTGATAATACCAAACCCCATAATGGTGGTTCCGGGATCAACGCCCAAAATAATCCGCGAATCGGCCATGTGTAAAAATAGTGAATAAAAGCTATTTGGAAATAACAATAGGAAGTGTCCATTGTACTTCTACAGCAACCTCCAAATTTGTTTTAAAAGCAGGTTGGAATAAAGGAAGGGAGGCAACCAACTCTTCAAACGAGGTGAGAACGACAGGAGAACTTTGAAGTTGCTTCCCGTTTTTATAATTCATTACTGATAGTTGGCCAAGCTTATCCAACTTTAAGGTAACATAAAGGGTGTCGTTTAAATCGTCAAAGGAAAGTTTATCTGCAGCCCATTTTGCATTTAACTTTTTTTGAAGTGTTTTGGCAAAACAATCCCAATTTGATTTGGAATTTTCTTGTGGGCAATCGGGATAAAGAGGCGGTTCGTCTAGTGGGGTCCAATTGACGCTAGGTGCTTGTGGTTTTGGTTTGGGGTTGGTGCATGCAAAAAACAGCAAAGAGAAGATCAAGAAAAGTCCCCAAATTTTCATAGCATAAATGTAAAAAATTAAGCGCTCTTTATGAGTAGACCGCCAAATATTTTGTAAATTAGAGTTATGGATATAGCACTTTTAATTCTTGGCGGTCTACTTATTATGCTGGGAATGGCGGGTAGTTTTTTACCTGTAATACCCGGTCCACTGACCAGTTGGTTTGGCCTACTTTCTTTGCATTATACGAGCAAGGTGGTACAGGATTGGCATTTACTTGGCTGGACACTTGCCGTTGCCTTAATCGTTATGGCATTGGATTATCTCATACCCATATGGGGCACCAAAGCTTTTGGCGGCACCAAAGCAGGGGCTATTGGCGCTACTGTGGGATTGTTGGTAGGCTTATTTATTCCCCCATTTGGAATTATTTTTGGTCCTTTTATAGGGGCACTTGCTGGTGAATTAAATAAGAATGCAGACCGCAAAGTAGCACTCAAAGCTGCTCTAGGCTCTTTCTTGGGTTTCCTATCTGGGGTTTTGCTAAAGTTTATTGTTTCCTTTATATATCTGCTCTTTTTCGCTTCAACAGCATGGAAGGCTTTTGATAGTTGGTTTTAAGAACAAGGAGCAAAATGAAGTCCAATTATATTCAAATCACAATACTATACTTACTAAATAAAAGTACTGAAGGTCGTTCTGTATCAAATCATAATAAATTTTAACTAAACAAAACGATTTTGAACGGTAATGTCCTTATTGCACGTCTGAAACTTTTAAGGGGTTAACTACTGGGGTGACTCTTCCAAGAAGGCTAATCGAACCCTTATTCGGATTATGGGTCATCCAAGCTGTTTTCTTATCACCAAAATTTAAAATACACACATAATTATGATAGGTTTAGTTGTAAACATCCAAATCATAAATATGTCTAATAAAAAAGGTGTCGATTATCAACAATTGTATATTTTTTCTTTAATGCAGCTATAAGTCCTTGCTGCGCGCTTTGTTCTGCATTATTCAGCAAAGACGACTTATACCCAGCGTAGCTGGGTAAAGCTGCAGCAGGCGTTGTTGATATTGCCTTAACTACATAAACGCCAGTATTACCCGCAATTGGTTCTGATAACACTCCAAAGGGCATGCTAAAGGCAGCACCGATAACCTTAGGCTCTTTTGATGCGCCAGCCAACATAGCAGTAAATCTGTTCATGGCCGCAGCCGTACTTGGTGTTTGTCCAAATTGGTTGGCAACTTCTTCTAATGAAGCGTAATCTTGAATTTGATCAGCTATGTATGCTTTCCTTTTTTCGTTTAAAACCAATGGTGTCACAGCGGCTGCGACATCTGCTGCTGAGGCCACGCCTTCAGTCTTGGAGGAGGTGACCTGAACAATAAGAAAACTGTCTGTATTGTATGAAAAGCGTTTTACATCAGAAACCTTACGATCTTCCTCAAAAGCCCATTGTACAATCTGACGTTGATTGCCTAACCCAGGAAATGATTCGTCTAAAATTTTAAGATCGTTAACCTCACGAATTGCCAGGCTTTTTTGTTTAGCTAAATCTTCAAAGTCTGTTTCTTTTAGATCAAACTCAAATTGAGATGCTTCTGTATAAACTCGGTTTGCCGTGGCATCAGAGGGAATGAGTTTTTTGGAAATCGTGGCCAGTTTAACCGCGTCTTTTTTATCTAAAACTTCAATGACATGATATCCAAACTCCGTTTCTACAACCCCTTTGGCACCATTGCGGTTTCTAAAAACAAAATCACTGAATGGCGCAACCATCTCATCTTTGGTGAATTCTGGTAGATCACCTCCTTTAGGCCCAGAAGGCCCGTCTGAATTTTCGCGAGCAAGTTGTGCAAAATCAATTCCGCTGCGTGCTTTTCGCAACAAAGCATACGCTTTTTTTCTAGCTTGGGATTTTGATCTGCTAATGCTTTCCTGAGCACGTGCTGCACCTTTATAAGCAACTAAAATGTGACGTGCTTTCGACTTACCATTCTTTTTCTTGGCAATCATTTTGGTCAAATTACTGTAGCCATTGTCTTCATAAGGCCCAAAGACTGCGCCTTTTGAAAGCTTAAATAGCGTACTTGCATAGTTGCCAGTAAGCTCATTTTCGCTAACAAAAGCATCGTTGTAAGGCACTTCAGAGTTTTCACTTGCATATGAGGCTATGGCTGTATCGGAAACATTGGCAAGCGAAGGAATGATTTCCTCCTGCTTAGAAACTTCGTTAAAAATAGATCTGTCAGTTAATAAATGACGCAATTCGTTTTCAATGCGTAACTTATCATCAGGTGTAGCAACCACATCAAATTTTACGTAACGAACACTTCTTGAGGCATCCTGCTCGTAGCTTGTGCTGTTTTCATTTATAAAGGCTTCAATGTCTTTTTCTGTAACCGTAAATAAGCTGTCGGCTAATGAGGTCAAGGGAATGCGTACATATTCAATGTCTACAAGGTCGTTTTGTAATGCGTAGTCTTGTTGCGCCTCAAAGCTTGTTACATAAATTCCTGCATTGACCATGTCTTGGTAGTTTTTTACGCTGATGTTATTTTTAATGGAAGCCTCTTGCGCTTTCCACTGCTCAAAACCCTCTGGGTTGTTTTGACGTAGATCCAGAATAAAGTCGGTGAAGCGTTTTGGGTCAAATGTTCCGTTTTCATCGACAAACTGGGGGTCTGATGAAAAATTAGGATCTGATTTCAGAAACAATTCTATATGGTTTTTCCCTACCTCAAGTCCCAGATCTTCAAATGTTTGCTCGAAGACTTTGGCATTGGTGCTTTGCTCAAAAGCAAAGTTAACGGCTTGCATGGAAGTCATGCGGTAGCTGCGCTCGGCAAAATCTACTTGACGACTGAATTCATCAATGGCAACTTCAGCATCTCCAACAATGAGTACCGGTTCTTGACTTTGGGTGCTGTTGCCGTCAAAAATGCCTGTGAAAACAAACGCCAGCAACGCCATTCCAATAATGAAAATTAAAAAAATTGAACGCTCTCTGATTTTACCTAAAATAGCCATGGTTATTATTTTTGGACTGCTTGCGAAAATACAATTAAAAAGGTGAATTTAAAATGCTATTCTGGGTATATACGCACCAAATCTATTTTTGTGTTAGAAACCTCTAGCATTACGAAGGTAAATTGTTCGATAGAAACACGTTCTCCCTCAGTTGGTATATCGGCTGTGTGGTGCACAATTAGACCTCCTAATGTCTCGTAGGATTCAGAAACAGGCAGTTCAATGTTGTGGTCCATATTGATTTCATCTATTTCTAAGCGAGCAGAAAATGTAAAAGAGCCGTCGTCGTGTGTAATAGAAACATTGTTAACGCTATCGTGTTCGTCTTCAATTTCACCGAACAATTCCTCCACAATATCTTCTAGGGTTAGCATTCCAGCCGTACCGCCAAATTCATCCAAAACCACAGCAACACTTCTTCGCTTCTTAACCAATTGATTAAAGACATCTTGAATGCGCATGGTTTCGGGGATCCATTCCACGGCTTTGATGATGGCATGAAGTGATTTTGGTTTTTTAAACATATCAAACGCATGAATATATCCAATGATGTTGTCCATGCTTTGCGCATAAATCAAAATTTTAGAAAATCCCGTAGATGAAAAGATATCTAACAATTCTTTGGGCTTTTCATAGCGATCTACAGCAACCATCTCGGCCCTAGGCACCATCACTTCTCGCGCTTTTAAATTGGTAAAAGAAAGTGCGTTGTGAAACAATTGCAATTCGGTATCTTGATTTTCATCACTTGTTGTCTCGATCTGTTCAGATACAAAATCCCCCAACTCAACCTTACTAAAGGCAATAGGATCTTCTTGGGTTTGCAATCGAAAAAAACGTTGGAGCACAACGTCTGAAAACCGCATCACCGCCCAGCTGAGTGGTTTCATCAACTGGTAAAAAACATAGGCTGGAAGGGCAAATAGGCTTAAAAATCTGTTGGCGTAGATTTGAAAAAATACCTTCGGCAAAAACTCGGCTGTGATAAGAATAACGGCTGTTGAAATCAGTGTCTGGTAAAATATAATATAAAGCGGAAGTGAGGCATAGCTTTCGTAAACAGGAAATAATTCATGCACAATGAGCTCTCCAGCGTAAATGCCGTAAACTACTAAGGCTATGTTGTTCCCAACCAACATGGAAACAATAAAGCGTGAAGAGCTTTTTGTAATGATTTTTAGCAGTGAACCAAAACTTTTCGCTTGTGTTTTTTGAATTTCAAGCCTGATTTTGTTCGAAGACACAAAGGCAATTTCCATTCCCGAAAAAAACGCCGACATTAAAAGACTGGCCACTAAAACGCTAATCTCTACTGTCATATGTATTATTGATCCTTACGCTGCTCAAGCTTTTTGCGGTAACGCATTCTAATGAAGTACATAAACAAAGCAACACCCGTGATTGCAAGATCTATAGTTGTACGTGCGTTTTCTGTTCCATAATAGTTAATGGCGCGAAACAAAAATAATCCTCCAAAAACCAAGTATATAATTTCGGATATGCGGTAAAATTTTATCATAATTCTTCTTCAACTATTACATTCCCAACAAGTGGGCCTGTGGTTATTTTATCAAACGATCTGCTGGCATCTAGAACATTGGCAGCAATGTCATAATCTTCATTTTTAAAGGTAAAGTATTCTTCTGTAAAAACCCACTCTTTGTTTATATCCCAATACAGCTGGGAGGTACTTAGCACTGCACCCTCGGGCGTGGTTATAAAAACATTGCCGCGCAGGTCTACAAGATCTGTTCTTGAATACATAATAGCATAATCTGCTTTTACGTGTGTTTCATTATTGTTTTCGTCATATAAAACAACTTGAACTCCATTGGGAAATTCAGAAAAAGGAAAAGGCTGATTGGTGTAGTCTATATTCTTTGGTGCCGTCAATACAGCTATGGTTTTTGCAAGCTCGGTGTAGACTACGCGTATCGTATCCGCTTCGCCAATAGGAAGTGCATCAAACTGGATAATGGTTTTGAGTTGTGCAAAATTATCTTTGCACGAAAAACTAACCAGTGTGACAAGCACTGCAATAAACTTTAAAACGTGTACGGGTTGCTTCATTTACAATTGCGGAACCGTTACGCTACTGTTGATCCAACATGAAAAGCTTATGGTTTCTCCTGCTCTGCCTTCCGTAAAAATATCTGTTTTACTAGGTGCCCTGCCTTCGTAACTAGCCACTAATTTAAGCCCTGTTTTCTTTACACCAGAGTCTACCTTGGCAGCCTTCCGCGCTAGTTTTGCAGCCAACCAATAAACCGCACGTTTCTCAAACTGGGTATTGCCACAATCGTTTGCGCTAGCAGCATACAAACTTGCGATAAGCATATAAGCTTTTCCCATAGAGGGGCGGTTTTTTAGTGCTTCTCTGGCATAAGATCTAGACTTGCTCTTCAGGTTTCTTTTTTTAAATTTTACAGCAATTTTATAGAGAATATCTGCCTTGCGATACTGGTCTTGCTCCAATGTCAAGGATTCTTCATAATAAGCCAATGCGGCTTTACTTTCACCCGCTTTATCTTTTAGTATACCCAAGTAATAAGCCGAGTTAGCTGATGGGTTAATGGCGTGTAGCGCCTCCACCAATTCTACAAACAGCGGATCGTCAGCGCATTCTTTGGCGTCCATACGGCTTGCCGCACGGTTTAGCCAGACACTGTTTGATCTATTGGCCTCAAAGTTTTTGCGGTATAGTGGAATGAGGTTTTCACAACTAGACTCTTTTGATATCATAGCGTCAAGGTTACGAGCACGCTCTGAAAATGCCAACATGTAGTTCTCATAAATACGCTTGTTGCGTTGTTCTCTGGAGGTCAATGCTTCTCCAGTCTCCAGCTTCTTTAAAATCACATCTAGCTTCCTAGCCAAATTAGTTTTCTCCAGCGCAAATTTTTCTGAAACCTCCTCGTACTTATCAAAAAGCACTTCTGCGGTCTTACCGCCTTCCTTATATAGTTGATAAGCAGTTTTAAAGTATGTGTATAAAGGATCTGGATTTGTAAAACTTTTGGGATCTTGCGTAAAAGCTTGGTCAAATATTTCATAAGCTTCACGCTTGGTGCCTAAGTTATTATCTACCATGGCTTGTGCTTTTGAAGAAAGGATTTTCCCCACTTCACTGGCACCTCTTTTGGTATTGGGAAAATACGTTAACCAGTCATCGTATAACGACATCAGTGAGGCCTGAAGTGCAGCCTTATCGTCTGTTGCTTTATTGATTTTATATTTAAGTATGCGCTCGCCATACTTAAAGGTTGCCACATTTATTTCAGGGCAATTGTTACGTACCTCAAGCCAAGGCTGATAAGCCGAGTCGTAATTTCTAACCTTTGCAAACTCGGCAAAAATTGACAAATTAGCGGGGCAAGAACTTTTATCTAACTGAGCCTTCGCAATCAGACCACTCGCCATCATTAAAAGAAGTATTCTATTTTTCATATCCTTTTTAATCGTATTTGCGTTTTATAAACCAAATATCGCTCAACGAAAAGCCTAGCATAATATTGGCATAATTCTCTTTAATTAACCCGTCATCTAGGGTCCCTAGTTGTCCGAGCTCTACTCCAATATTTATCTTGGACAAACCGCCTACCGGCAAACCTAGTCCAAAGGTTATGCCAAAATCTTCAATGGGTTGGTTATTTAGTACCAGGCCTGTTTTTTCAAAACGAGCTCCGACGCGATATGTCATCCTACTAACATAACTTGTAAACGAATTGTATTTTGGAATATAAAATCCACCAACAGATAATCTTGAGGTTGCTTCATATTTGACGTTGGTATTCGGTTCCAATGGGTTTTTGATTCCTTTTGAGGTATTCAAGTAGTTGACGCCAACAAACCATTTATGTGCAAAACCAAAACCTACTCCTAAATTTGTTTCAGATGAAAATTTATTCGATGTGTTGGCCAAACTGCCCAAGTCTATGGTTTCTTGTAAGCCAAAACTCCCAGTTGTTGAAACTGAAGAAATAGTTCTTGTGTTCGTGCTCTCCAAAGAAGTTTGTGGCGTATAGGTGGCTGAAAGCTGTAAAATGTATTTTGATTTCATACGCCTATCGTAATGCGCCCCTAACACATAGTTTAGACCACTCAGTTCTGAGCGAGTGAAAATCTGTGTGTCAAATTGTACGCCAGAAATGTTTTGGTTGAAAACTTTCTCGGTGAAACCAAAATTATAGTTTGCCATAATTCCCAAGCTTAAACCTTTAAATGGAGATAAAGCTACTCCCAAAAAAGTTGTATTTACGCCACCCGATCCCTCGTGAAAAGTTGTTGTGTTCAAGTCATCCAATTCGCCTGTTACAATTATTCTGTAGCCCAAACTGGTCTTTGGCTTTAATCCAAAACTGAATGCAAAAAACTTTGTTGGCACACTTAACGAAAGGTAATTGAGTGACGCTGCTGAAGTATAACCCGTTCCGTTACTGGATGTTTGCTCCACAGAAGTATATCTTGCACCTACGCGATATTGGACATAATTTAATTTTTTAAGCGTCGCTGGGTTGTCTAGACTAAAATGTGTGCTGTCGGCATATACCGTGATGCTGCCCATCATATTGTTCTCAGCCGTATTGGCAGATGCAGGTTGTCCAAAACCATAATATGAATAGGGCGATAAGGTTGCATTTTGACCATATGAAAATGCAGCAATTGCAACAACAAAAAAACTCAGAAATTTATTTTTCATTAAATGTATTGAACATCAGTAGGTTTTGAAGACCGATTAATATTAATTCAGCGTCCGCAAATATGGCGTATTTTATGTTTTTAATCAAAAAATTAGCATCTCCACCTGTTAAAATTATGGTAAAATCCCCGAATTTTTTGTTAAATGCTTCAATATGGGCATGAATTTCAGATATAACTCCGGCCTCAACACCCCTTGACATGCTTGAGGAAGTGGACGTTCCTATTGGTGGCACCTCTTCTGTTGGGTTTAGCAAAGGGAGATTTGCCGTAAACATATGCAAGGCGCTGTAGCGCATGGCTCTTCCGGGAGAAATAGCTCCTCCAGCGTGATGGTCGTTTGCATCCATAAAATCATAAGTAATACAACTCCCGGCATCAATTACGAGTACTGGAGTGTTGGGATGTGTAGCCATAGCACCTGACAAAGCAGCCCTACGGTCAATCCCTAAGGAATTGATATCGTCATATGCCGTTGTAAAAGGGTATTTTGTAGTGTCGTCTATAAAAGCAACATTGCATGACTGCGGTAATAACGAAAGCATTTGCTTTGTTGATGCCCCCACGCTGCCTACCATAACGGTTGTAAATGGTGCTTTTTGGTGAAATGAAGCCCATTCGTCCTCAGACCAATCGGAACAAATGCCACTGCCTTTTAGTGCGTTTGCTTCAAAGTAACCGTATTTGGTGTGGGTGTTGCCTATGTCAAGTACTAAGTGCTGCTTCTTGCTCATAGGGTAAAAGTAGAAGTTTTTTTCCAAGCGGCTTGCCAATTCTTGGAAAGCAAGTATATTTGTGCCTGCAAATTTTTGCATGGTACCTTAGCTCAGTTGGTAGAGCAAAGGACTGAAAATCCTTGTGTCCCTGGTTCGATTCCTGGAGGTACCACATACCCTTCGCTAACACGGAGGGTTTTTTATGCTTATGATTTTTATCGGGACTACAACATCTTTAACTGCTGTACCTCTGTTCGCGATAAATGACGCCAGTGTCCACGGGGTAAATCTTTTTTTGTAAGCCCTGCAAACAACACGCGGTCTAGGGTTATTACCTCATAGCCTAAATGCTCAAAAATGCGTCTCACGATTCGGTTACGTCCCGAATGGAGGGCAATACCCACCTCGCGTTTGGAGGCACCCTGTACAAAACTCACTTCATGGGCTTTGATACTGCCATCATCAAGGGTCATACCCTCCTTGATACTTTGCAAGTGCTGCCCATTTACGTTTTTGTCTAGCACAACGTGATAGAGTTTTTTTACGCCTGTACTTGGGCGTGTGAGTTTTTTAGCCAAATCTCCATCATTGGTAAACAACAACAACCCAGTTGTGGGACGATCTAATCTGCCCACAGGCACGATGCGCGCCTTGGTAGCGTTGGCCACCAAATCCATTACGGTTTTTCGACCTTTCTCATCGCGTGTGGTAGCAAGAAATCCTTTTGGCTTGTTCAGTAATACATAGGTAGGTTTTTCTGCCTTTAAGTGCTGTCCATCAAATTGGACTACATCTGTTGGCACAACCTTGTAACCCATTTCGGTCATCACCTTGTTGTTCACTTTTACAGATCCTATCTTGATATGCATGTCCGCTTCTCGACGTGAACAAATACCCGCATGGGCAATAAACTTGTTCAATCGAATGCCTTCGCTGGGTTTTTGTGTTTTTTTGTTACTCATGGACGTGGTTATGCCTTGCAAAAGTAAGAAGGTTAAACGTTAAGGCGTAATAAAGGCAGACTTATTATGCCAAATAAAATAATTAGCCGTGTCAATTGTAGTAATAATCCCATATGTCGGGTACTAGAAAGTCGCCACAATAACAATAGCAAAAGCAGCAACAACACAAAAGCAGACACGAAATAATAAATCATTGCATTGAGTGAAAAAAATGCATACAACAATACAATCACGAGCAAAGCACATGCTATCAAAATACTAATGAGTTTTTTGGTTCGTTTTTCCCCCCAAACCACTGGAAAGGTTTGGTAGTTCTGTGCCAAATCTCCTTTGAGGTTATACAAGTCCTTTACAAACTCACGAATACTTACCAGCGTATAAAGATAGGCTGCATGGGAAAAAATTTCCAATGAAAAATTGTTATAATAAACCGTAATGGCAAAAAAGGGCAATACGGTCAGGAGGGTACTTGTTAAAGTGCCAAACCACAAATCGCGTTTAAGAAGTGAGGAATACACAAACATGGCCACCATATAGCATGTAAAAAACAGCACCGCTCGAAACGAAACATAGCTGGCAACCAAAAGAGCCAACAACGAACAGATGAAATACATGACCAATTTAGCTTTGGCAGAAACATGACTCTCTAGTATGGTTTTTTGAGGGCGATTGATAAGATCTTTCTCCTCGTCAAAAAAAGCGTTAAAAACATACCCGCCAGAAACACTAAACCCTGTAGCTAGCACTATCAGCCAAAGTTCAACATTCTTTAAGGTTGGTATGATGTCTATTTTAGAAAAAATAAATACTGCGGTTAGTACTTGGGCTAACATTAGGATACTCACGTTGACAACTCTTACTAGAGAGAACAGACCAATTGCCTGTAAAAACAATTGCTTTGATGAAGATGGGGCACGCATCTTAAAATGTGTAAACGACCTCTAATTGGTGGTCTGCAAGTATGGATTTTGCCTTGGGCAGGTCTTTGGTAAAACCAAGAATATAGCCTCCGCCACCAGAGCCGCAGAGTTTTAGGTAATACGCATTGGTGTCAATCCCCTTTTTCCAAACAGCACGAAAACGCTTTGGAATCATGGGGCTAAAGTGCTCTAGCACAACAGAAGATAGTTTTTTCACATCCGAAAATAAATCTAAAATATTACCACTCAAAAAATGCTCAATACAACGATCCGATATGGCGATAAATTCATGTTTCATCATTTTGCGAAAGGCAGGCGCTTCTAGATTGTCTAAGAAAATGGACACCAAAGGAGCTGTTTCGCTAGTCATGCCACTGTCCAAAAGAAAAACCGCTGCTTTTCCTTTTTGTGATTGAGATGGAATTCCCGTTGGTTCAATTTCCGATTTGGAATGGATAAGTATAGGCAAGCTCAAAAAGCTGTTTAGCGGATCCAAACCTGATGATTTCCCGTGAAAAAAAGATTCCATTGCAGAAAAAATACCTTTAAGCTTGGTAAGCTTTTGACGCGTAAGATTTTCTAACACAGTGATTTTTTCAAATGCATAACGGTCGTATATGGCAGCTACCAAGGCACCGCTACTCCCCACGCCATAACCCTGTGGAATACTACTATCAAAGTACATCCGCTTATTCAAATCGGATGTTAAGCGCTTGTGATCAAACGTCACCAATGCGTTGTCTAAGGTGGTTAGGTGTTCGGCAAATGCTTTGAGCTTGGAATTAGAAGAAACCGCTGCTTCGGAAGTATTGTTATCCATGCGTAAAGTGCCCTTGTAATAGTTGTAAGGAATGGATAGCGCCTTTGCATTTTTTATGATACCATATTCACCAAAGAGTAAAATTTTTGCATAAAATAACGGACCACTCATCCTAACAAATTTAGCACTTTTTTATTCCTGTTCCAACCGCATCGTGTACACATTGGCGGTTTTGACAAAATTGCAATAAATCTGACCCTATAAATGCCTTAACACTTTCTGAAACATTGCTTGGATAAAGCAAGTGAACATTAGCGCCTGCATCTAGCGTAAAGCAAAGAGGAATTTTTGTTTCAGACCTGAACTGCCAGACTGCATTAATAATATGTAATGTATTGGGTTGCATCAAAATAAAATAGGGATCAGAAGTCATCATCATGGCATGTAAATCCAAGGCTTCTTTTTCGACTATGGCTATAAAAGCGTCTAGGTTTCCATCTTTAAGCACTGGCAACAAAGCTGCCAGTTGCGAATTGGCTTGTGCAAATCGTTGGGCGGCATAAGGGTGGTTGTGCATTAATTTATGTCCCAAAGTACTGCTCACCTGCTTATGCCCTTTATCTACCAACAAAATGGTATCGCAATAGGTTGTAAAAATAGGATGGATATCGTTTACGGCTACTGCCATGAAGTCTGAGGAAGCTACAACTGAAGGGTGTGTGCCCCAGGCCATCGTTGGGCCTTGCACGCTGCGGCAGGCACTACCAGATCCGAGGCGAGCTAAAAAAGATATTTTTTCGAGCTTTAGTTTTTCATCCATTGGCAACAATTGAGTTTCTAAATCAACCAAGCAAGCGGCCAATGCAGCCATAGATGAGGCAGAAGAGGCAATGCCACTACTGTGTGGAAAAGTATTATTAGAGCTTATGGCAACATCATAGTGCAACAAAAAAGGCTGATAGGCAATAATGTGATCAAAAAAGGCTTGGAGCTTCGGTCTAAAGCTCGGCTTTTCTTTCCCTTCAAAAAGGATGCTAAAAGAGACTCTTTTGGTGGGGATGCTTAAGGGCGTAAAACGCACTTCTGTTTGACTCTGTGCATCGGAAAGGGTAAAACTTAAAGATGCGTTTTGTGGTAATTGCGGAGGGGTTTTTCCCCAATATTTTACAAGTGCTATGTTGCTTGGTGCTAGCCATTTGGTTAGATAAGCATCTTGTTGGGGTTGGGCGTTACTAGCTTTAAAGCGCTGTTCCATACGCTACAAATATACATGCTTAAATAGTGTTGTAAGGTCCAAAACACGGCTTAATTTAAATTTTATACAATTGGGTATACTTAATATTATGTTTTCCAAATCTACTATCTGGTTAACCATAGTTTCCTTTCTGTTTTTCTATTTCATACCTGCTGATTTTTATGCCGTAACTACTAGTTGCTTTGAAGAATTTGTGTTAATCGACATCATGTGGACGGACATAATACCCAGCATATTAGCTGTTGGTGTACTGTTACTGTCCTTTGCCTTTTTACATATTTTTAGATATGGTCAGGTGGAGTCTTTTGCAATAAAAAAGGGTTAATTTTCGGATTGTGGATAGCCCTCTTAGAAATTATTTCGATTGGCTTTATAAGTTATTCAACTTCCAATACTTTTGAAGCTCCTTTCTATGCACTAGACGGCATTTACTGGCTTGCTATTTATACAATAGGTGGTTTTTTAGTAGCTTTTATTTCCAGAAAAACAAACTGATATAAAAGAGCCGCATTAAAAAATCAGAAGCCTCAAAGTTGGGGGCTTTTTTATGCTTAGTCTACACCAACCACCTCTTTGATTTCTGGAGCGTATTTTTTTACTGTGAGCTCAACGCCTTGCTTCAGGGTCATCTGATTTACAGAACAACCCACACAGGCGCCCAAAAGTTGGACTTTAACCGTATTATTTTCAATGCCTAAAAGTTCAATATCTCCCCCATCGGATTTTAGGAAGGGGCGGATTTCCTCAAGAGCTTGTTCAATACGTTGGTTTAAATCTGACATGGCCTATTTTTTTGTTACGGCAGCACAACCTGCCATAGTGGTTATTTTAATCGCCTCGGTAGGCGGTAGTTGTTCATTTCGTCGTACCACTTCTGACACAAAAGCACGCGTGACTTCAATAAAGGCATCTGCAACAACCGTTTGTTCTTGCATAGCAGCAGGACGTCCTATATCGCCGGCTTCTCTAATACTTTGTACCAATGGTAATGCTCCTAAAAATGGAATGTTTAAATCCTCTGCCAAATACTTAGCGCCTTCTTTTCCAAAAATATAATATTTATTATCAGGTAATTCTTCGGGGGTGAAATACGCCATATTCTCAACGATGCCCAACACCGGTACTTGAATGTTTTTTTGCTGGAACATGGCAACTCCTTTCTTCGCATCGGCTAGTGCCACGGCCTGTGGTGTGCTAACAACCACTGTCCCTGTAATGGGCAACGATTGCATGATACTCAAATGAATGTCCCCTGTTCCAGGAGGTAGGTCAATTAATAAAAAGTCTAATTCGCCCCAAGCAGCATCAAAAATCATTTGGTTCAGCGCCTTGGCTGCCATAGGACCGCGCCAGATGACTGCTTGATCTGGTTTGGTGAAAAATCCAATAGATAACAGCTTAACACCAAAATTTGTTACCGGAACCAATCTGGAAACGCCATCAATATTTTTTGCTAAAGGGCGTTCATTGGCTACGTCAAACATGATGGGCATAGAAGGGCCATAAATATCTGCATCTAGCACACCCACCCTAAAGCCCATATTGGAAAGAGAAACCGCAAGATTTGCCGTAACCGTAGATTTGCCTACACCGCCTTTTCCAGAAGCAACCGCAATAATGTGCTGAATTCCTTTAATAGGCTTGCCCTTAATCAAATTAGTGTTCTTTTTTTCAACCTCCTTAACCGAAATGTTCACCTTTACTTTGGCCTTTTCATTTACCTCGTCATGGATAGTCTTCATGATAGATACCTCGGTTTTCTTTTTGGCCTGTAATGTTGGGTTATCCGTCTCCACTTCAACCACAACCTCATCACCAAAAATATAGATGTTCTTAACCGCATTGGCTTCCATAAGGTTTTTACCTGCACCAGGTAAACTAATATTGGCTAAAGCTTTTTCAATTGCAGGGCGTGTAATTTTCATTCAGTCTGAATAAGTTAACAAATATAACATATCTCGTTAAGACTAGGGCTATGCATTTGGGTTCCAAAAAACAGCATCGAACTGCTGAATTTGATCGTTTAGAATCACATGCCCCTCAGCTTCTAACAATTGCTGCATGGTATTGATTCCAGCAAAATGATGTTTCCCAGTGAGCAATCCAATACGATTCACCACTCGATGCGCTGGAACATCGGGTTTGGCGTGTGCGGCATTCATGGCATAACCGACCGTTCGTGCACTTTTAGAAGCACCTAAATATTTTGCGATACTACCATAAGTAGTAACCTTACCAAAAGGAATTTGTCGTACTACTTCGTATACGCATTCAAAAAAGTCATTTTGCTGTTGCATCAGTAGGAAAGGAGAATTTAAGATAGGTAATGGGAATACCTTTTGCACGATATTGTTGCTCGTAAAAAGTTTGAATACCAATAACGTCAGCTGGGGCATGCACGTATCCGTAGATATCGTGATGTGCCATCTGTGGTTTTATGTCCCATCCGTCTAAAACGCCAAGTGTAAAGCCGTGCAAAAAAGCCGCATCTGTTTTGAGGTGTACAACCCCTTCGGATTGGAGTATTTGTTGGTAGCTCCGCAAAAATGTTGTATTGGTCAATCGGTGGTGTTTGCGCCTAAATTTGTACTGGGGATCTGGAAAAGTAATCCAAATCTCGGCAACTTCTCCTTTAGCAAAAACCGCTTCAATAAGTTCGATTTGTGTGCGCACAAAAGCTACATTATGAAGCCCTTCTTCAAGGGCGGTTTTGGCGCCACGCCAAAAGCGCGCACCTTTGATATCAATCCCTATATAGTTTATATTAGGGTTTTTTCGCGCTAAACCGACGGTATACTCACCCTTACCACAACCCAATTCAACAACTATGGGATTATCATTTTTAAAAAAAGCCGACCAAGCGCCCTTGTGCGTAAAGGATTTAGAAAGCAAATCCGCTCTATTGGGCTGAATCACATTTTCAAATGATTCATTTTCTTTAAATCGTTTTAACTTATTCTTACTTCCCACAATTTTTTTTTAAGCAACTTCATTCTGGTCTGCCTCCAATAGAGTAAATGAAAATTCGGAGCCAATTTCTGATTGGCTTTCAATAAAAATTTGTTCTTTATGTGCTTCGATAATGTGCTTAACAATCGCCAAGCCCAAACCAGATCCACCCCTGCGGCGATTACCACTTTTATCGACACGATAGAAACGCTCGAACAAGCGTGGCAAATGCTCCTCTTCGATGCCCTCTCCGTTGTCACGCACGCGAACAATGATTTTATTCTCAAAAATGGGCTGAACGCTTACTTCTGTGGTGCCTTTCTTTTTACCGTACTTAATGGAATTCATGATAAGGTTTGTCAACACTTGTTGCACCCGATCTCTATCGGCGTATACCGTTATGGCTTTCTCGTATTTCTGGTCAAACTCTAGCTGGATATTGGATTTTGAAGCTTCCATTTCGAGCAATTCAAATACGCTTTGGATTAATTCGAAGATGTCAAATTTTTCCATCTCAAGTTGGGTGTCCTCCTTTTCTAACTTGGTCAGCAAATCCAAATCATTAACAATATATGTAAGTCGTTCTACCCCCTTATTGGCACGTTCCAAGTACTTTGTATTAACTGAGGCGTCTTTAAGTGCTCCATCCAAAAGCGTAAGTATGTAACCCTGAACGGTAAATAATGGCGTTTTAAGTTCATGTGCAACATTTCCCAAGAACTCACGGCGAAAAGATGCTTGGTCTTTTAGGCTGTCCAATTCAACGCTTCGCTTATGCGCTAATTCTTTAACATTTTCGAGTAGCGAGTCCATATTATCGGTAATAAGGATGTCGTTTAACTCACCCCTGAACTCGGGCTCTAAATCTTGGTACAACTGTTTTATTTCCTGGTACATGAATTTTTCAACCCTAAAATTAAGCACTAAAAATACGGCTATGAAAATGACAAAGCCGCAACCGATGAGCGCAAGTAGTTTGGTGGTACTTAAAATAAAAATTTCAGTAAAAAAAACAGTAAAACCAAAAGTCAGTAACAAGAAAAGAACCGTTATTAATAACGATGAAATCAGTAAAAATCGATAGGATTTTAACGGTCTTTTGGCCATGCTAATCCACGTATTTGTAACCCACCCCTTTAATCGTTTTGAAGTGTTTATCGCCTATTTTTTCACGTAGTTTACGAACGTGCACGTCAATGGTTCTACCTCCGACAACAACCTCATTGCCCCACACCATATCTAAAATTTCTGCGCGCCCAAATACTTTCTTAGGTTTGGATGCTAATAAAGACAACAGCTCAAACTCCTTGCGAGGCAAACTGAGTTCTTGGCCTTTATAAGTTACTATATATTCTTCTCTGTTTACCACTAGGTCACCAACTTCAAAATAATGCTTTGAATTGTCACCCTTGTATCGACGTAGGATTGCTTTGATTTTACCCAAAAGCAATTTTGGCTTAATCGGTTTTGTTATATAGTCATCTGCGCCTGCCTCAAGACCTGCCACCTGAGAATAGTCTTCACTTCGCGCAGTTAAAAAAACAATGACCAATTCAGAAAGGTTGGGATTTTCACGTAGTTGTTCACAAGTTTCAATTCCATCCTTTTCAGGCATCATGACGTCGAGTAATACCAAATGAGGCTTCCATTCGCTGGCTTTCGCCAAGGCCTCTAAACCATTTTTTGCTCTCTTAACCTGATATCCTTCACTCGAAATATTATATTCTAATATCTCCAAGATGTCTGGCTCGTCATCAACCAATAAAATGCGTGTATCCTTTTTTTTCATGTTTAGTCGTTCTGTTCAAATATAAAAAATTATAGTACGCTAAGTAATTAAGGATTTAAAAATCATCAATACCTTTGACCATTATGAATCTGTTTGAAAAAGAAGCCTTGGGGTTATTTGTTTATCAGTTTGAGCACAATGCTGTATATCGCTCTTTTTGTGACCTGACCAATGTAAGTCCGTACGATGTAAAAACCACGCTTCAGATTCCCTTTTTGCCCATCACTTTTTTTAAAACTCACCGTGTAAGTTGTACAAATGATGAAGCATTTGTATTTGAAAGTTCGGGTACAGGTGGGGTTACAAGTAAACATCATGTGGCGTCGTTAGCGCAATACGAAGACAGTTTTCGAAAAGGCTTTGCACAATTTTATGGCCATCCAGAGGAGTACCACATTCTAGCACTACTTCCAGGATATATTGAAAGACCCAATGCTTCTTTGCTGTATATGTGTCGTGACTTAATTGGGAGGGCAAAAAAGCAGTTCAGTGGATTCTACCTCAACGAATTTGAGGCGCTTTATAAGGCTTTAAAATCCTTAGATGCACAACAAAAACCAACGCTTCTGATTGGCGTGAGTTTTGCGCTACTAGATTTTTGCGAACATTACCCAATACAGCTTCAGCATACCACCATAATGGAAACGGGCGGCATGAAAGGAAAAAGGAAGGAGCTCGTACGTGAAGCCTTACACGAATTGCTTCAGAAAGGTTTTGGGGTTCCTAACATTCACAGTGAATACGGCATGACCGAAATGCTGTCGCAAGCCTATTCCAAAGGGAAGGGTTTGTTTCGTCCATCGTCAAGTATGCAAGTACTGATAAGAGATGTGAACGAACCAAATAAGGTGTCTAAAATAGGCTCGGGAGGGATTAATATTATTGACTTGTCTAACAAAGATTCTTGTGCGTTTTTAGCAACGCAAGACCTTGGGAAATGCTATGCTGATGGCACTTTTGAAGTGTTGGGTAGATTTGATGCATCAGATGTTAGAGGTTGCTCGCTTATGACGGCTTGACAACGAGTAAAAAGTAATTTTTCTTACCGCGTTGTAGCAATACATAATTACCACAAATAAGGTCAGCGGAGGTGATGTGTTTTGCAGCTGTTACCTTTTCTTTATTTACAGAAATCGAGTTTTCTTTTAGTGCCCTGCGGGCTTCTCCATTAGATTTTAGAAAGCGTGTTTCAGTTCCTAGTGCATCTGTAATAGAAAGTCCGTCGGCTGCTAATTTTTCAGTTGTTACTTCTGCTTGAGGAACCCCTTCAAAAATATCTAAAAGCGTTTGGGCGTCTAATGCTTTCAGGGCAGCTGTTGTAGCCTTGCCAAATAAAATTTGAGCGGCTTGCTCCACACGATCTACATCCTCAGCGGAGTGAACCATGGCAGTAACCTCTTGAGCCAACTTTCGCTGTAGCTGTCTTTGGTGTGGCATTTCACGATGCGCGGCTTTTAGTGTGTCTATTTCATCTTTGGTTAGAAAAGTAAAAATCTTGATATACTTTTCAGCATCTTCATCGGAAGCATTCAGCCAATATTGATAAAACTTGTAAGGCGATGTTTTTTCTGGATCTAGCCAAACATTGCCTGTTTCTGTTTTTCCAAATTTAGTACCGTCAGATTTTGTGATAAGCGGACAGGTTAGCGCATAGGCTTTGTCAGAAAGTTTACGGCGAATGAGTTCGGTTCCTGTCGTAATATTTCCCCATTGATCGCTACCGCCCATTTGGAGTAAACAATTGTGATGCGCATACAAATGAAGAAAATCATATCCTTGAATAAGTTGGTAAGTGAACTCAGTAAATGACATGCCTTCCTTTGCTTCTGCGCCAAGACGCTTTTTGACTGAGTCCTTGGCCATCATATAGTTCACTGTAAGGTGTTTTCCAATATCACGGGCAAAATCAATAAGCTTAAATGAAGCTATCCAATCTCGGTTATTGACCATCACAGCAACGTTAGGTTTTGTGCTGTCAAAATCTAAAAATTTAGACAATTGTTTTTCAATGCAGTTACAGTTATGCTCAAGTGTTTTGTTGTCTAGCAAGTTTCGCTCGGCCGATTTTCCAGATGGATCACCGATCATACCGGTTGCTCCCCCTACAAGTGCATAGGGTTTATGGCCGTAGCGTTGAAAATGCATCAAAATCATGATTTGAACCAAGCTTCCAATGTGAAGCGAATCTGCAGTTGGGTCAAACCCAATATATCCAGACGTCATTCCCTTAGCAAGGGTTTTATCCGTTTCTGGCATGATGTTGTGCAGCATTCCTCGCCAAGTGATTTCTTCTACAAATGATGCCATATACTTATTTTTAGCAAATATAAACCTATGTTAACGAACCCTAAAGATAGGATTACAATTTATTATCAATTAATCGTTGAGGCAGTCCTAATGTATCGAGCTCTTCCATCGCTTTTAACTGCGATTTAACCGCCTCAAAAATACGCGTATACTGTTTTGACTTCGAGGCATAATACGTATTGTTTTTCACAAAAGTAAGGCTGTCTATGCCGTGAAACGCATAGAGTGAGTCTAAGGATATATAGTAAACTTCAGCATAAGTCTTAGCTGCATTAATTATGGCCAAATCAACATGAAAATTAATGAGTTGTTCTTCACTCATCAAGGGTTCGGGTTTGGCAATCCTGTCTTGTGAACAAGCAGCTAACATCAAAAGGGCACTAAGTACAAAAAAATGCCTCATCTGGTAAAGCTCAAGGGTTTAGCGTGATGGGCTTCTTTTATGTTTCCGTTTTCATACATAAGCCTACCATTTAGAAAAGTATGGGTTACTGCTCCGCGTAATGTAGTTCCCTCCAAAGGCGACCAACCACATTTGTACAAAAGACTGTCGCGTGTAATGGTATGCACTTGGTTTTTATCTACAAGAACCAGATCTGCAAAATAACCAGCCCTAATGTAGCCGCGTTCTTTAATAGAAAACAAAATAGCAGGGTTATGACACATTTTTTCTACTACTTTCTCTATGCTAATCTTTCCTTGATTTACGCATTCGAGCATGACGGCCAACGCATGCTGCACCATAGGCCCGCCCGATGGCGCTTTGGAGTAAGCTTGATTTTTTTCTTCCAAGGTGTGCGGGGCATGGTCGGTAGCAATAACATCAATGCGGTCATCGTTGAGTGCTTTCCAAAGACCCGCTCTGTCAGCAGTGGATTTTACCGCAGGGTTCCATTTAATATGGGTGCCCTTTTTTGCGTAGTCTTTATCAGAAAACCACAAATGATGAATGCATACTTCAGCTGTAATTTGTTTTTCGGCCAAGGGCACATCGTTTTGGAATAATGTCGTTTCTCTTGCCGTAGACAAATGGAAGACGTGCAAACGTGCGCCTGTTTCTTTTGCCAATGCTATGGCTTTTGAAGAAGACAAATAACATGCCTCCGCAGAACGAATATCTGGATGATGTGCAATGGGAATATCATCTCCAAATTTTTTGACATACGCAGCAAGATTGGTCCTAATGATTTGTTCGTCTTCACAGTGGACAGCAATGGGAAGTCGAAATGCAGAAAATATTTCTTTTAATGTGTTGGGGTCATCTACCAGCATATTCCCCGTCGAAGATCCTAAAAACAACTTTAAGCCAGGTGTAGTTTTTGGATCAATTGCATTTATTTCCTCCAGATTATCATTGGTGCCGCCAAACAAAAAGCCATAATTAACCCATGAGGTTTGGGCAGCCACGTCTAACTTATCATTATACGCCTTTGCGGTGGTGGTTTGTGGATTGGTATTGGGCATCTCTAAAAAAGAGGTGATTCCTCCAGCCAAACAAGCTTTTGATTCTGTGCCTATGGTTGCCTTGTGCGTGAGCCCAGGCTCGCGAAAATGAACTTGATCGTCTATGCAACCTGGCAACAAAAATTTTCCCGATGCTTCTATTACTTCCATTTCTGGTGTTGGGGACATATTGGCTGCGATAGCAGCAATGCGTTCTCCTTCAATAAGTACGTCAAGGAAGGTTGTTTGTCCTTCGTTGACCACATTTGCACCCTTGATTAATATTTTACTCATGCTTGTTTTTTAAAAACACTACGCCATTTCATACCTATGACCCCGAAAATAGCTTCATTAATTATTGAAGTATTCATTTTTGAATTCCCTGCAGTTCTGTCGGTAAAAGTAATGGGGAATTCGATAATTCGAAAATTCTTTTTCCACAACCAAAACTTAAGTGCAATTTGAAAGGCATATCCTTTAAATCGAATATCATCCAAGTTCAGTAACGAAAGTGCTCTGGTTTTATAACCAACAAATCCAGCCGTAGGGTCGGCGACAGGCAAGCCCGTAATAATTCTGACGTATAGCGATGCGCCAAGGGAAAGTACAATTCTTCCCAAGGGCCATTTGCTAACACGGATTCCCTTTTTGTATCTCGAGCCCACAACGACATCAGCCTTATCCTCCTCAAGTAAGGCAAGCATGGGTATAAGTGCTTTAGGCGGGTGTGAAAAATCTGCATCCATCTCGAAAAGATACATATAGCCTTTATCCATCGCCCACTTAAATCCATGGATATAGGCTGGTCCAAGTCCATCCTTATTTTGCCTTACTTCCAAATGAAGCTGTGGAAATATTGACCTTAATTTACGAACCAAATCGGCTGTACCATCTGGTGAATTGTCGTCAACAACCAATACGTCGAAGGGTGCAGACAAATCCATAACGGCATGTAAAATGCCTTGGATATTCGCGGCTTCATTATAAGTTGGAATGACTACAACTGTTGCGTTCATACACTGCTAAAATACGCATTTAAACAAGTGGACAACCCTTAAAAATTTAGATACTTTTGTAGTATGTATGAACTGCGCGAACTTGACGACCACTATTTTGGGCTTTACTTGATTTTGATCCTGGCGCTACTTGCCTTATTAAAACTCATTAATCCCTGGCGTCTAAAGTCGTTGACGCATTTTTGGGTAGAGGTTGGACATACTGAAGAACTCAATAAGCCCTTAAAGTTGAATCGCAATTTTTCAATATTAACTTTTGTCTTTAGGAGCTTGGTATTTGGTCTTGTTCTAAACATATTTCAAAACAAAAGCTTTTATATATCAAGTTTTGATGGCGAAGTGTTGTATTACGCTGGTAGTTTCATTATTTTTTGGATATTAAAAGCATTTCTTGAAGGTGGATTTATGTATTTTTTTCATAATCAAGAGGCGCTTTTCAGAATATTTCACATACGCACGTTAAACAAAGAAAAAATAACTTTTATTTATAGCTGCTTAATATTTTGCTTGGCTTTTGTTGGTTTTGGCGAAATAGCATCCCTCGTTTTTGTCTCATGCTATGCGGTTGCAATGCTCGCCATACACCTCAATATGCTCAAACTATATTTTAGGCAACTCAATGCTATGCCGGTCTATATTATTTTGTATATTTGCGCCTCTGAAATTGCCCCTTTATGGCTAGCATTACAAATACTAAAGTTTTAACAAAACCGGCGAGAGTAAAAACTATCTTGGTTTCGCAACCTGCGCCATCGATTGAAAATTCTCCATATAACCAGCTTATTGATAAGCGCAAGGTTTCCATAGACTTTAGACCTTTTATTCACGTTGAAGGCGTTTCTTCTAGAGAAGTTCGTTTGCAAAAAATTGACATCACTAAGTTCAGTGCGATTATTTTTACAAGTCGTAATGCTGTTGATCATTTCTTCCGTTTGGCAGAAGAATTACGCTATACGGTACCTAGTACCTTGCGTTATTTTTGTCAATCTGAAGCCGTTGCATTTTACTTACAGAAATATGTAGTGTACCGTAAGCGTAAAATTTATGTGGGTAAGCGGACGCTGGAAGAGTTGTTAAAAGAAGTTGTTAAATACAAAGACGAATCTTTTCTCCTTCCTTGCTCTGATCGGCTAAAGGCAAGTATTCCTGAAAATCTTGATGCCACCGGCATCAATTGGACAAAAGGTGTTTTTTATAAAACAGTTATCAGCGATTTGTCTGATTTACGAGACGTTTATTACGATATTTTGGTGTTTTTCAGCCCTTCTGGTATAGATTCACTGTTTCATAATTTTCCTAATTTTGATCAAAAAGATACTCGTATAGCGGTATTTGGAACCTCAACAAAAAAAGCGGCTTTAGACAAAGATTTACGCATAGACATCTTGGCACCCACACCCGAAAATCCATCCATGACCAAGGCCTTGGACGATTATATCGCAAACGCGAACAAACGCTAATTTAGGCGCGCAGATACCCAACAAGCAAATTCAACCACCCTAGAATAAGCATTAACCCGCCAATAGGGGTTACTGGACCCATAATAGCTTGTAGTACTGTATCGTCATACATGGTTGATAAGGACAAGAGATAAATAGAAATCGAAAATAATAGGGTTCCAATTATAAACAGTAGCGCGGTTCTATTGATAAACTTTTTTGAATTAGGTGTTAAACTCAAGAACAGCAGTGCCAACCCATGAAAAAGCTGATAACGCACACCCACCTCAAAAGATTGAAGAGCGTCTGCAGACAACATATCGGACAATAAATGTGCACCAAAAGCACCTAAGATAACAGCTGTTCCACAAAAAAGCACACCCCATACTTGTAACTGTTTATTCTTCATCTTTATATTCTTCTAAAATAGTTCACTAATTTTATAGCCTCAATATAAAGGTATTGAAAAAAGAAGACAAACAATTTTCGTTAGACGGGATAGACAAAGCCATATTGCGTGTATTGATGCAAAACGCAAGGACACCCGTACAAGAAATAGCGCGACACCTCGACCTTTCTGGTTCAGCAGTACATCAACGGCTAAAAAAACTGGAAGATGCCAAGCTGATCACAGGTAGCTATTTGAAACTAAATCCTGCGTCCCTTGGCTATTCCACAACCGCTTACATAGGGGTATACCTAGACAAAGCCATTCGAAACCCAGAGGCTGTCGCACAATTAAGGAAAATTACAGAAGTTGTGGAATGCCACTATACCACGGGCAACTGGAGTATCTTGATTAAAATCATGTGTAAAAACAATGAACACTTAATGCAATTACTCAATCACAAAATTCAATCTATTGAGGGGGTTTCAAGAACCGAAACCTTTATTTCTTTACATCAACAAATCGATCGACAAATCAGTATTTAGCGCCTAGATCCTGTTGCCACGCTTAGAGCAAAATAAATGAGCGTAGCTAATGAACCTATTGCAGCGACAACGTAAGTCCTTGCTGCCCATTTTAAAGCATCTTTTGACATGGCAAATTCTCGTTGGTTGACCATGTTTTTGCGTTGCAACCATGCCAGTGCTCGATCGCTTGCGTCATACTCAACAGGTAATGTGATGAAACTAAACAAAGTGCCTAACCCAAAGAGCACCACTCCTGCGACAGCTAGGTTATAGCCAATAGCCGACCCAAGACCTAACATAAACCCGCCAAATAAAATCCACATGGATATACTTGAAGCCACGCTTACCACAGGAACCAAAAGCGAACGAAACTTCAACCACTCATAACTTTGGGCGTGCTGTACGGCATGGCCACATTCGTGGGCAGCCACAGCAGCAGCAGCAGCATTTATTTGATGAAAAACACTCTCGCTCAGATTTACCGTTTTTGACTTTGGATTGTAATGATCGGTGAGTTTCCCACGGACAGCCGTTACTTTGACGTCGCGAATACCATGGTCGGAAAGCATTTTTTCGGCTATTTCTCTGCCCGACATTTGATTGCTTAACTGTACTTTACTGTACTTCTTAAATATTGACTTCAATTTGTATTGAACCCACATGCTTGCGCCAGCAAACAAGGTAATGATTAAATAATATTCCAACATAATAATTTTTTAATAATTAATTTACAAAAACAATACCAATCTACTCTTTCGTACGGACAATAAAGGTAATGATAAATCCAATGATGGAAACAGATATGCTGTTGGCAACAATTATAGAAGGGCTTTCAATAATTAAACCATAGATAAGCCAACTCAGGGTGCCAGTGCCCATCACCAAATACATGGTAAGTGACAAACCGTCAGCTTTTTTGGATTTCCAAATTTTAAATGCCTGTGGCAAAAAGGCTGAAGTAGTAAGCGTGGCAGCAAAAAAACCGATGTACTCTGGGTTGATCATTTTAAATAACAATATTGACAATCTTATTGGGAACAACAATCACTTTTTTTACTGTTTTTCCATCCAAATACAATTGGGTACGTTCTTCTTTCAATACGGCTACTTCAATTTCCTTATTGTTCAACGAAGTGGGCAAGACCAGTGTAAAGCGCATCTTACCATTAAAACTTATTGGGTACTCTTTGGAGTCTTCTTGTAAATATTGTGGGTCAGCTTTAGGATACGGCGCAATGGTAATAGAAGTCTCATGACCCAACAATGCCCATAATTCTTCACAAATATGCGGTGCAAAAGGTGCCAATAATACGGTTAAGGGTTCCAAAACTTTTCTATTATTACAATTTTGTGCTGTAAGTTCATTAGTAGCAATCATAAAAGCGCTAACAGATGTATTCAGCGAAAACTGCTCAATGTCTTGGGTTACCTTTTTTATGGTTTTATGCAACACTTTTAATGACTCTTTTGATGCTGGAGCGTCGTTGAGTTGGAAGTTTTCCCCATTGTGGAAGAGTCTCCAAAACTTGTTTAAAAAACTATAAACCCCCGAAATACCCGCTGTATTCCAAGGTTTGGCCTGGTCAATAGGGCCTAAAAACATCTCATACATACGTAAGGTATCTGCCCCATATTGATCGCAAATGGCATCTGGGTTGACAACATTATACTTCGATTTCGACATTTTTTCCACTTCACGCCCAACAATGTATTTACCATCTTCTAATTCGAAGCTAGCATCGGCAAAATGGGGTTGCCATTTTTTTACACCCACAATATCCAATACATTATTTGGAGATACCAAAGAAACATCTACATGAACGGGAATGACTTCTTTGCCGCTGCAAAGTCCTTTTGAAAGATACGTTTGGGTTTCGGCAAGCCGGTAAACAAAAGCGCTTTCGCCCAATATCATACCCTGATTGATGAGTTTTTTGGCGTAGTTTTTTACGGGTACTAGACCCAAGTCATACATAAAGTATTGCCAGAATCTGGAATAAAGCAAGTGTCCGGTGGCGTGTTCGCTTCCTCCCAAATACAAATCAACTTCTTTCCAATATTTCAATGCCTCTTTACTGGCGAAAGCCTCGGTATTTTGCGCATCCATATATCGATTAAAATACCACGAGCTACCCGCCCAACCTGGCATGGTGTTCTTTTCCAATGGAAAAACATGCTTGTAGTCTATTAAGTCGTTAGAGACAACCTTGTTTTGTTTGGTGTCCCACGCCCAATCTATTGCATTGCTCAGTGGCGGTGCGCCATCTGAGGTGGGTAAATATTTTGAAACCTCTGGTAATTTTAAAGGCAGATAATCATCTGGAATAAGCCTTGGAAGCCCCTCGACAAAATACACAGGAATAGGTTCGCCCCAATAACGCTGGCGGCTAAAAACCGCATCACGTAAGCGATAGGTAGTAGCACCTTCGCCCATGCCTATTGCGCCTAAATGTTGAATGATTTTTTGGGTGGCATCAACATATGAAAGTCCATCGAGAAAATCTGAGTTCGCAATCACGGTCTTTTCCTTATCTGAAAAAGCCGCCTCAATGATATCAACGTCTTTAAAAATATTTTTAATCGGTAGCTCAAAGTGCTTGGCAAAATCAAAGTCGCGTTGATCTCCACAAGGCACGGCCATAACCGCGCCAGTTCCATATCCTGCTAAAACATAATCCCCTATCCAAATGGGCACTTTTTCTTTGGTAACAGGATGGAGGGCATAGGCACCCGTAAACACGCCAGTTATGCGTGAAACATCGGTCGTGCGCTCGCGCTCGCTGCGTTGTACTGTCTGCTTAACATATGCAGTAACTGCTTCTCGCTGTATAGATGTAGTAATTTCAGAAACCCATTCGTGTTCTGGAGCCAACGTCAAAAAAGTAACACCAAAAAGGGTATCGGCTCTTGTGGTAAATACTTCTATTTGGCGATCGCTGTTTTCTATTGGAAAACGAACGCTTGCACCCACAGATTTGCCAATCCAGTTCCGTTGCATCTCTTTGAGTGGCTCGGGCCAATCAATATCGTTTAGTCCATTTAGCAATCGGTCGGCATAGGCAGAAATACGCATACCCCACTGCTTCATTTTTTTCTGCTCCACCGGGAAGCCTCCTCGTTCAGAAACCCCTTGGACCACTTCGTCGTTGGCAAGTACGGTTCCCAAAGCAGGGCACCAATTTACTTCTGTTTCTGCCAAATAGGTTAGGCGATAACGGAGCAGAAATTGCTCTTGTGCATTTGCGTCCAATTGCTGCCATTCTGCTGCGGTTAGCGATAGCGTTTCCTCATCACAAACAGCATCTAAATCTTGTGTTCCGTGTTTTTCAAGATGTGTAACTAGTGATGCTATGGTACGTGCTTTATCTTGGTTATTGTCGTACCACGCATCGAAGAGTAATGAAAAAATCCACTGTGTCCAGCGGTAATAAGAGGGATCTGAGGTGCGCACCTCACGTGACCAATCAAAAGAAAAGCCCATGCGATCGAGCTGTTTGCGATAGCGTTTGATGTTGGTTTCGGCAGTAATGGCTGGGTGCTGACCCGTTTGGATGGCATATTGCTCAGCGGGTAGCCCAAAAGAGTCATAGCCTTGCGGATGCAAAACGTTAAAACCGCTATGACGTTTATAACGTGCAACTATGTCACTTGCAATATAACCCAAAGGATGCCCAACATGAAGACCAGCACCAGATGGGTAGGGAAACATATCAAGTATATAGTACTTTGGCTTATCGGATGGTTGTGCAACTTTAAAGGTTTCTTTTGCTGCCCAAATCGCCTGCCATTTTTTTTCTATCTCTTGAAAAGGATACCCCATGTATGCAATTAAGCAACAAAAATAACATTTTAAACACGAGCTTTATTGATTAGAGTGAGATTTGTTCCGACATATTTTCTATTTTTATGGCATAGAACAACTATGACAGCAACTCTTATATACAAACGCCGTCTTTTAACCTCTTATCTTTCTGTTGTAAGTAGTACAGCATTGGTGCTTTTTGTATTGAGTATTTTGGGCTTTGTCTTGCTCAACAGTCAGTCCATTGCCAATTACTTTAAAGAACAGATTTCCATGATCGTTTTTTTGGATGACGAAACCAAAGAAATGGAACGAGAGCAACTGACAACCACCATGCGGTTGGCGCCCTTTACAAAATCGGTTCGCTTTGTTTCCAAGGAAACTGCTGCCGCAGAGTACAGCGCTACCATTGGTGAAGATTTTATGGATTTTTTGGGCTATAATCCCTTGCAAGATGCACTAGATATTGGACTCAAGGCCGAGTTTGTCACTACCGAAGTATTGGATAGTCTTAGCGACGTCATGGAACAAAAGCCATTTATTTCTGAAGTGCTTTACGACAGGCCGCTTATTGTTTTACTCAACCAGAACATTGAACGCTTTGGGTTTTGGCTGCTCGTTTGTAGTGCTGTCTTTGTGGCCATCGCACTATTGCTTATTAACCACTCGATTAAATTATCGATTTACAGTAAACGACTGGTGATACAAACCATGTTATTGGTAGGCGCGCGGAAAGGGTTTATTCGGCGTCCCTTTATTTGGCGCTACATGCTTTTGGGTACCATTAGTGCAGTGCTTGCGCTTGCTGGCTTTGCGGGTCTTTTGCGTTTTTTGGTACGCTTGGCGCCTCAAGTCGATTGGTGGGGATCCATCGAGAATATTGCATTGTTGTCAGCAGGTGTTCTCCTGTGCTCAATACTGATAAGTGCCATCAGCGCTTATTTTGCTACCCAAAGACACCTCAAATTATCCTATGACATAGTGTATTAATATGAACAACAATAAAGAATTTTTATTTGGCAAACGCGCTTACCGCATTATGGGCTTGGGCATTGCACTAATCGTATTAGGTTTTGTACTTATGACAGGCGGAGGAAGCGATGACCCCAACGTATTTAATCCCGAAATTTATAGTCCAATACGTATCCGTGTAGCACCTACATTGGTTTTGGGAGGATTTGCGGTTTTGGTGGTGGCTATTTTAGCTACTAAAAAGAAATAATGGGGTTTTGGGAAGCCATTTTATTGGGGATTATTCAAAACCTAACCAAATTTTTACCTATATCATCAAGTGGTCATTTAGCGCTGTTTACGGCCATCCTCGATAACGATCAACTGTCCGCCGAAAATATCCTTTTTACTATTCTAGTACACGCCGCCACTGCAATTGCCACCATGATTGTTTTTAGAAACGATATTGTAGCAATCCTTAGTGGTATATTTAAAAAAGATCAGCCCGAAACGCGGGTATTTGTTGGTTACGTTGTGGTATCCATGATTCCCGCAGTGGTGATAGGCCTATTCTTTGAAGCTCAAATAACAGCGCTTTTTAATAATACAAACTTGGCGTTGGTGGGCGCCATGCTGTGTTTAACGGCGGCTTTGCTGTTTTTTACCGACAAGGCATCTAGTAAAGAGCAGCCCATCACCTACAAGATTGCTTTGCTAATTGGGATTGCGCAAACGATTGCTATACTCCCTGGCATATCAAGAAGCGGCGCCACAATTGCCGTTGCATTACTCATTGGGGTCAACAGGCCTGAAGCAGCGCGATTTTCCTTTTTAATGGTCATCCCGCTTATTTTGGGGAGCATGTCAAAATCAATTTTAGATCAAGGCGCAGCCACAGCTATTACTTTTGACCTACTGCCCATGAGTTTGGGGTTTTTAGCTGCCTTAGCCTCAGGTGTTTTGGCTTGCACGTGGATGATTGCATTTGTCAAGCGCAGCAAGCTTCGCTATTTTGCTATTTACTGTCTCGTAGTTGGTATAACCGCATCTGTAGTTGCATGGATATAACACACACAAAAGAAGCTTTCTTGGAAGGGCAGCTTTTGCTCATTGACAAGCCCTTTAGGTGGACTTCATTTCAAGTGGTCAACAAAATACGATGGGCCATTCAAAAAGAATTTGATTTAAAGAAAATCAAGGTTGGGCACGCAGGCACCTTAGACCCTTTGGGTACAGGGCTAATGCTAATATGCACAGGACGCATGACCAAACAAATTGAGCAATTTATGGGAATGCCAAAAGCATATACAGGAAGCTTCCGTTTGGGCGCTACAACACCATCTTATGATTTGGAAACCAGCGTCAGCGAACCAAAACCCACGGGCCATATTTCCACGGAAATGTTAGAACAAGTGCGTGCTGGTTTTTTGGGGAATATTCAACAAAAACCACCCATATACGCTGCCATAAAAAAAGACGGAAAGCGTCTGTACTACTTGGCCAGAGCTGGAAAAACAATTGAAATTCCATCTAGAGAAGTGAAGATTACCGATTTTGAATTAACAGACGTCAAAATGCCAGATATCCATTTTTCTGTAAGCTGTAGTAAGGGAACTTACATTCGTTCGCTAGCCCACGATTTTGGCCAAAAACTTGGCTGCGGCGCACATCTTACATCCTTAAAAAGAACTTCCATTGGCAGCTATCCGCTATCTGCTGCCTTGACACTTCATGCATTTTTGCATAGCTTAGAGGCAAAATCCTGACTATGTAACCTTATCGCTTTGACTGGTGTTTAGTAAACCCCAATTAAATTGCCTATCATGACACCGAATGGGGCGTTCCCATTTACGATGATGTAAAATTATTTGAAGCCCTGTTACTAGAAACATACCAAGCGGGCTTATCTTGGTGGTCTTACAGGAACGCGATAATTTTCGCATGGCCTTCTTTGACTTTGACGTGAATCGCATTGCCCAAATGACAACATATGACGCATATGGGCTGGTGCAAGAAAAGGGGGCATTATCCACAATCAGGGGAAGATCAATGCAGCCATTTCAAACGCACAATCCTTTATTGAAATTCGGAAGGAGGTTGGTTCATTTAATGATTTTATGTGGGCGTATACAAATGGGATTCCCATCCAAAACCAATACACCCAAACAAAAGATTTACCGCAAACCACTTCTCTCGCAATATAAATGGGTAATGACCTAAGGAAGCGAGGATTTAAATATATTGGATAGATCGCCATGTATCCACATATGCAAGCCGCAGGTATGGTTAACGATCATGTGGTGGATTGTTTTAGACACAAAGAGCTGACTACTCTAGGTAATTGAGGAACGCTTTTCGTGAAATAGGCTTTGCCCCCATACTGGCCAAATGTGCAGTGGGTACCTGACAATCGATAAGGTTATAGTTGTTTTTTTTGAGTTCTCGTGCAAGATATATCAAGGCCAACTTACTGGAATTGCTAGATTTGGAAAACATGCTCTCACCACAAAACACCTGTCCAACATCAATGCCGTAGAGCCCACCCACAAGTTCGGGACCGTCCCAAACCTCCACAGAATGTGCGTGACCTTGCTCGTGTAATGTTTTATAAACTTCCACGAGTCCGGGTGTGATCCACGTCCCTGTTTGCCCAAACCGTTTCACGCGAGCACAAGCCTTTACCACCTCATTAAAAGACTTGTCAAAAGTAATTTCATAGGGGTTTTTACGCATGAAAGTGCGCATGCTTTTGGAAATTCTCAATTGGTCGGGGAAGAGCACCATTCTTGGATCAGGGCTCCACCAAATTAAAAAATCATCTTTTTCAAACCAAGGAAAAATACCTTTTTGATAGGCCAACAACACTCGTTCTGGCCGTAGGTCTCCACCAACAGCAACAATCCCCTCTTCCGTTGCTAAATGAGGTGGAGGAAAACGCAATGTTTCAGAAAGATGATACATGTTGTTAGAACGGCAGGTCGTCTGGCGTTTCTTTATCTGTCTCAGGCATGGTTTCGAATGGTGGTGCGGCTGGTGGTGTTGCTAGGGCCTCATCAACAGCATCAATGCGCCATCCTTGGATAGAATTAAAATACTTGATTTCACCTTGTGGACTTTGCCATTCGCGACCGCGAATGTTGATACCCACTTTAACACGCTGACCCACATTGTATGCATTGAGTAAGTTGCACTTATCTTGCACAAATTCAATCAAAATATGCTGTGGATATTGCTCTTCGGACGTTAGCACCAGTTCGCGTTTTTGAAATCCATTGGATCCATATTCTTTTGTCTCGTCAATTTGTTTGATTTTTCCTGTAATTTCCATGCTTCAGTTAATGTTATTAATGAACTCCTATTGACTTTTTCTATTCTAAAAAAAATAGTTAAATACTAAAAATCAAGGTGAGTTTAATACAAATCTACTCAATTTGCAGATAATCTAAACGTTGAAATTACACTATATTCGTAGGCATGAGTGCTAATAAACTAACAGCTTATCCGCGACTAATCCGATTGGTGGGGTTTTTAATGGCGCTTGGCTTTGCGGGCATAACACTTTGGAACACCTATAGATTAATTCAGCGCATAGAGGATGACGAGAAACAACAGATGGAGCTTTGGGGATTAGCACAACAAAAACTGGCTTCCAATAAAGATCTTGACAACCCTATTGACCCACTGACATTTCAAATATTAACTGCTGAAAACAGCATTCCTATGATTGTTGTTGACAACCAAAACAACTTGCTGTTTTCCAACAATATCAACCAACGAAAACTCGCTCAAGATTCATTGGGTTATATCCAACAGCTTAAAGAAGAATTTGGTGCCGTGCACGCCCCAATAGACATCACATACAAAGATAGTTTGTATCAAAAAATGTATTACGGCAGGTCAAATCTCATCTATCAGTTAAGGTACTACCCTTTTGCTTTTTTATTGATTGTCATGTTTATAGGCGGGCTGGTTTACGCCTACTACAAAACCAATCGGCAAGCAGTTGAAAACAAGCTATGGACAGGCATGGCCAAGGAAACTGCACATCAACTGGGAACGCCTATTTCATCTTTGTTGGGATGGCTGGCCATTTTAGAGGAAGGTGTAGACCCAAAAATGTTTAACCAAATAAAAAGAGACGTAACACGCTTGGAAACCATCAGTGCGCGCTTTTCCAAAATTGGATCGCTTCCAAACAGGGATAAAACAAAAATAAGCACTGTTGTTCAAGACATAATGGAGTATATGCAGATACGTATGCCTAAAGGTATTACACTAGAGCTGCACTTGAATGGCGAAGAAAAAGAAGTGAGCATCAATGTCGATCTGATGAGTTGGGTCCTGGAAAACCTCATTAAAAACAGCATAGATGCCATTCGTGGAAAAGGTAAAATAAGCATTGAATTGTCATGGGATAAGGCTGCGCTTATTTCAATTCAAGATAGTGGAAGTGGAATTCCTAAAAAACTACACCGCTCGGTTTTTGAGGCAGGCATAACAACAAAAAAACGGGGTTGGGGTCTTGGTCTTGCTCTTGCAAAACGCATTGTAGCACAAAATCACGGTGGAAAACTAAGACTGGTTAACAGTTCTGGCTCGGGTACCTGCTTTGAGATACATCTACCTATTGCTTAAAAGCAGTGCTAATTTGCTGAGTTAAAGTTTGCATCTCCTCTTTTGACGGCGCAACCTTCTTTTTAAATGTTGCGTCTGCCATATCATTTAAAGGAATCAGATGAACATGAACGTGGGGTACTTCAAGTCCAATCACCAATAACCCTACACGCTGACATGAAACGACTTGCCTAAGCGCAGTAGCCACACGATGACTAAAATGCATAAGGTTGAGGTAGGAGTCATCGTCCAAATCAAAAAGCTTATCTACCTCTTTTTTGGGCACACAAAGCGTATGACCAAGTGCGTTAGGGTTGATATCCAAAAAAGCAATGTGATGATCGTCTTCCGCAACAATATAAGCTGGAAGTTCACGTTCAATAATTCGACTAAAGATAGACGTCATTAACGTTTAATGGATAAAATTTCAAATTTAAGCGTGCCGTTTGGAACGGTAACATCAGCAATCTCTCCAACGGCTTTACCTAAAAGCCCTTTACCAATAGGTGAATTAACTGATATTTTTCCGGTTTTCAAATCCGCTTCACTTTCAGCTACAAGGGTATAGTTCATTTCCATGCTATTGGTAAGGTTTTTGATACGTACTTTTGAAAGCACCAACGCCTTGGAAACATCCAATTGTGACTCGTCAATCACACGAGCTCCCGATAGAGTTTCTTCCATTTTCGCGATTTTCATTTCAAGCATACCCTGTGCTTCTTTAGCAGCGTCATACTCGGCATTTTCACTCAAATCTCCCTTGTCGCGTGCCTCGGCAATAGCCTGTGATGCACGCGGACGCTCAACATCTTTTAGATGATTGAGTTCTTCCCTTAATTTTTTTAGCCCTTCGGCAGTATAATATGAAACTGTACTCATGGGGTATTATTAAAAAATCCCTTATGTTTAAGGGATGAATGCAAATATACAATTTTCCTTTTTCATGCGTTTTATTCACATGAAATATGTTTTTTTTACAGCGTTTTTATTTTTGTTAAGTTGTGACAAAAATAGCGTAGAGCGCAATCCGTACTTATACGAAGCGCGTTTTGACCAAAGCATCAATCTGGCACTTCCTGCTTTTGACAACTTAAACTATCAAGGGGGGAGTTTATATTGGCCTAATGGCGGTCTAAAAGGATTGTTGTTATTTAATCTTTCTGGAACGATTATGGCGTGGGAAGCAAGTTGCCCCAATCATGCGCCAAATAGCTGCTCTACGGTTCAAATCTCTGGTGTTACAGCTTCCTGCTCTTGTGAAGACTTTCAGTACAGTTTGGCTACAGGTCAACCCCTTACGGAAGGGGCAACCTATAGCCTACTGTTTTATAAGGTACAGCAAAATGGAACTGCGGTGCGCATTTACAATTAATGTAAAAAAAAGTGATTTATTGGTCCTTTTCCTTTTCCTAAAATCATATCTGATCCCTTGCTAATAGCTTTATTTACATACCTACAAGCTTTAATAACTGAATCTTCAATGTTGAAACCTAAGCTTAAAAAAGCAGCAATTGAGGAAGACAAGCTACATCCCGTTCCATGTGTATTAATTGAATTAATTCTAGGGTTTTTAACCAAAACTAAATCACCCATTGATTTAATATATAGCACATCCACTATTTCTTTTGAATTAGACTCTAGATGACCTCCTTTTAGCAAAACAGACGTATTGTAAATTTTTCCAATTTTTTTGGTAGCATCCAAAATAGTATCCTTTGTAATTGGATTTCCAATTAATATTTCGGCTTCTGGAACGTTGGGCGTAATAATTTCAGCCATTGGAAGTAAATTTTTAATGCAATTAACAGCACTGTCGTCTATAAGTTTATCCCCCGAAGTTGCAACCATCACTGGGTCTATTACTATGTTTTTATTTTTATAAAATTTAAGTTTCTTTCGTACTAAATCCATAACTTCACATGAATGTAACATCCCTATTTTGGTTGAATTAAATCTAATATCAGTTAGGACAGCATCTAACTGTTTTTCAATATTATTAATTGGAATGGGATGGATATCAAACACTCCTTCCGTATTTTGAGCGGTAGTTGCTGTAATAACTGACGCGGCGTATGCTCCACAAGCACTAATACTTTTAATATCTGCCTGAATACCTGCACAACCACCTGAATCACTACCAGCGATTGTCAAAACAGACTTATATCTATTACTAATCCCTTTCATTCAAATAATTAAATGGATTCTACTTTTTTCCTTTTGAAATTAAATTTTTAAGCTTTTTTGTTATTTTTTCTGGGTGAAAGCTTTCTGATATTGCAGAAACAATTGCGACTCCATCAGATCCATTATAAATAACGTCCTCAACATTTTTACTATCAATACCCCCAATACAAATAATTGGCTTTTTAGTAATTGATTTCAATGATTTCAAGCCATTGAGACCTAAAGGAGCGGCTATGTTCTCTGTTTTGGTGTTTGTTTTAAAAATTGGCGATAACCCTATATAATCTGCATCAGATGTGTTTGCTGTTTCCAGTTGTTTTTTATTACTCACAGAAATCCCAATAATCTTGTCTTTTCCAAGAAACTTTCTCGCAATATTTACGGGCATATCATTTTGTCCCAGATGCAGACCATCTGCGTCTATTGATAACGCAACATCTAATCTATCATTAATTATCAAAGGTGTTTTATATGTATCACATATTTTTTTTACCTCTAAAGCCCTTTTGTAAAAATTAATTGTTTCAATATTTTTTTCTCTAAGTTGTATAATTGTTGCACCGCCAATTAAAACTTTTTCTAGTAGCCAATAAAATTTTTCATTTTCGGTAATTCTGTCGTCAGTAACAAACATGAAAGAAAAATCAACTTTCTTCATTTACTTTGGTTTTTTCTTCCGGGTCATCGGCTGAAAGATTATGTAAAGCATCTAAAAATTTTACTTGAAATGATCCAGGCCCGTCCGACATTTTCTCGGCTTTTTCACCTGCTAATCCCATAAAAACCATGGCGGATACAGCGGCATTGTGTAAATCTTTATCAACGGCTATACATGCGCCAACAATACTTGTGGCTGTACATCCCATTCCAGTTACTTTAGACATCAAAGCACTACCATTACCAACTTTTGTTACTTTTTCTTTTGTAACAATATAGTCAACCGCCCCACTTACAATAATTGTATTATTCAATTTTTTTGAAAGGTGCAGTGCTCCATCTACAGCCTCAAAACTTCGTGCAGTGCTATCAACTCCTTTGGTTATTGTTGACAGCTGAGCCAATGCCATAATTTCTGATGCATTTCCTCTGATTACATCAGGCTTAACTTCAGTTATAATTTTTTCTGCCGTTTCGGTTCTGTATTTTGATGCGCCAACACCAACAGGGTCAAAAACAATTGGTTTTCCTAATAGTTTCGCTTTTTTTCCAGCAATAATCATACTGTCAATCCATTTTTCACTGAGTGTTCCCATATTTATTACAAGTGATGAGGATATAGATACAATGTCCTCAACTTCATCTTTCGAATGCGCCATTACTGGTGATGCTCCAATACTAAGTAGTGCATTGGCTGTATTATTCATAACTACATAATTGGTAATGTTATGAACAAGAGGCGATTGTTTTCTTATTTCTTCAAGTATGTTAATGTTATTCATATTTTATTTATTAATGATGACCGTCAATTGAAATATTATCGAGACTCTACCTTATCTTCTTCAAGATATACTTCAGCCCCTTTCTCATTAAACTCTTTTGATTTTTCTTCCATTCCTTTTACAATAGCCTCTTGGTCAGTAATACCATGTTTTGAAGCATAATCTCTAACATCTTGAGTTATTTTCATTGAACAAAAATTTGGTCCACACATAGAGCAAAAATGAGCGACTTT
>DCBE01000031.1:0-2229 GCA_002313325.1 Flavobacteriaceae bacterium UBA1115
TGCACGAAAAAAGCCTCTGCCACGAATCTCGCGGTTTAATATTAAAGCAGTTATTAGTGAGAACAGAACCAAAAATGAGACTTGGAAAAAAACAAACACAATTGTATTGTACATGCCTTTCCAAAAACGGTCTTCCCGACAAGTTATAGGATCACCAAACTTTTCACACTCAAGTAAAAAATTATATTGTTCGACGCCTGTATAAACACGATTGCTTAAGAAAAGCTCTGTTCCCCCTGTAAAAGAAAAAGCAAAGTTTATAAACAAAGGAATAACAACAAAAATTCCGAAAAATACAAGATTGGGTAGTAGAAAAACCCAGGGCATCCCTTGGATTCCAACCCCTCTTTGAATTTTTGAAAAAGGATAGTCGATTGCACGAACTACCTGCTTTACAGGCCAACCTAAAATCAAAACCACTGATTCTTTAAAGTTAATTGGTGGATCTGAATCTATGCTCATTACCTACAGTCCATTTTTTTGTTGGAGGTTGGCTCCATGAAGCCAACCTCTATTTATCAATATTACTCAAGGGCTTTTGCCGCGAGCTGTTTTGCAACATCTTCTTCCATACGAATATAAGCTTGCTCAAGGGTAAGTTCACCCACAATAGCTTCATTCAAACGCGAGATGAGCGCATTAAACATGATGCGATTATTTGGGTACCCTTGAAGGTCATAAGCCGTTGGTGCGATTTTTGGCACAGCGCTCGCAAAAGTACTTAAAGCATGTTTAGCCCGTACATCATCAGTCGCAAATTCTACACCACCAGTTGCAAGCTTAAGGTGACCAGGAATGAATAAGTTTTTACCATAAAATTCAGCTAAGTTTTCCTCTTGTGCCAGAAAATCCATTAACTTGCCCACTTCTTCCGGGTGCTTTGTGTCCTTCATTGCAACTAATGCGGCACCACCCGGCATACCAGTGCATGCTGCACCACCACATGGAGCAGGTACGGCCCACCAATCAAACGCATCGCCTATTGTTCCTGAAAATTGACCAATTTGCCAAGAACCAGACATATACATAACCACCTGACCGTTAGCGAAATCTTCGTTTGCGCCTAGGTATGATGAACCTGATACAGAACCCCATAGTTCTTTTGTCATTGTTCCATCTTGGTGCCAATCATAAAGACGCTGTGTCATTTCTTTTAAACCGTCATCAACCAAGGCTGGTTCACCCTCAGCGTTAAACATTTTAGCTCCCATAGCAATGGCTGGTCCAGAAACACGGTGGCCAGAGCGATCCCAAGCCATAGGGATTGGAATATCAAGTTTTGTTGCAACCTCGTTTGCAGCTGCAGCCCATTCGTCCCAAGTTGCACCATCTCCAGGCATAGCGACACCAGCTTGTTCAAAGAACGTTTTATTTACATACGGGCCCGTAACTGTAAGTTGTGTCATAAAGCCAGAAATTCTATCCGAGTCTGGCGCCAACCAGTCCAGAAAAGGGCCAAAACTTGCCTCCCAATAATCACTGTTTGAGATGTGCGGGGTCAGATCCATATAATATTTGCTAAGGCCACCTAAGTCGGTGACGCGGGCAAGATCAGGCCCACTACCAGCAGCCAACTGAATCGGCAAAGATTCCATAATTGATTTGTAGGGAACAACATCAACAATAACTGAAATATCTGGGTTATTTGCCTCAAAACGATCAATGATATTTTGGATAACCTCGCTTTCATTACCATCATTATACCACATCATACGCAATTCAATTCCCGCAAGCGCCGAAGTGGCAGCCAGCGTAGCTACGACAGAAGACGTAGCCAGTAGTCTCTTAAAATTAAACATCAAAGATGCCCTCCCAATTAAAAATTTGTCCACCCGAGTGAGGTTAGCAGACATTTTACTCGTAATTTCAATTGTACGCCAAGTTCACTCGATAGTTTCGGCCGTAAAATTGTCGATTTGGAAAACTCCGACTCATCTTGCCATTTTTTTAGCGTAGGTCACGATTATGCATTGTGTGTTTTTTAAGACAAGTCTTTTAAAGAGATATTGTTTCCAAATCGCGTTTACAAATAGAGGGCGGAATAACCGATTGAAAAAAATATTTTTTATAAATTAGAATGCCCAAAAAAAGTATATCATATGCAAAAGCTGAGCTTTTTATAGCTTGCAGATAACCAAAAAGAGGGAGGTAATTATGTAAAACCTACATTTGTTTATCAATGAAACTGGCATAAAGAGAACCAAAAGATGGAGTCATTTAGATGAGTGC
>DCBE01000031.1:2568-3555 GCA_002313325.1 Flavobacteriaceae bacterium UBA1115
CCTTATAACGTCGCTATTGTTGGGGCGGGAATTGGTAGAGAGCATAGTGACGGTTATGCAGAACTACCAAATCTTTTCAATTTAAAAACCATTTGTGATTTAAACGCAGATCGCGCCAGTTTGGTCGCAGAACGCTCGGGAGCCAAAGTTGAGATTAATTTTGAGAAGGTACTTAATGACCCAAAAATCGATATAATTGACATATGCCTACCGCCAGTTCTACATTATGGAGCCGTTGAAAAAGCCTTGCGCAGTGGAAAGCATGTTATTTGCGAGAAACCTCTGGCAACTTCTGTTGCTGATGCTGATCGATTAATCAAGCTAGCTTTGGAAACTGAGAAAAGAGTATTTCCTATTTTTCAGTACCGTTATGGATTGGCGATCAGTCGTATTCGAGCACTGATCAATTCAGGACTGACTGGTAAACCACTTATTGCAACCCTAGAAACCCATTGGAGTCGCAACGCAGAATATTACAGCGTGGGTTGGAGAGGCACTTGGGCTGGAGAGCAAGGTGGTGCAATTTTGGGTCACGCAATACATATTCATGATTTGCTAAGTTTTATTTTTGGCCCAATACACTCTGTATCCGCCTATGTTGCCACACGCGTCAATACTATTGAAGTTGAGGATTGCGCTGCGCTGTCGATACAAATGGTAAACGGCGCCCTGGTTACGAGCTCCACTACTCTCGGCGCCGCGAAGGATACTAGCCGCTTGAAATTTTGCTTTGAAGGTTTGACTATGGAAAGTGCTACTCTCCCATATAATCCGGCTGATGGACATTGGAAATTTACTGCGCGCGCACCATTTAAGCAATCAAAAGTGGATGCTTGTGTCAAATCAATTACTTTGGCACGACCCTCTTTTGCAGGGTTTTTTGAAGCCGTTTCACAAGCTTTGCAAGGTGATGACAGTAGGACCGTTATGCTTGAAGAAGCTAAGCAATCACTTGAGCTAGTTACTGCTATTTATGCCTCTGCTCGT
>DCBE01000021.1 GCA_002313325.1 Flavobacteriaceae bacterium UBA1115
TAGGATTCGAACCTATGACCGTCTGCTTAGAAGGCAGATGCTCTATCCAGCTGAGCTACGCGACCTACATGTCGGGGTGGCAGGATTCGAACCTGCGACCTCCTGCTCCCAAAGCAGGCGCGATGACCGGGCTACGCTACACCCCGTTAAAAACGGACTGCAAATATATAATATATCGCAAGGTTGCCAAACATAATTTCTTATCATTTTAGATAATAGATTGATAATAACTTTTGATAGTAATAATGTCAATCTGTCGTCTTAAACCTGTAATTTTGAATTCAATAAATGAATCATGAGTGAGGCATCTGAACATATCAAAACACTAATTATTGGGTCTGGACCCGCGGGCTATACCGCTGCTATCTATGCTGCTCGTGCAGATTTAAATCCTGTTGTATACACAGGTTTAGAGCCAGGTGGACAACTTACAACCACCACAGAAGTTGATAATTTTCCGGGATATCCAGATGGTGTTGACGGCCCAACCATGATGGTAGAGCTACAACAACAAGCCGAACGTTTTGGAACGGATGTCCGTATTGGAATGGCTACTGCAGTAGATTTTTCTAATGAACCAGGTGGGTTACACCGTGTTACCATTGATGACAATAAAGAAGTATTGGCAGAGACAGTCATCATTTCCACTGGAGCAACTGCCAAATACTTAGGCTTGCCTAGTGAGCAACGTTTAAGAGGCGGAGGTGTTTCTGCCTGTGCTGTATGTGACGGTTTCTTTTATAAAGGACAGGATGTTGCTATTGTAGGCGGTGGAGACACCGCAGCTGAAGAGGCTACATATTTAGCCAATATTTGTAGAAAGGTCACCATGCTGGTGCGTAAAGACCACATGAGAGCCTCAAAAGCCATGCAACACCGCGTAACTTCTACACCAAATATTGATTTACGTTACAATACTGAAATTGATGAAGTATTAGGAAATATGGTTGTTGAAGGACTTCGAATGGTCAACAATAAAACAGGTGAAAAAGAAGAAATTGCCATTACGGGGCTTTTCATTGCTATTGGACACAAACCAAACACGGATATTTTTAAAGGACAACTTGACATGGATGATGACGGTTATCTTATGACTGAAGGCAAATCTACCAAAACGAATATTCCAGGCGTTTTTGCTTCTGGAGATGTTCAAGACAAAGAATACCGCCAGGCGGTAACTGCTGCTGGAACGGGCTGTATGGCCGCGTTAGATGCTGAACGTTATTTAGCTACCATTGAAACACCGGTTTAGACAATGCGTATAACACCATCATCTATTAAATTTTATACGCTCTTTAAGCTACCCGCAGCTTATTTTACTGGTGTACGAGTAAGAAGCATAGATGAAAAACAATGTACGGTTCGTGTGCGTTTGAATTTTATGAATAAAAACCCCTTTCGCTCTATGTTTTGGGCAGTTCAAGGGATGGCTGCCGAATTAAGTACGGGCGCTTTAATCAAGCATGCATTGCACGGTTTAAACACAAAAGCCTCTACATTGGTAATTGAGAACAAGGCTACGTTTTCAAAAAAGGCAGTCGGACAGATACGATTTGGTTGCAATCAAGGCGAAGAAGTCTTGCGTGCTATTCATACGGCCAAAGAATCTAATGCGCCCCAACAGCTTTGGCTACATGCCAACGGACTTGACGAAACTGATGAAGAAGTGTCCTCTTTTTCCTTTTTGTGGACGATAAAGGTCAAAAATTAACATTTCTACAACAATTTATTGGAAGTAATTTACGTTTTTTGCATTAAATAATAATCATGTCTGCTAAACCAACAGTATCGTATTTTAAAAAGATTCTAACAAATGTTTGTGCATACCCTAGCATCTTTTATAAAGAGCTAAAAAAGGCCAAAAACCAGCTCAATGCAAATGATTATGGAAGACTAAAGCAATGGGCATCTAAACTTCAGAAGTCTCGAGTTACTTTGGACTAATAATCTTTATGTCTTCATAAACAATAGCCCCTCTAATTATAGCTCTGATTTTATCGTGTAATGCTTCAATGATGTGTAGCTTTAGTTTTCGTTGATGGTAAATCATGCTCACTTCACGTGCAGGCTCAGGTATTTCAAAAGATTTTAAATTTAGTTGCTGTTTATCACTTAATTTCCGCGTGTTTAAATACGGCAATAAGGTGATGCCCAAACCCTCTTCTGCTAATTGTATTAAGGTTTCAAAGCTGCCGCTTTTAATCTCAAACGGGAGGGGCACTTCGTGTTTTATTTTACAAATATTTAATGCCGAATTTCTAAAACAATGTCCGTCTTGTAAGAGTAAAACCCGTTCATCTTTAAATATTTCAGCATTAATACTTTTTTCTTTACTAAGCTTGGAATGTGTAGGCGCATAAACCATAAAGGGTTCATAATAAAGCGGCTTTTCAAATATGTGCTCATAATCTAGGGGCGTAGCCGCAATACCTGCGTCGAGAGTTCCTTTTTCTAGATTTTCAATAATTTGTTGGGTTGGCATTTCTTCAATTTCCAGAACAAGTTTGGGATAAGCCTTTAAAACGGTTCTTAAAAATAATGGGAGTAGAGTAGACATAACCGTAGGTATGATGCCGAGTTTAAAACTGCCACCAATCACCCCTTTTTCTTGTTGAATGACATCTTGTATTCTATCTGATTCTACTACAATAAGGCGTGCTTGTTCTATGATTTTTTCACCAACTGCAGTAAGTCCAATTGGTTTTTGGTCACGGTCAAATATTTTAAGATTAAGCTCTTGCTCCAGCTTTTGTATTTGCATGCTCAGGGTTGGTTGGGTAACATAAACGTGTTGGGCTGCAGTGGTGAAATTTCGGTGTTCTGCTACAGCAATACAATATTTAAGCTGGGTTATGGTCATCTTATTTGTTTAAAACGGTTATTCTAATGCGCATATTGGTTAGCGGCCACTCTCGTTTATCTGTTGGGAGTGAATTTATAGCATCGACAACTTCCATACCACGTATGACCTTTCCAAAGACAGTGTAGCTTCCGTCCAAATGGTATGCACCCGGCGATTGATGTACAATGAAAAACTCATAGGGTGATGCCAGTTTGTGTGGATTTTCGATTTCGCTGCTGGGCATGGAGATCACACCTCTGTGATGTTTGTGGCCTTTGCGCGTGTCAGGAGGAAGTAGGTATTTGCCAATTTTTCTTCTCTTTTGTCCGGTATCTGCATTATCAGAATTACCTCCTTGAATAATAAAATCAGGAACTACCCTGTGAAAATAAGTGTTATTAAAGTATTCCTGTCTTGTCAAAAAAATAAAATTTGCCCTGTGGTAAGGGGTGTTTTTAAAAAGTAAAACATCAAAACTTCCCAGCGAGGTTTCAATTCGAACTTTATTTTCGGGATGCTTTTCCCCGTATGCTTTTAAAAATGGAATGGCCGTTTCAGCGTTTAATGGTAAATCGCTCTTTTTTGTAAGTACTATTTTTTTTGATACTGTTGGCTTGGGTGTTTCCACCAACCTTTTATTACTGCTTTTTGATGCGGCTGTTGAATTACAAGACAGTGTAATACTTGCAAAAGCAATAGAAAACAAAAGAACAAAAATGCGATTCATGATGATGTAAAGTTAATGGTTTTCCTTTGTATACAATACCCATTTATGTTTGTACTTCCTTTTGTACTTTTGTAAAACAAAACCTAATTGTGTTTAAACGCAACCCATTCGGACATTACCTTTTTATTAAGCTCTGGCTCATACGTCTGCTTGGTTTTTTTACGCGTAGAAGATTTAATCGTTTTAATAACTTACAAATACGCGGATCCCAAATTATCCGTGATCTCCCAGATACAAACGTGCTTTTTATTTCAAATCATCAAACTTATTTTGCCGATGTAACAGCCATGTTTCATGTTTTCTTCGCCAGTCTTGCAGGTCGGGATGATAATTTGAATTACCTGAGTTATGTATGGAAACCAAAGTTAAACGTGTATTATATCGCTGCTAAAGAAACGATGAAGGCAGGTTTTTTACCACGTATTTTGGCTTATACAGGTTCTATTTCAATTGAGCGCACATGGCGTGAAAAGGGCAAGTCCATTAACAGACAGGTTAAGATGAGTGATATTTCAAATATTGGTAAAGCCTTAAATGACGGTTGGGTAATTACTTTCCCACAGGGAACCACTAGGCCATTTGCGCCTGTTCGAAAGGGAACACTACACATTATCAAAACCTATAATCCCATAGTTGTGCCCATACAGATTGATGGTTTCCGGCGTTCGTTCGATAAAAAAGGCATATTTATTAAGAAAACGGGAGTCAAGCAGACAATGCATATCAAGCCGCCAATGAAATTTGATCTTGAAAAGCCAACAGATGAATTGATTTTACAAATATCTGATGCTATTGGGCAAGTACCCAAAAAATAATTATTCTACAATTCCAGCACAGCTTATGCGCGTACCTGCAGCACCCGATGGCTGAGACACAAAATCATCTGCTCCTTGATGAACAATAATGGCTTTTCCTAAAATATTTTTTGTTTCGTCCTCACAACCAATACACCATTCGTCTGTTTCAAAATATAACCGTCCGATACCGTTCTCCCCAACTTCAAAGTTACCTATGTCTCCTTTGTGATAGCCTTTTTCGTCACCCCAAGCCCCATGTGGTTCAAAGGTTGGATTCCAGTGACCACCTGTTGATTTGCCGTCATCAGATGAACAATCTGCTTTTTCGTGAAGGTGTATAGCGTGCGTTCCTCCTGAAAGTCCACGGATCGTAGCATTTATGCTAACAATCCCATCTTTTTCACTTAAAAGCGCAAATCCAGCCGCGTTTGAGCCGCTTTTTGCATCCAAGCCTACTTCTAGTTGGCTGTGCTGGCACGATGTTATTGTAATCAAAAGTAAAAAAAGTATAGTGTAATTTTTCATACAACCAAAATACACAATTTTGCATACAAAACTTAGTTCAATAGTGGTACGATTTTGTTGTAATAGCGTTCTGTAATAAATTTGTCACCTGCTTTATTATAATGTATGTTATCTGCCAAAAAAAAATCAGTAAATCCAGTTACGATATCCACAGCAACAACCGTAGAAGTTTTGGTCGTTTGACTGATTGCAATTACAGTCTTCATTGGCGCAAAAAATAATGTGTATTGATCTGTCATAAATGATGATTTTCCAGCTGCAAGTTGCTCAATGATGATGGCGATGTTTCGATATGCGCAAAAAGGGTTATAATTTTTTTTGTCAAAAATCCCCTGTCTGATTGCGCGAGGCTCGAACTGACAAATTTGTGTAAACTTATGCTAAAATGCACAACGGGTTTAAAACAGTTATCTTGCAAATAATTATTTATTAATACAAATGTTTGAAAAAAATCATGCAAAAACGGATTTATTATATTCTTATTGTTCTTTTGCTATGTGCTTGTAAAGTAAATTACCGCACCACTTCTTTTGCGCCAAAAAGTGGCGTGATTAATTACGACAACACTGAGCGCTGGGCAGTTTACAATGGTACTTCCTCTCAGGGTAATCAAATTGGTGTTATGTCTGATTCCGCGACAGCAGATGTTTTTTATGTTTACCCAACTCTTTTTATTGATAAAAAAGACAGCACATGGAATGCAGCTATTGATGACGCTAACGTCAATTCCGATGTAATAAAATGGATACTGCCTTATCAAGCCGCTGCATGGGCCGATGCGGGGCGTTTGTTTATGCCTTTTTACCGTCAGAGCCACTACCGTGCTTTTTTTAAGCCCTACATGGATGAAGGTGGTCGTGAAGCGATGGCATTTGCTTATTCCGATGTAAAGGCTGCATTTGAATATTATATGAAATTTGAAAACAAAGGTCGCCCCATTATTTTAGCTGGCCACAGTCAAGGGGCGCTTCACTTAAAAAAGATATTACAAGAATATTTTGATGGCAAACCCCTCCAAAAGCAATTGGTAGCCGCCTATTTGATTGGTACACGTGTTATGGAAGATGAGTTTAGTGCATTAAGACCACTAATTTCTCCGCACCAGGTTGGTGGCTATGTCAGTTGGAACTCCTATAAAAAGGGTGAATATCCAAAATACTACGATTGGTTCAATAATGCGATTACGACGAACCCCGTTACTTGGGACAATAGCAAAGAAAGTCTGATGGAAGATCACAAGGGATTGCTGTACTACGACAATGTGTTGTACGAAAAAAGCTTAGCAGTTGAAAAAATCAATGGTATGTTGTGGGTGAGTTTACCTGAAGTGCCTAAACGCTTTTTAATGTCTTTTGTGAAAGACTATCATCGTTTTGATGTTACTTTTTTCTGGGAAGATATTCGACAAAATGCCTTGCAACGTGTTAAGGGCTTCAATCGTGAAAAGCTTAGAGCTCCTCAGGGGCAATTTTAACTTTTAGCCCATCTAGGTCTGCAGTGATGGGTATCTGACAGCCCAAACGAGAATTTTCTTGTACAAAATAGGCTTCGTCAAGCATGGCCTGTTCATCACGGTTTCGTGCTCCAAAGTGTGCTTCAGTAAGTATATAAACTTGACAGGATGCACACATCGCCATTCCTCCACATGTTCCAGCTACCGGAAGGTCATATCCTTTGCAAACCTCCATCAGGTTAAGGTTCAAATCTGTTGGAACAGTAAAGTCGTGTTCCGTTCCCTCACGGTCAATTACCGTAATATTGATATTTAAACTCAAGATTTAACAGCCTCTTTTGGTTGTTCGTCCTCAAATCCCTGTACCCCTTGAACCGTAGTGTATTTGAGTGTAAATTTCTTATCGGGATTAATGATTTTATAGGCGGTTTGCACGGCTAGTGTCGCCTCATGAAATCCACATAGAATAAGCTTTAGCTTTCCAGGATATGTATTTACATCTCCAACAGCAAATATTCCTGGTCTGTTAGTTTGGTAATCATAAGTATCTACGACTATGGCGTTTTTCTCAACTTCAAGCCCCCAATCTCCAATAGGCCCTAGTTTTGGAGATAAGCCAAACAAAGGGAACCAAAGGTTGGTGTTAACAGTCCTGTTGCCTTCATTGGTGTGAATGACTACAGATGTTAAATCGCTATCTCCATTGAGTTCTTTTACTTCTGCAAAAGTGTGCATTTCCATATTGCCATCAACAGCCAGTTCTTGTGCTCTTGATACAGAATCTTTGTGTGCCCTGTAGCGATCGCTTCTGTGTACAAGGTGAACAAAACTACCTTTCTCTGCAAAGTAGATGGCCCAATCTAGAGCCGAGTCACCACCGCCAGAAATTACCATGTCTTTACCTTCAAACTGTTGGGGATCCTTCACGATGTAACGTACGCCTTTTTCTTCAAAACTTGCAATGTTGCTGATGAGCGGTTTTCTGGGTTCAAAGCTTCCCAATCCTCCAGCAATCATCACTACGGGCGCATAGTGCTTCGTGCCTTTGCTTGTGGTCACAACAAATGAGCCGTCAGCCTGTTTTTCGATGTTATCTGCACGTTCACCGAGTGTAAATCCGGGTTTAAAAGGTGAGGCTTGCTCCATGAGTTTGTCTACCAATTCACCTGCTAATATCGTAGGGTACCCCGGAATATCGTAGATGGGTTTTTTGGGATAAATCTCAGACAGTTGCCCACCGGGTTGTGGAATGTTGTCGATTAAATGACAACGCAGCTTCATAAGACCTGCTTCAAATACGGCAAATAGGCCAACAGGTCCCGCACCAATAATAATAATGTCTGTTTTAATCATCTTGCTCGAGTAGTTTCTTTGTTAATTTATTCATTGCTAAAACTTTTTGCTCAAAATCTCCTTATAATCTGTTGCGATAGACATAAAGTTTATCGAGCAGCTTGTCGGCTTCTTCTGCTATAAAGGCTTCTAACCACTGTCGTAAACGTTTTGCTAAAGTAGGGGATTTTCTGTTTTATATTGAAATATTTTGCGTTCCTGCTCTAGTATATCTTATTCAACTTCTGGATTTTCAACTTCAGTTCTAAAGCTTTTCATACGGTATCGATAAATCCAACACCAGCGGTGTTAAAGGTTTGTGGGTCAATGAGTATAAATGACCCCAAGGCTGGATTTTCTTTATACGGTTTGGTCGAAAGCGGTTTTGCCAATGCCAAAACACCTTTTCCAATATCGTTAAGGCCTAATTGGTTGGTTTGGCTTTGTGCTAAAGCTCCCAAGTCAATTTTGGAACGAATATTTTGCACTTTCACCAAGCTGCGTTGCACGCCTTGTTGAAGCCAATACTTGTTCCCGGGTGATAAGGGCGTGTCTTGCATCCAGCAAAAAGTTGCGCTAATGCTTTTTCCTCGATTGACGTTGGCTTGTTCGTTTAGGATGCTATCGCCCCTTGAGGCATCGATTTCATCAATCAATAGCAGCGTGGCATTTTCTCCAGCTAAAATACGTTCAACAGCTGTTCCGAATTTCTCAATTTTTTTGATGATGCTTTTTCTACCTGATGGATGGATGCTAATGGCATCTCCAACGTTAAACACTCCCGATCGGACATTTCCTGCAAAACCACGATAGTCGTGAAAAGCTTCCGTTTTTGGACGAATAACATATTGAATTTGGAATACACCGTCATTCGCTTTGTTGCTTTCCAGCGGAATTGCTTCCATCAAATCGAGTAAGGACTCTCCTTTGTACCATTCTATTTTTTCTGAACGGTTTACAATGTTTTCATTGTACAGTGCCGAAAGGGGGATGTAGTGATAACTGACATCTTTATTACCGTGTTTGTCAACAAGGTTGTTAATTGTTGTTTTAATATTTTTAAATACTCCATGCTTATAATCGACCAAATCCATTTTGTTTATGGCAAAAATGATATGCTTAATCCCAAGAAGTTGGGTAACAAAAAAGTGTCTTTTGGTTTGTTCAATTACTCCTTTGCGCGCATCAAGCAAAATTATACTGGCTTGTGCTGTTGAGCTTCCTGTAACCATGTTTCGGGTATATTCTACGTGCCCAGGTGAATCAGCGATGATAAATCGTCTTTTGGGTGTAGATAAAAATATATGCGATACATCAATGGTGATGCCTTGCTCACGTTCTGTAAGCAGTCCGTCTGTTGCTAGCGAGAGGTCTAAATATCCAAATCCGCGCCCTGCACTCTTTTCTTCAATGTGTTGGATTTGATCTGACTTCAATGCGCCAGTCTCATACAGCAATCTACCAATTAAGGTGCTTTTGCCATCGTCAACACTTCCAGCGGTTGCTATTTTGATTAATTCCATCTTAAAAATAGCCTATTTTTTTTCGTTTTTCCATGGCGGCTTCAGAGCGTTTGTCGTCCATTCGTGCGCCTCGCTCTGAAAAATTGGAACCTTCAATTTCGTCTATAATAGTGTCTAATTCAGTTGCTTCGGACAAAACAGCAGCTGTGCAACTCATATCGCCAACCGTTCGAAAACGCACCGAAGTATGTCTGCGCTCGTCCTTGTCGGCTACCTTTACATAGTCCGATACCGGCATCCACTGATTGTCTCGTTTAAACACTTCACGTTCATGTGCATAATAGATGGCCGGAATTTCTAATTTTTCTTGACGTATGTAATGCCAAACGTCTAACTCTGTCCAATTACTTATTGGAAAAACTCGCACATTTTCTCCATTATGGATCATCCCGTTTAGCATGTCAAATAATTCAGGTCGTTGCAACTTTTCATTCCATTGACCAAAGTCATTTCGAACCGAAAAAACACGCTCTTTGGCACGAGCCTTTTCTTCGTCACGGCGTGCACCTCCCATACAGGCATCAAATTTATTTTCTTCAATGGTGTTGAGCAGGGTAGTGGTTTGCAAACTGTTTCTGCTTGCATGCCTCCCTTTTTCTTCAATAACGTTTCCAGCGTCAATATCATTTTGAACGCTCCCAACGATTAGACGTAGTCCGTGAGCTGTCACGAGTTTGTCACGCAGTTCGATGGTTTCAGGGAAATTGTGACCCGTATCTATGTGAACCAATGGAAATGGAATAGTAGCCGGTGCAAACGCCTTTTGTGCCAAATGTAATAGCGTGATGGAATCTTTTCCGCCAGAGAACAATAGGCAGGAGTTGTCAAATTGCCCGGCTACTTCTCTAATGATATAAACGGATTCCTCCTCTAATTGTTTTAGTATACTCATGATTTAGTTATATGCAGTCCACATTCTTTTTTGCTAGTTTCCCACCACCATCTTCCTGCGCGTATATCTTCACCGGGAGCGATGGCTTTAGTGCAAGGTGCGCATCCAATGCTGACAAACCCTTTTTTGTGAAGGCTATTTTGTGGAACCTTGTATTGGTTTAAATAAGTTTTTAGGTCGTCTGTGGACCAGTGCAGTAAGGGATTGAATTTAATGATGTCAAAAGCTGCATCGAACTCAAAAAATGCCAAATCAGCTCTGTTTTGAGATTGCCCTTGCCTTAGCCCAGTAATCCAAACATCATTGCCATTTAAAGCGCGTTTTAGAGGTTCTATTTTACGAATAGCACAACATTCTTTTCGGTTATCAACCGAATCGTAAAAGCTATTAGGCCCTTTTTTGGTCACTAGATTGGCAACGGCTTGATGAACTGGTGTATAAACCTCAATGGGTAGTTTAAATTTTTTTTGTGTTGCGGCGAGTACATCATAAGTTTCTTGAAACAAACGACCAGTGTCTAGTGTAAAAACCTTAATTGGAAATTTGTTGATGACAATATGGTGCGTCAATACCTGATCCTCTTGGCCCAATGAAGTAGAGAATATCATTTTTCCCAGCTGTTGTTCAATTAGAAACGAAAATAGCTC
>DCBE01000061.1:0-1964 GCA_002313325.1 Flavobacteriaceae bacterium UBA1115
GGGTTTTGCCAAAGAATGTGCTGTAGTAACACACTATCGCCTTGAAAATGATCCGGACAAGCCTGGAAAACTCCGTGTTGATCCCAAAGCAAAACTAGAAGAAGAACTTATTGTACGTCCCACAAGTGAGGCGATTATTTGGAACACCTTTAAGAACTGGATTCAATCCTATCGTGACTTGCCCATTTTGCTCAACCAATGGGCCAATGTGGTGCGTTGGGAAATGCGTACCCGAATGTTCTTGCGCTCGTCAGAGTTTTTATGGCAAGAGGGGCACACTGCCCATGCCACTAAAGCCGAGGCACTAGCCGAAGCAAAACTAATGAACCAAGTTTATGCTGATTTTGTAGAGCAGCATATGGCAATTCCTGTCATGCAAGGCGTTAAATCTGCTGGTGAACGCTTTGCTGGTGCAGTAGAAACCTATTGTATTGAGGCACTTATGCAAGATGGAAAAGCCTTGCAAGCTGGCACTTCTCACTTTTTAGGACAGAATTTCGCGAAGGCATTTGATGTAAAATATGCTACCAAACAAGGTGGTTTGGAACATGTTTGGGCAACTTCTTGGGGTGTGTCTACACGATTGATGGGCGCACTTATCATGACGCACAGCGACGATAATGGGCTAGTCCTACCGCCAGCATTGGCGCCGCATCAAGTTGTTATCGTACCCATTTACAGAAACGAGAGGGAACAAAAATTGGTTTTTGGAGCTGTAGCTCCCATTGTTGAGGCCCTTCGCAAAGAAGACATTCGTGTGCATTTTGATAGCCGGGACACCTGTAAGCCGGGTTTTAAGTTTAATGAATATGAACTCAAAGGAGTACCGCTGCGCATTGGCATAGGACCAAGAGACGTTGCCAATGGTACGGTTGAGCTTGCACGTCGAGATACGTTAAGCAAATCAAGTGTTGCACAGGAAGATCTGGTTGCTGAGCTGAAAACCACTTTAGCAGCCATACAAGTTGCTTTGTTTGATCGCGCCAAGGTTTACAGGACTGAACATACCACATCAGTTGATGATTTTGATGCTTTTAAGAAAGTTTTAATTTCAAAAGGTGGATTTGTTGCAGCACACTGGGACGGAACTGCTGAGACCGAATTGGCGATCAAAGAAGCGACCAAAGCAACCATCCGTTGTATTCCTATTGACGGTAAAACGGAAAAGGGCAGTTGTGTGTACTCTGGAAAACCCTCACATCAACGGGTTTTATTTGCAATAGCGTACTAATCAAAATATAAGTTGCAAGTTTGTTGGGTATCATATAAATTTGCACCTCGTTAATCCGAATGGCCCGTTCGTCTATCGGCTAGGACGCCAGGTTTTCATCCTGGTAAGAGGGGTTCGATTCCCCTACGGGCTACTAAACTCAAACTATGGCAAACCATAAATCCGCCTTAAAAAGAATTCGTTCAAGCGAAACCAAGCGTCAGCGTAATCGTTTTCAGCACAAAACAACGCGCAACGCCATTCGTGATTTCAAAGCATTGGAGAAAAAGAAAGAAGCTCAAAAGCAATTTCCTATTGTTGTTTCCATGATTGATAAGTTGGCAAAAAACAACATCATCCACAATAATAAAGCAGCTAATTTAAAGTCTAAGCTCACCAAACATTTGTACGCTCTTTAATACAACTTCACATATTTAACTTTAAAAGGCGTCCATTCTGACGCCTTTTATTTGTATTTAAGTTAAGTAGCTTATGCATTCATTGAAATCAAAAACTCTTCGTTGTTGAGTGATTTCTTGATGCGATCGTTAATAAACTCCATGGCTTCCACAGGGTTCATGTCGGCTAAATATTTGCGCATAATCCACATGCGTTGAATGATGTTTTCATCCAATAAGATGTCGTCACGACGTGTGCTTGAAGATACCAAGTCAATGGCTGGAAATATACGGCGGTTGGAGATACGGCGGTCTAACTGCAGTTCCATGTTACCTGTTCCTTTAAATTCTTCAAA
>DCBE01000061.1:2268-5070 GCA_002313325.1 Flavobacteriaceae bacterium UBA1115
GTTCCTTTAAATTCTTCAAAAATAACCTCATCCATCTTAGATCCTGTTTCGGTTAGTGCCGTTGCAATAATTGATAACGATCCGCCATTTTCAATATTACGAGCTGCTCCAAAGAAACGCTTGGGTTTGTGTAGTGCATTGGCATCTACTCCACCACTCAATATTTTACCAGACGCAGGCTGTACCGTGTTATAAGCACGTGCCAGACGCGTGATGGAGTCCAACAGGATAACCACGTCATGACCACACTCTACCAACCTCTTGGCTTTCTCAAGCACAATGTTGGCCACCTTTACATGACGGTCTGCTGGCTCATCAAAAGTGGAGGCCACAACCTCACCCTTAACGTTGCGTTGCATATCCGTAACTTCTTCTGGACGTTCGTCAATAAGCAAGATGATTTGGTATACTTCTGGGTGGTTTGCTGCAATAGCGTTGGCCACGTCCTTTAAAAGCATCGTCTTACCTGTCTTAGGTTGAGATACAATCATACCACGCTGCCCTTTTCCAATTGGGCAAAACAAATCCATTACTCTTGTTGAGACAGTGCTTTGTTTGTCAGCAAGGTTAAACTTTTCCTGTGGAAATAGTGGAGTAAGGTGCTCAAATGAAACACGGTCGCGCACGATATCGGGCGAAAGCCCATTGATCAATGACACTCTGATAAGCGGAAAGTATTTTTCACCTTCCTTAGGTGGACGAATATGTCCCAATACTGTATCACCAGTTTTTAGGCCAAACAGACGTACTTGCGACTGGGATACGTAAATATCATCAGGAGAAGTAAGATAGTTGTAGTCTGACGAGCGTAAAAAGCCGTAGCCTTCTTGCATCATCTCTAAAACACCCTCACTTTCTATAATCCCCTCAAATTCGTAATCGGGTTGCCGATAGCGGTTGCGATGATCTTTGTTGTGATTGCCTTTTTCAGCGGAATCGTTTCCATTTTGTTGGAGATTTGCTCTGTTGTTATTATTGCCGTTGCCTTTATTGTGCTGATGCTTATGTCTAGGCTGATCTGATTTTTTATCGTTTCTATGATCCGATTTTTTGTCCCTAAAGTCCTTGGAATTTTTGGTATTCCAATTGTCTTTTTTATTGTCTCTGTTTTCTCTGACTGATTTTTTGTTTTCAGTAGTTTTAGCAGGTGCTTTTTGCTCTTCCCTTTGCTCACCTTCATCTGGAAGTGTAGACTGGTGATCAATGATGCGATAAGTGAGTTCAATTTTTTTAAGTGCGGTAATTTTTTTTATGCCTAGCTCTTTTGCGATTTCTTGCAATTCAGCAAGCTTTTTAGCTTTTAACTCTGATAATTCAAACATGTGTATTGTGGTAATTGTATATTGAGACGGCTGAAGTATTTGCCGATATGGCAAACATACAACTTTTTTTATTTTTGTCTTTTAATTTTTTAAAATATAGATGGATATTTCCATTGTAGTTCCCGTATTCAATGAAGAAGCTTTTGTAAAACAGGCGCTTACTTCGTTATTAAATCAAACATATCCAGCGAAGCAATTGGTTGTTGTTGACGATGGCTCAACGGACAATTCTGTAGCCATTATCCGTAAACTCGCCGAAGTACACCCTAGTTTAAAGCTTGTCACGTTCGGAAACGAATCTTTTCATGCGCCAGGAGAAAAGGTAGTATGTGCATTTATGCGTGGTTTTGATGCGCTTACTGCTGATTGGGATGTGGTTTGCAAGTTTGACGCTGATATTGTTTTTCCAGACAACTATTTAGAAAAACTAAACGACGCTTTTAGTAGCAACGACAACTTGGGTATGTTTGGCGGCCTGCTGACCGTTTCCAATAAAGACACATGGGTAGTTGAGACCATCTCAAGTAATAATCATCTTAGAGGCCCTATTAAGGCGTATTCAAAGGCTTGTTATGCTGATATAGGTGGCCTTCGTGCAGCTTTGGGGTGGGACACCCTTGACGAGTTGCTAGCACTGGAACGTGGATATCTAGTTAGGGTGGATAAAGAGTTGCTTGTTAAACACTTACGACCCACAGGAGCGAAATATAATTATAAAGTTGCTGTTGCCAAAGGTCGTTTGTTATATGAGTTGGGCTATGGATTCTTTTTGGGCGTTTTGGCCACTTTCAAGTGGTCATTTACCCAACGGGGCAGTTTTGTTGGGGCGTTATGTGGATTTTTGGGGGCTTGGTTTACTTGTAAACCCAAGCTTATTACGAGACAGGAAGCTCGTTTTATCAGGCGCTATCGCTGGTCACAAATTTTTTCTCGGTTTATCACCTAGTTCAATTACAACAAGATTTTTTGCTTTTCCCGCTTCAATTTCAAAGCGTATCATGGTTTGTTTTTTATGAAAGCCGTGTTTGCCTGCCGCACCGGGATTCATAAACAGTAGGTTGTGTTTTTTGTCAAAAGCAACCTTTAGAATGTGGGAATGCCCACATATAAATATATCTGGTTTTAGCCGTTCCAGTTTTTCTGCAATGCCCTTTGCATAGCGAGGCGGTTTACCACCAATATGGGTCATATACACGCGCATACCTTCAATATTAAAGAATAAATCCTCATCAAATTGGCTTCTGATACGAGCATTGTCAATATTGCCATACACAATTTTGATCGGTTTGATTTTTTCTAGGGTATCTGTCACTTCAAAATCACCAATATCGCCAGCGTGCCAAATTTCATCGACCGCTTCCGCATAGCCCAAAATCCGTGGGTCTAAAAAACTGTGCGTATCTGAAAGCAACAATATCTTTTTCATCATCTTTGTACAAAATTACACCTTTGCGTTATTTTTTAGAGTTTTCATATAAAG
>DCBE01000055.1:0-2901 GCA_002313325.1 Flavobacteriaceae bacterium UBA1115
AGGTGGTCTGGGAATGAAATGAAATCAAAATTTTGACTCATATACACACATACATCCATGGAAAACCTACCCAAGGTGGCTGCTAGTGCGCCCATGGCATTGGCGGTAATACGTTCTGTTTTTCCCCTGCCCATTTGTGCAGCAACGGCATTAACCTTAAGCGCACTAAAACCGAGCGCTTTGGTCGTAAGTTCACGGTTAATATTGAAGGAGCTGCCATAACCCGCAGCACTACCCAAGGGGTTTTGGTCACATATGCTATATGCGGCATTTAGCAATACGATATCGTCCACCAAACATTCGGCATAGGCAGAAAACCACAAACCAAAGGATGATGGCATGGCCACTTGCAGGTGGGTGTAGCCTGGTAGCAATACGTCTTTATGAGTATTTGCAAGTCCCATCCACGTATCAAATAAATCTTTTGTAAGTGCTTTAATCTCGCTTAACTCGTCTTTGAGTAAAAGCTGCATGGCCGTGAGTACTTGGTCGTTTCTAGAACGTGCGGTGTGTATTTTTTTACCCACATCGCCCAAACTTTCGGTAAGCAAAAACTCAATCTTGGAGTGTATGTCTTCAAAATCGTTTTCAATGAGAAAGTTTTCTTGGGTTACCATGTTCACGATATTATCCAATTCATCACAAAGCTGTTTGGATTCTTCATCTGTAACCAGTCCTACACTTGCCAACATCTTAGCGTGCGCCTTAGAAGCCAATACATCATAAGGCGCTAGGCGTATGTCCCAAAGCCTATCGGCACCTACAGTAAATCGGTCAACTTGTTCATTAACACTTGTCTTTTTTTTCTGCCAAAGCTTCATAATGCTTGTTTTAATATGGAAATATACAACGGTATTGCTTCTTTAATTTCGTTGACGTAAATAAATTCATTTGCTGTATGTGAACGCAACGAATCGCCAGGACCTAGTTTTAAAGAGTCACATGTGAGCGCTGATTGGTCGGACAGGGTAGGTGAGCCATAGGTATTTCTTCCTGCGGCTATACCGGCCTCTACCAATGCGTGTTCCATAGGAATGGAAGAAGAGCCCAACCGCAACGAACGCGCCATTAATTTACAAGGTGCTGCTTTTAAGATTTGCACAATCTCCGCATTGGTATATAAATCATTTACGCGTACATCTATTACAAGATGCACATCAGCTGGAACTGCATTGTGCTGTTCGCCCGCAATTATTTGAGTAACAGTTAGCTTTACAGGCCCGAGAGCATCTGAAACACGGTCAAATTCCAGTTTTTGGAACCAGTCAATTACCTTTCCGATTTTATATATGGGATTGTCTGTGTTGGGATGTGCTGCATGACTTGCAGTTCCCGAAATGATTGCATCAAAAACCACCAATCCCTTTTCTGCCACGGCCAGATGCATTTGTGTGGGTTCTCCCACAATGGCGGTGTCTATGTTGGGTAGGGTTTTTAATAAGCTATTTAACCCATAATCTCCTGAAGTTTCTTCTTCTGCGGTAGCGGCAACAACCAAGTTGTATGCCATGTTTTCTTGTTCATAGAAATAAACAAAGGTGGTCAAAAGGCACACCAAGGCACCACCAGCATCATTGCTACCTAAACCGTATAATTTTCCGTTTTCAATGGCGGCTTTATAAGGGTCTCGGGTATAGCCACTGTTGGGCAATACGGTATCGTGATGCGAGTTGAGCAGCAAATAAGGTTTCGATGGGTCTTCGTGCTTATTTATGGCATAGACGTTGTTTCGTTGCTGTTTACAGCTAACACCGTGTTTCTCTAGCCACTTTTTAATAAGGGCAGCCGTCTGATCCTCTTCACTGGAAAGGGAAGGGGTGTTGATAAGGCCTTGAAGCAATTCGATAGCCTCTTGTTGTAGTTCTTCAATTCGACTCATATCAATGTGGTTTTGGGTGCGTTTATGTCCAAGAGGCCTGCAATATTACCAACAACCACCTCTTTAACACCGTTTTCTAATGCGTCAAAGCCGTTGTGTAATTTTGGTACCATCCCTTGATGGATAATTCCTGCTTTGGTATAGGTTTCGGCTGCTTCTTTGGACAATTTACTGATGACATCCTCCGGCTTATTTATGTCTTTTAGAACACCAGCGTGTTCAAAGCAATAGAATAGTGTAACATCATACTCCTCGCTCATAGCCTTAGCTACTTGCGCAGCTATGGTATCTGCATTGGTGTTGAGCAGTTGCCCATTGTTGTCGTGTGTAATCGCACAAAGCACAGGAACAAAGTTTTGTGCTATAAGAGATGCAAATACCGCTGTATTTACTTGCGTAATATCACCTGCAAAACCATAGTCAATGTCCGTTACAGTTCTTTTTACTGATTCAATGCAGTTGCCGTCTGCTCCTGTTAAGCCAACAGCATTCACGCCTTGCTTTTGCAGTTGTGAGACGATTTTTTTGTTGGACAAACCTGCATAGCTCATTACGGCTACTTCGAGCATGGCCACATCTGTTATGCGTTTGCCATCAACCATTTTGGGTGATATACCCAATTGTTTTGCGAGTGCAGTTGCGTGTCTTCCACCCCCGTGTACTAGAAGTTTGACTCCTTCTAAACCGGCAAAGGCAGTGAGCACCTCCTCAAGTGCATCAGCATCGTTGACCAAATGACCTCCAACTTTAAGGATATTTAGTACAGTTTTCACGACAGCAATGTTTTTAGTACCGCAGCAGCAGCATATGTTCTGTTATTGGCTTGTTCAATTACTTTGGAATTTGGACTGTCTAATACACCATCAGAAACCACCACATTTCTTCGAATTGGAAGGCAATGCATGAAGGCAGCGTTATTGGTCTTAGCCATTTTTTCTGGTGTTAACATCCATTTGTTATCTGTTCGAAGAATTTGACCATAGGAATCGTACGAACTCCAGTTTTTAGCATAGACCACGTCG
>DCBE01000055.1:3290-30557 GCA_002313325.1 Flavobacteriaceae bacterium UBA1115
GGGTCTAGATCATAACCCTCTGGATTAGCAATAAGAAATTCTGCATCTATATGCCCCATCATTCGGGCAAATGAATTTCCAACCGCGTGTGGTAATGCTTTTGGGTGTGGTGCCCAAGTCAGTACCACTTTTGGTTTTTCGGGTAGTGACAGCTCTGTTAAGGTCAATGCATCTGCCAAGGCTTGCAATGGATGTGCTGTGGCACTTTCCATATTTAGAATGGGAACCGTTGCATATTTGATAAAGCTCTGTAATACCTGTTCAGATTCGTCTTTTTCTTTGTCAGTTAGGGTAGCAAAAGCACGTATGCCCACTACATCGCAATACTGTGAAACAACTTGTGCAGCTTCCTTTACATGCTCTGATCGCAAACCTTCCATAATGGTTTCGTCATCATATTCAATGGCCCATGCTTCGTTGCTGAAATTCATCACCATAACGTCCATACCCAATAAACGACCTGCTTTTTGGGTACTCAATCGCGTTCGTAGGCTTGGGCTAAAGAACAAAAGCCCAAGAGTTTTGCGTTTACCTACTTGCTCAAATTGATAAGGATTTGCTTTAATGTCTTTGGCCAATTGCACTTGTGCATCAAAATTTGATAAATCGTTGAGTGTTAGATACTGTTTCATAATGATTTTTCTAAAGCAGTAAAAAACTGGTTAAGGTGTTTTTGCTGCACGGTTAGTGGAGGTAAAATTCGCATTAGTTTTTTGTTGCTGCTGCCCCCTGTAAAAATTTGGTGTTCGTATATGAGTTTCTTGCGCAGTTCTCCAACTTCAAAATCAAACTCCAATCCAAGCATTAGTCCACGCCCTTTCACTTTTTTAACTCTGGGAATGTTTTCGGCTCTTTTGATAAAAGCTTCACCTAGTTTTGTGGCATGTTCCATTAAATTTCTCTTTTTTAACACTTCCAAAACGGCCAAACTTGCCTGACAGGCCAAGTGATTTCCGCCAAATGTGGTGCCTAGCATTCCATACCAAGGTTTGATGTTGGGGTGCACAAGGATACCACCTACCGGAAATCCGTTCCCCATCCCTTTGGCCATGGAAATGATATCAGGTTTAATGTTGTAGTGCTGGTAGGCAAAAAACTTACCAGAACGTCCAAAACCAGATTGCACCTCATCCGCAATAAGACAGGTGTTGTTTTTGTGACAACTTTTTTCCACCAGTTTCATGAATTTTTGAGTGGGCATATCCAAACCTCCAACTCCTTGAATGGCTTCAATGATAACGGCACACACATCTCCTTTCGACAAGATTTCTACTAGCCCTTTTTCGTCGCCAAACTCAAGAAATATAACTTCTTGCTGTGCGTTTAGTGGTGCAATAATCTTAGGCGTATCTGTTGCCGCAACAGCAGCACTCGTTCTGCCGTGAAAAGCATTTTTAAAAGCCACTATTTTTGACTTACCCGTATGGAAAGAGGCCAGTTTTAGTGCGTTTTCATTGGCTTCTGCCCCTGAACTGCACATAAACATTTGATAGCCTTCACATCCAGACTGTGCTTCAATTTCATTTGCCAATTGCGTTTGCAATGGATTTTGAATGGCATTCGAGTAAAAACCAATTCTCGATATCTGCTTTTTTAGTCTGCGATTATAAACTCGGTTTTGATGTCCTATACTAATTACCGCATGACCTCCGTATAAGTCCAGGTATTTCTTTCTATCTGCCCCATAAACATATACCCCCTTGGCCTTAACGGGAGTTACTTCATATAGTGGATATACATCAAATAATGGCATAACTAATCTTGAGCTATTTCGTTAATTTTTTTAAAAGAAGATACAATTCCTTGTATCAGCGATGAACTCAACCCTTGGTGTTCCATTTCGTTTAGTCCCTCAATGGTACACCCTCTAGGTGTTGTTACTTTATCAATTTCTTCCTCAGGGTGTGCGCCTGTTTCAATAAGAAGCGATGCTGCGCCCATTGCAGTATACATAGACATTTTCATTGCTTCGTTAGCATCAAAACCTAGCTGTACACCACCTTGTGTAGTTGCACGAATTAATCGCATCCAAAAGGCTATACCGGAAGCACAAATTACGGTTGCTGCACGCATGTGTTGTTCTTCAATGACTATACTAGTCCCCAATCCGTTAAAAATGGCTTCGGCTATTGGCATGCGTTCAGCACCCTTTTTATTGGCACAAAGGCAAGTCATTGATTTTCTAACTGATATGGCAGTATTGGGCATGGATCTAATTAAAAATACTTCATTACTTAAAGTTTCCTCCATCTTGGCTATTGAGAAGCCAGTTACGGTGGAAATAAGTACGTGATTATCGTGTAGCAAATCCTTTATTTCCTCTAGTAACCCAACTAACTGACTTGGTTGTACTGCAATTATAATAATATCGGACTCTTTAACTGCTTTTTTATTGTCAGCGCACACATTAGTGTTGGCGTATTCTGTCCAAGAGGCGATACTTTCAACAGACCTACGTGTCAAATAAAGTTGCGTCAGGCTGTTGTTGGTGATAAGCCCTCGTCCAATGCTTAGCCCTAAATTTCCGGCTCCTAGTATGGCTATTTTCATAATTAAAAAGATGTTGATTTCAAATGTAGTCCTGTTGTTTGTTCTAAACCGAACATAAGGTTCATGTTTTCTATGGCCTGCCCTGATGCTCCTTTCAATAAGTTATCAATTATACTCGTTACCAGCAATTGGCCTTCATACAAATGCAGGTGTACCAAACACCTATTGGTGTTTACAACCTGTTTGAGTGTCAGCGGCGCACGGCTAACAAATGTAAATGGGCAGTCAACGTAATAATCTTCAAAAATGTTGTAAGCGTCTTCCAAGCTACCATCAAATTGGGTATATGCTGTGGCGAAAATTCCTCTTGTAAAGTTTCCTCTAACAGGAAGGAAGTGTAACTTAACATTACTTCCTTGTTCTTGTGCGATAGTTTCGTCAATTTCTCCCAAGTGTTGGTGTACAAATGGCTTGTAGTAGGAAATATTGTTGTTTCTCCAACTGAAATGACTAGTAGGTGATGGAACAGCACCTGCGCCCGTACTTCCCGTAATTGCATTTATGTGCACGTCTTGGGTCAGCTTTTTAGCTACAGCCAGTGGCAACAGCGCCAATTGAATGGCGGTAGCAAAACAGCCTGGGTTGGCAATCGCTTGTGCTAATTTTATTTTTTCTTTGTTTACTTCAGTTAGCCCATACACATAAGAACGACCCATAAAATCGTGATCGTTTTTAAGCCTAAAATCGTTACTTAAATCAATGATTTTGGTGTTATCGCTAACTACGTTGTCGTGTAAAAAGTCAGCAGAGTTTCCATGTCCAAGGCAGAGAAACAACACGTCTACTTCTTGATTTAGCTCTGACGAAAAGGGCATGTCTAATACGCCCATTAAATCTGTATGGGTTTCGGAAACGGCTTTTCCTGCTCTTGTGGTGCTGTATAAAAAGTCGATATTTACATTGGTATGCAGTACCAACAATCGCAAGAGTTCACCTCCTGTATATCCTGCTCCGCCTACGACGCCTACGCTTATGTTATTTATTGACATGCTGATAAATTTTTCCGGCATTAGCCGATAGTTTTATAAATCCTTTAGCTTCATCAGCGGACCATCCCTCGTTAGCTTCCCCATATGTACCGAATGAATTGTCCATCAAGTCAAATTCAGATTCAATACCATCGAGTGTGAAACGGTGGGGGTGGAGCGTTATAAATACAGTTCCCGTAACGGTTTGCTGACTGCTTGTAAGCAAGGCTTCGAAATCTCGCATTACAGGATCAAGGTATTGCCCCTCATGTAACATCATTCCGTAATGTGAACCAATGTAGTCTTTATGGTGAAGCTGCCATTTACTTAAAGTATGCTTTTCTAATAAATGATGAGATTTTATACTTACAAGTGCCGCAGCAGCTTCAAATCCAACACGCCCTTTAATACCAATTATAGTATCACCTACATGAATATCTCTGCCAATGGCAAATGCCCCCGCACGTATTTGTAATTGCTGAATGGCTTCAACAGGGCTGTAGTTGCTATCGTTTATTCCGACCAATTCCCCTTTGTCAAAATGCAAGGAAATTTTTTCTGCTGCCGTCTTTGTGCAATCGCTAGGGTATGCGCTATTGGGTAAGGGTTCACGAGATTTTAAGGTTTCGCTACCGCCAACAGATGTTCCCCACAAGCCTTTGTTGATGGAATATTGTGCCTTTTCCCAAGGCCAATCCACGCCGTGTTCTTTTAGATAAGCGATTTCGTCTTTTCTTGAAAGTTTTTGGTCTCTGATGGGTGTGATGATTTCAATTTGCGGCGCTCGTGTTTGGAAGATCAAATCAAAGCGTACTTGATCGTTTCCAGCCCCTGTGCTTCCGTGCGCAATGGCTGTTGCGCCAATTTTTTTGGCGTGATCAACGATGGCTACCGCTTGGGTTACACGTTCGGCACTTACCGATAGGGGATAGGTGTTGTTTTTGAGGACGTTTCCAAAAATGAGGTATTTGACGATGTCTTTATAGAATGTTTCAACGGCTTCAATACTTGTGTATGATGTTGCACCCAAAGTCAAGGCTTTGGATTCTAAAGCTGAAACTTCTTCGGGATCAATTCCCCCCGTGTTTACGCTTACGGCATGTACTTCATAGCCCGCCTCGCTTAGCGACTTGACGCAATAGGAAGTATCCAAACCTCCGCTGTATGCTAAAACTAATTTTTTATTCATTTTTTATCTCGTTTAAATGCTTTTTTAAATGACTGCAGCCTACCAACAAAATCGTTGGTGTTTTTTAAAGCAGGATCATACAACATACCGGTGCACAAACACATACTTTGCTTGGTGCGTGTAAGTACATCATAATTTTTACAGGTTTGACATCCCTTCCAAAAGGCAGGGTCGTCTGTTAGTTCAGAAAAGGTAACGGGCTTGTAGCCCAAGTCATAATTGATTTTCATAACCGGAAGTCCTGTGGTAATTCCAAATATCTTGGCACCCGGATATTTTACTTTGGTGTAGTTGAAAATTTGCGTTTTGATTTTTTTCGCAAGACCAATGCCTCTGTAATGCGGATAAATAATTAATCCTGAATGGGCAACGTACTTTTCATGTCCCCATGCTTCTATATAGCAGAAACCCGCAAAGTTGTTTCCGTCTAGCGCAATGATGGCATTTCCGGACTCGATTTTTTGTTGAATATATTCTGGAGTACGGCGTGCAATTCCTGTTCCACGCACTTGTGCTGAACTGGATATGGTTTCGGAAATGATGGTGGCATACTTGACGTGTATGCGTTTAGCTACTAGAATTTCCATGTTACTGGATTGAAAAGAAAAAAATTATACTGAAAAAAAACGGAAAGGGAAACCGGACACACCTAAGTTTCATATAGAGTGAATTACCCCAAGGGGCGGCGAGCGCGCGTGGAAAAGTAGTTACGTGGATAGTTAAATGCAATCACAATGCAAATATATATTTTTTTTTAAAGCGATGATGCTATCGCCATTAATTAAGTAATTTTGTTTTATTAAGTGAAGAAAAGTTGGTAACACGCTCAAAAACAGACTTTAACGTAAAAAACTATCCTAACATCAAGTCGCAGCTCTTGGATTGGGCTGGTGGTTTTTCGCCTATTGCATGGTATGACTCCAACGATTATCCCCATCAAAACAACGATTACGATGCCATTCTTGCCCTTGAAACATTTGAAGAAAACCCGTGGCATACGTCTGAAAAGAAGTTGCAAACCGCATTGGGTACCGACTGGCTCTTTGGTTTTTTTAGTTACGAATACAATGCAGCTTGGGAGCACGTAACGCCCACCAACCCCTCTTTTTTGTCTGTGCCACAACTTAAATACTTTAAACCCAAAAAAATATGGTTACTCAAAGGGGATTTACTCACGGCACTTTATTTAGAAACAGATAATCCAGCCGTTGACTTTAAACGCATCACAATCAGTAAAACAAGAGCGGAAGCCTCTTTGACAGCTATTAATTTGTCACCACGGATTAGTAAGGATATCTATTTGCAACACGCGAGTGCACTCAAACAGCATATCATGCGTGGGGATATTTATGAAGTAAACTACTGTATGGAGTGGTATGCCGATGAAGTGGATGTTTCACCCATGGCCTTGTTCAATGCATTAAATCGCATCGGTAAGACACCCTTTTCTGCCTTTCTTTCTTTTGACAATACCTATTTGATGTCTGCCTCGCCTGAACGGTTTTTACAACGCAGAGGCGATACACTTATGTCCCAACCCATCAAAGGAACTGCCGCAAGACATGAGGATGCTGTTGTAGATAAATCGGTAGCCGAGGCGCTAAAGCTTGATGCTAAAGAACGCTCTGAAAATATCATGATAACAGACCTAGTTCGCAACGATCTTTCTAGGATTGCCCAAAAAGGCTCTGTAGCAGTTTACGAGCAATGTACGGTTTACCCATTTGAACAGGTGCACCAAATGATTTCAACCGTCAAGGCCCAGTGCGACTCCGCCTTTACTTCTCTAGACGTTATCAATGCCTGTTTTCCTATGGGCAGCATGACAGGCGCACCCAAGCAACGTGCCATGGAACTTATAAATCAATACGAACATGGACAACGTGGTCTGTATAGTGGGGCAGTGGGCTATTTTGCTCCAAATGGCGATTTTGATTTTAATGTGGTTATCCGCAGTTTGGTTTATGATGCGGCTTCAAAATACCTGTCCACACATGTGGGGAGCGCACTCACTGCGGCTGCCGATCCATCAAAAGAATACGACGAATGTCAGCTCAAGGTCAAAGCCATTAAGCGTGTCTTGGCAGACAAACAAACAATTTCCAATATCCATGGTACAAAAGTTTAGCGACCATATAGTTTCCCTTTTGGGCACACCCAAAAAGTATCGCTTTTTGCTAGGAGTTAGTGGGGGTGTGGACAGTGTGGTGTTGGCACATTTGTTACATACACTACAAATTGATTTTGGCGTTGCGCACGTGAATTATGCCTTACGTGGGGCGGATAGCGATGCCGATGAGCAGTTGGTTCGTGACTTGGCGGCTTCTCTTGATGTAGCTTGTCATGTAACACAAGCACCCATAGATTCCGCTGCATCGGGTATTCAAGAAAAAGCACGTGACTTACGCTATCATTGGTTTGGGGAAGTGCTGGAAAGCAATGCCTACGACACCCTCTTGACAGCCCACCACGCAGACGATCAATTGGAAACCTTATTTATGCGCCTAATTAGAGGAAGTGGCCTAGAAGGTTTGGGAGGAATACACGGTAAAAAGAGTTTTTTGGTGCGTCCGTTATTGCCCTTTCGAAAAGATGAAATTTTGGCTTATGCAAAAGCCCAAAAACTAAATTGGCGCGAGGATATTTCTAACAGTTCTACCCAATATTTACGCAATGCGATTCGGCATAATGTACTGCCGTCTTTTACGGAGTTGTCACCTGATGCAGCTGCCAATACACTTGCGAGCATGCAACATTTGAGGGATGCCTTTGAAAGTATACAGTTGCAACTGCAAAACCTTAAAGCGGATTGGAAGCAGCAAAGAGAAGCCTTAAAAATCCCTTTTTCGTCTATTGACGAATTACACCCAAAAAGCTTTTGGCTTCACCATCTGTTTGCGCCTTATGGCCTTGATGTCAAAGAAGTTAGAAAACTGCTGGATACCTATGCGGGAAAAAAATGCACTGGCGAGAAATATATTTTAACGCGCGAACGCAATCATCTAATTTTGACGCCCACAGTAGCAATTGTTGCAACTGAGCAAGACTATTTTTTGGTGCCTGAGGAGGGCATAGATACCCCCATCAAACTAAAGATTTCAGCGGATGTTATCGCATCCCAACCCACGTCTAAATGTGCTTTTTTGGATAAGGAAAAATTGGATTTCCCTTTGATTTTGCGACGTTGGAGAAGTGGCGATGTATTTTATCCATCGGGGATGACAGGCAAGAAAAAAGTGGCAAAGTTTTTTAAAGATGAAAAAATGTCTGCGCTGGACAAAAAACAACAATGGCTGCTTTGTTCGGGAGAAGATATTGTTTGGGTAGTTGGCAAACGAATAAATCGTAAATTTGAAGCCGTAGCCAATAAAACTACGCTCCAAATTCAACTACTATGAGATATTTCCTATTTCTTTTTTGTTGCCTAAGCTTCTCATGGGGTCAAGATCCTGTCAAATGGAGTGCGCAAGCACGACAAACCGACACCAACACCTATAATGTAATCCTTAAAGCAAACATTCAGGAAAGCTGGAAGTTGTATGACGTAAGCCTTCCAGACGGAGGTCCTTTGCCTACTGTATTGCTGTGGAATAACGCAACAGCGATCGGTTCTCTAAAGGGCAGTAAACCCAAAACGGGCTATGATGTTATTTTTGAAATGGATTTGGCCTATTACACGATTGAGTTGATGTGGGTACAGTCGGTATCTACCGAAGACACTACAATCGAATTACGTATCGAGTATCAAGCCTGTGACGATACACTTTGCATCTTTAGAGAACAGCCTTTGGCTATTCCCATTGATGGGTCTTTGGTTAATGCGGTTAATCGCGACCTGACGGATGTGCAGTTAGCAGACAATAATCTAAAATTAGAGCTTAAAAACACCGAACTACTGGAAGCTTCTGGTCCCAATTTCAACGTATCTTGGCGGCGTATTTTTGTCTTGGGTCTTTTGGGTGGGTTTCTTGCACTACTGACACCTTGTGTGTTTCCCTTAATTCCGCTAACGGTTTCTTATTTCTCCAAAAGCAGTGTGAGTCGTGCGGTGGGTATTAGGCGTTCGCTTTCTTATGCCTTTTCCATTGTTGGGATTTATGCGTTGTTGAGTTTCCCTTTTCACTTTTTAGACCAACTGAGACCAGAGGTGTTGAATAACATCGCTACCAATGTAGTGCTCAATTTGATTTTCTTTGTGGTTTTTTTGCTGTTTTCGCTTTCCTTTTTTGGATTGTTTGACCTTACCTTACCTGGAAAATGGTCTGCAAAATCAGATGCCGCTGCCACACGCTCGTCTTATTTAGGTATCTTTTTTATGGCATTGACACTTGCCGTGGTTTCCTTTTCTTGTACGGGGCCCATATTGGGTTCCTTGCTTGTGGGTTCGCTAACCGCTGATGGGGGTGCCATGCAACTAACCGCTGGAATGGTAGGTTTTGGAACGGCGTTGGCATTGCCTTTTGGGGTATTGTCTTTCTTTCCAAATGTCTTGAGTAAACTGCCCAAATCAGGCGGGTGGTTGCAACATGTGAAGGTGTCACTTGGTTTTGTCGAACTCGCCTTGGCCTTGAAGTTTTTGTCCAATGCCGATATGGTACAGGGTTGGGGCATACTTCCGAGAGAATTATTTATCGGAGTCTGGATGTTAATATTGTTGTTATGGGCTGTTTACTTGTTTGGTGGTTTTGGATTTATGCATCCCAAGCCCAAAAAGAGTGGAGTTAAGCAAAAAGTTTTGGGGGTTTTGGTGGTCTTGTTTGTTACGTATTTGGCGCAAGGATTGATACCCAATCAACATACGCCATTACGTGCCTTAAGTGGTTTTCCACCACCGGCATTTTATTCTGTTTTCCCAAAGGAATCTGACTGTCCCCTAAATTTGGATTGCTATAAGGATTACGAAATTGGTAGGGCAGTTGCCATTGAGCAGCAAAAGCCCATATTACTGGATTTTACGGGTTGGGCCTGTGTAAATTGCCGAAAGGTAGAAGAAAACATTTGGACCCAGCCAGAGGTTTATAAGTTGTTACGTGACGAGATAGTGGTGATTTCCCTTTATGTTGATGATCGCAAACCGTTGCCCGAACCCGAACAGCAAACAATTACTTATGCCGATGGCAGCAGCCGTCTGTTGGAAACGTTAGGGCAACAATGGTCTGCCTTTCAGGCCATTAATTTCAAATCGGTTTCGCAGCCCTATTATGTGTTGCTTCAACCCGATGGAACCATTTTAAATCCACCTATTCAGTACACCGACAAGGCCACTTATTTGTCTTGGCTTAAAGAGGGGATAGCTGCGGGTAAATCACCCCAACCGTTGGTACCCACCTTTGGCATAGAGTAGGGGGTTGCCTTCAAATCGTTTTCCATCTATAACCTTTCCGTAATAGACAATATGATCGCCGACTTCCTTAAAGTTGATAATATCACCCATCAAATAACCAAGCCCTCCTTTAATTACGGGATCGGAACTGGACAGCAGTTCGACCTGCTCAAAGCGTGTTTCCTGACTGTTTTTGGAAGAGGCAAAGGCATTGGAAACAGCCTCTTGTTTTTCTGATAAGATATTGACAGCAAAGGTCTTGCTGGCTTGAAAAGCAGCATTGGTTTCCGATGCGGTTTTTAAACAAAACAACACAATCGCTGGCTCTAATGAAACAGATGCAAAGGAATTTGCTGTGAAGCCATAGGGTTTGCCGTTGTGTGTGGTGGTGATTATCGTAATACCTGTGGCAAACTGCCCGCAAATTGCCCTATAATCTTGTTGTTCCATGATTGCAAAGAACGCAAATATTTTTTTTAATTTCATAAAAACCTGCTTGTATGCTTACCCAAATTTTTGGTAGTCAATTTTTGGCATAGATGCCCAACAAATCAACATTGAAGTACATATCCACCCAGGCGTTGGCTATCATTTGGTTGGGTTAGCTAAAAAGGCGCAGTATTTTTTGCAGTACTGGAAATGAGTTGCCATATGGCGCATAGCGCTGAATGGGATCAAACCAAGTGGGGCGTGCCACATAAGATTTTAGGTGCGTAAACGCATCAAAAGAATACTTGCCGTGATAGCTGCCTACACCGCTGTAGCCCACGCCTCCAAATGGCAGTCGTTGGTTGGTGAAATACATGATTACATCGTTGATCATTCCTCCGCCATAACTGTGTTTTTTCATCAGTTTATTTGCCCACTTTTTACGTTCAGAGAATACGTAGAACGATAGGGGTTTGTCGTAATGCTGTATGATGCGGTCTATTTCAGTTTCGTTTTCATAGCTCAATATGGGTAGGATAGGTCCAAAAATTTCATCTTGCATGATTATATTTTCCAAATTGTCAACTGCAATTATCGTAGGTGCTACATAGCGGTTTTGTACATCGTGTTCTCCGCCGTAGAGGATGTCTTGCCCTTCTAGTAGATTTACCATGGCAGTTGCGTGTTTTTCGTGCACCAAACGCGCATAGTCTTCCGATGTTTTGGGATTGTCGCCATACATTCGCACAATTTCACTTTTAAGCCCTGTGAGCAATTCTTCGTACTTGCTTTTGTGAACAAGCAAGTAGTCTGGTGACATGCATATTTGACCACAGTTCATGTATTTGCCCCAAGCAATACGTCTTGCACTTACCTTGATGTTTGCGGTTTGGTCTACAATACAAGGGTTTTTACCACCCAATTCGAGCGTGGTGGGGGTGAGGTGTACTGCTGCTGCTTGGGCTACAAGTTTTCCAACGCGAACGCCCCCCGTAAAAAAGATATAATCCCATCGTAATTGCAATAAATTTTCTGCTGTTTCTGGACCGCCTTGCACTACAGTGACCCATGCCTTAGGGAAAACGGCTGTGATGATTTTTTCAATTACATCAGCGGTATGTGGTGCGTGTTCTGAAGGTTTTAGAACAACAGTATTACCAGCTGCCACTGCTCCAATAAGAGAGTTTAGTGCCAATTGAAAGGGGTAATTCCAGGGTGCAATGTGAAGCGTAACGCCATAGGGCTCTGGAACGATCCAATCCTTGCTAGGGGTATTTAACCATTTTCCTTTAATGCGTTTGGGTTTTGCCCAAAACTGCAGGTTCTTGAAAACGGAATTTAGTTCATCGAGTACTACATAGACTTCAGCCAACCATATTTCAGCAGCAGGTTTACCTAAATCTTTTTTTAATGCAGCACTGATGTCAGTTTCATGCGCTTTAACACTTTGCTTTAGCGCTTTTAAATGAGTTATTCGTGTCTTGATATCTAAGGTTTCCCCATTTTTAAAAAAATCAGATTGCTTATTTTTTATTGGTATCAATGTGTTATCCTTAATCATATGTGATGTTTCGTTATTTTTTTTAGCGAATGTGTAAAAATATACTTTTCATTTATTATGCCGCCTACTTTTTCTACATTTGAATTAACATTCTTCAAAACAAACCCAATTTTAAACCCTTCATTTTATTCGATTTAAACGCCGAAATTTGCAAACAAGCTATATGGTTGTTGTTTTGTATTTTAGCGCCTTCTAACTATTAGGATCCATGGGACACAATCGCTATTCAAAAACTGTTACACAAGATTCTAGTCAGCCTGCAGCCCAAGCCATGCTACATGCTATTGGTCTTAATGACGCTGATTTTGATAAGCCTTTTGTGGGAATAGCAAGCACAGGATATGAGGGTAACCCCTGTAATATGCACCTAAATGATTTGGCCGTTGAAATTAAAAAAGGCACTCAAAAAGCCGATTTGGTAGGTCTTATTTTTAATACCATTGGCGTTAGCGATGGCATATCAATGGGTACGCCCGGTATGCGTTTTTCATTGCCTTCAAGAGATTTAATTGCCGACTCTATGGAAACGGTTATGGGCGGTATGTCATACGATGGCATGGTGGCCGTGGTGGGTTGTGATAAAAACATGCCTGGCTCTGTCATGGCCATGTTGCGTCTCAACCGTCCAAGTATAATGGTGTATGGTGGTACCATAGCTTCGGGTTATGTTGCTGAAAAAAAATTAGATATCGTCTCTGCTTTTGAAGCATGGGGTGAAAAAGTATCTGGTAAGATAGCTGAAGCCGAATACAAAGAAGTGATACAAAATGCCTGTCCGGGTGCAGGTGCGTGTGGCGGAATGTATACGGCCAATACCATGGCTTCGGCGATAGAGGTACTAGGGCTTTCGTTGCCATATAACTCTTCTAACCCTGCGGTTAGTCAAGAAAAAAGCCTCGAATGTGTAGCTGTTGGTAAGGCCATGCGCTTGCTTATCGAAAAAGACATTAAGCCTAAAGATATAGTCACTAAAAAATCACTGGAAAATGCTATGCGATTGGTTATTGTTTTGGGTGGGTCGACTAATGCAGTGTTGCACTTTTTGGCAATAGCCAAGGCAGCAGAGGTCGATTTTACACTAGATGATTTCCAACGTATTAGTGACACCACACCCTTCTTGGCAGATCTTAAACCAAGCGGTAAATTCCTAATGGAAGATGTGCACCGTGTTGGTGGTGTTCCAGCTGTAATTAAGTTTATGCTTGATCACGACATGCTCCATGGCGATTGTATCACAGTAACAGGAAAAACACTAGCCGAAAACATGGCAAATGTTCCTTCGTTACAAGAAGGACAAAAGGTGATTCGTTCCTTGAACAATCCCATAAAAGAAACAGGTCATATACGTATCTTGTTTGGTAACCTAGCATCGGAAGGTTCTGTTGCCAAAATTACCGGCAAAGAAGGTTTGTATTTCGAAGGTCCAGCCCGTGTTTATGATGGAGAATTTGCTGCCAATGCGGGTATCAAGTCTGGAGAAGTGAATAAAGGCGAGGTTGTAGTTATTCGCTATGAAGGTCCTAAAGGGGGTCCCGGAATGCCAGAAATGCTTAAACCCACTGCTGCCATCATGGGTGCAGGTTTGGGTAAGGATGTGGCACTCATTACAGACGGTCGTTTTTCTGGAGGCACGCACGGATTTGTTGTAGGACACATCACACCCGAGGCACAATTGGGTGGCACGGTAGGGCTTGTTCAAAACGGGGACATCATCCGCATTGACTCCCAATCAAATGAATTGCATGTTAAGCTTAGTGAAGCGGAACTTAATAAGCGTCGTGACGCATGGGTTGCGCCAGATTTGAAAGTTAGTAAAGGCGTTTTATATAAATACGCAAGCTTGGTTGCTTCTGCTTCTGAAGGTTGTGTGACAGATGAATAACGGAGGATGAAAAAAGAAAACATTTCGGGTTCAGAAGCACTAATTTACTGCTTATTAGCAGAAGGCGTTGGTCTTATTTACGGATACCCAGGTGGTGCTATTATGCCCTTTTATGACGAACTCTACAAGTTTCAAGACAAACTGCAACACGTGCTTACACGACACGAGCAGGGTGCAACACACGCAGCACAAGGTTTTGCCCGTGTTTCGGGAAAAGTGGGTGTCTGTGTAGCAACGTCAGGTCCCGGTGCAACTAACTTGGTTACAGGTATTGCAGATGCCATGATTGATTCAACTCCGATGGTATGCATAACAGGTCAGGTGCCTTCGCACTTATTGGGGTCAGATGCCTTTCAAGAAACCGATATCATTGGTATTTCAACTCCAGTTACCAAATGGAATTATCAGATTACAGACGTAAAAGAAATTCCCGAAATCATGGCCAAGGCATTTTACATTGCGCGTTCGGGTCGTCCAGGGCCAGTGCTTATTGACATTACTAAGGATGCCCAATTTGCCACTGCTGATTTTGAATACAAACCATGTGTGTCTATTCGCAGCTACAATCCAATTCCAGTTGTGAACCCATCCGAAGTTGACGCTGCTGCAGCCATAATTTTGAATGCTGAAAAGCCTTTGATTGTTTGGGGTCAGGGGGTTATTCTCGGTAAAGCAGAAGAAGAATTTAAGGCATTTGTTGAAAAAGCCAATATACCTGCTGCTTGGACCATACTTGGTGTATCGGCTTTGCCAACTTCACACCCTTTAAATGTGGGTATGGTAGGCATGCACGGCAACTATGGACCCAATGTACTGACAAACGAATGCGATGTGCTTATTGCCATTGGAATGCGTTTCGACGACCGAGTAACGGGTAGGTTAGATGGCTATGCCAAGCAGGCTAAGGTTGTTCATTTGGAGATTGACCCAGCTGAGGTGAACAAAAATGTTGCCGCAGATGTGGCCGTTCTTGGAGATGTTAAGCAGACCTTGCCAATGCTAACCCAAAAAATAGCTTCTAAGCCCTACACCGAATGGTTTGGAAAGTTTAAGGCTCACGATAAAATCGAATTTGATACCGTGATCAATAAAGACTTAAACCCAACCAAAGAAGGTTTGAGCATGGCGGAGGTGCTGAAAGAAATTAACCGGGCTTCTAACAGCGATGCCGTTGTGGTTTCTGATGTAGGTCAGCATCAAATGATAGCTTGCCGATACGCAACATTTAACCATTCAAAAAGTAAAATTACATCAGGTGGTTTAGGTACTATGGGGTTTGCCTTACCAGCCGCTTTGGGTGCTAAAATGGGTGCCCCAAACAGGGAGGTAGTTGCCATTATTGGCGATGGCGGATTTCAGATGACCATCCAAGAACTGGGTACGATTTTCCAAACGCAAGCAGCTGTTAAGGTAGTAGTGCTCAACAACGATTTTCTTGGTATGGTTCGTCAATGGCAACAGTTGTTTTTTGATAAGCGATATGCTTCTACTGAAATGGTTAACCCAGACTTTGTTAAAATCGCTGAAGGTTATTTTATCGATGCCAAGCGTGTTACCAAAAGAGATGCATTAGGAAAAGCCGTTGATGAAATGATGGCTTCCGATAAGCCCTATTTCCTCGAAGTCTGTGTTGAAAAAGAAGATAATGTATTCCCGATGATACCTTCAGGTGCTTCGGTTTCTGAAATAAGATTGTCATAATATGGAAACAAATTACACCATATCGATTTATACGGAAAACAGCGTTGGGCTACTCAACCGTGTTTCTGCTATTTTTCAACGCCGTCACATTAATATTATCAGTATCACTTCTTCCGCTTCAGAAATAGACGATGTATCGCGCTTTGTTATCGTGGTAGGTATGAAGGAAGAGGCGGTAAAAAAAGTTGTGGGTCAAATTGAAAAGCAAGTTGAGGTAATCAAAGCGTTTTACCACACCGACGAAGAAACTATTTTTCAAGAATCCGCACTTTATAAGGTGGCTTCAAAATCGCTTTTTGAGGAACGACATATTCAAAATATCATCAAGAAAAGCCACGCTAATATAGTGACGGTAAACACCGCATTTTTTGTAATTGAAAAAACAGGATTTCGACACGAAACAGAGCAACTTTACGACGATTTGGCACCCTATGGGCTATTACAATTTGTGCGCTCTGGCCGTATTTCGGTGACCAAATCCCCGATGAACATTAAAGCACTATTAAACAAACTAAATGATTAAAACCAAAGAGATGAGTAACTATTTCAATACATTACCGCTAAGAAATCAACTACACCAATTGGCACTGTGCCGCTTTATGGATGCAGATGAGTTTGCCGATAGTATTTCAGCACTCAAAGACAATAAGATTGTAATTATTGGCTGTGGTTCTCAAGGGTTAAATCAAGGATTAAACATGCGTGATTCTGGTCTTAATGTTGCCTATGCGTTGCGCAGTGGTGCTATCGAGCAAAAGCGCGCTTCTTATCAAAATGCTACGTCAAACAACTTTGATGTGGGTTCCTATGATGAAATGATTCCAACGGCAGATTTGGTTATCAACCTTACGCCAGATAAAAATCACACATCTGTTGTGGAGGCTGTTATGCCCTTGATGAAAAAAGGCGCTACATTCTCTTACTCTCACGGATTTAATATTGTTGAAGAAGGAACAAAATTTAGAGATGATCTAACGGTAATTATGGTTGCTCCTAAAAGCCCAGGTTCTGAAGTGCGCGAAGAATATCTTCGTGGATTTGGTGTGCCAACGCTTATTGCTGTACACTCCGATAACGACCCGCAAGGGAAAGGTTGGGAACAAGCTAAAGCCTATTGTGTTGGTACTGGTGGTGACCGTGCAGGAGTACTGCAATCTTCATTTATCGCAGAAGTAAAATCAGATTTGATGGGCGAACAAACAATTTTATGTGGTGTGTTGCAAACAGGGTCTATTTTGTGTTTTGATAAAATGGTAGCTGAAGGAATTGATGCCGCCTACGCTTCTAAATTGATTCAATACGGATGGGAAACTATTACAGAGGCATTAAAGCACGGTGGTGTTACCAACATGATGGATCGTTTGTCCAACCCTGCAAAAATCAAAGCTTTTGAACTTTCAGAAGAGCTTAAAGAAATCATGACGCCATTGTTCCAAAAGCATATGGATGATATCATGTCTGGTCACTTTTCTTCAACCATGATGGAAGACTGGGCTAACGATGATAAAAACTTACTCGAGTGGCGTGCAGCTACCGCTGAAACAGCTTTTGAAAAAACGGCACCTACTACCGACGCGATTGATGAGCAAACATTTTTCGATCGCGGAACCTTAATGGTAGCGTTTGTACGCGCTGGCGTGGAATTGGCATTTGATACTATGGTAGCTGCAGGAATTAAGGATGCATCTGCTTATTATGAGTCACTACACGAAACACCTTTAATCGCCAACACCATTGCACGTAAAAAATTACACGAAATGAATCGTGTGATTTCTGACACGGCGGAATACGGATGTTATTTGTTCGACCATGCATGTAAGCCTTTATTGACTTCATTTATGGAAGGTATTGATACGTCTGTAATTGGTACAACTTTCTCCCAAGACACCAATTTTGTTGACAACAAAAAGTTGATTGCCGTTAACGATGCCATTAGAAATCACCCCGTAGAAAAAATTGGGAAGACACTTCGCGCGTCCATGACGGCCATGAAATGCATCGTGTAGTGAGACCATTATTAAATTTATCTACTATTGAGTCTGCGGCCAAAAGGGTAGGCCAAGCTGCTGTTCCAACCCCTTTGGAGCACAACAAACGGTTGAGTGACTTGTATGATGCCACTATTTTGGTCAAGCGTGAGGACTTACAGCCCGTAAGGTCTTTTAAGATCCGAGGGGCGTATAATAAGATTTCGCTTTTAGATAAAGCAGCACGTGAAAAAGGTGTTGTTTGCTCAAGTGCAGGTAATCATGCCCAAGGCGTTGCGTATGCCTGTAGTCATCACGATATTCATGGTACTATTTTTATGCCCTCGCCCACACCTCAACAAAAGGTTTCGCAAGTTGCCATGTTTGGTGGCGATAAGGTGACTATCAAATTGGTTGGGGATACCTATGACGATTGTTATGAGGCGGCCATGGAATATGTTGCTGAAACAGGAAAAATATTTATCCACCCGTTTGATGATCCAGATGTTATCGCAGGTCAGGCGACCATGGCATTGGAAATTATTGCGCAGGCAACAGAGCCCATAGATTATATAATAGTGCCCGTTGGCGGTGGGGGACTGATTTCCGGTATCATCAGTGTTTTTAAGCAAAAATCACCTCAAACCAAGTTTATAGGTATTGAACCAAAAGGGGCGCCCAGTATGTACCAGTCTTTACAGCAAAAGAAGCGCATTCGACTAGACAGTATTGATGTTTTTGTAGATGGTGCCGCTGTTAAAACTATTGGCGAATACGGCTTTGATTATTGCACGCAGTATTTAGAAGATTTGCTTTTGGTCGACGAAGGAGAAATTTGTCAAAATATATTGAATATGTACACTTATGATGCTGTTGTGGTTGAGCCAGCAGGCGCCATGTCGGTATCAGCGCTCTCTCAATTGTCGGCAGAGATTAAGGGTAAAAACGTAGTTTGTTTGGTTTGTGGCGGTAATAATGATATTACACGCATGGCAGAAATTAAAGAACGCGCCTTGCTCTTCAATAAGCTGTTGCATTACTTTGTTGTACGCTTTCCACAGCGTGCAGGTGCACTTAAGGAGTTTGTTCAAAATATTTTAGGTCCAACAGACGATATTACCTTTTTTGAATACTCCAAAAAAAGCTCCCGCTCACAAGGCCCAGCCGTGGTGGGAATTCAGATAAAATCAGTAGACGACTTCAAGCCATTATTAAATCGAATGAAAGAAAAAGGTTTTTTTGGTGATTATTTAAATAATAAGCCCGACTTATTTCAATTTTTGATTTAGTTTTGTAGTGCTTTGACAGAAAAATTATGAATATACCAGCTCAATTTGCTATTGATGCCCCCTTACATCACAACAGTTTTTTAATTAATGGAGAAATCACCCTTTGGGACGGTCCAAAAGCGGATGTTTACTCATCCGTTCATACCCCTAATTCCGATGGTGCTCTTGCGCCAACGCATCTGGGTTCTGTTCCGGATATGGATGAGGCGCATGCGATAAAAGCACTTGAAGCTGCTTCAAATGCCTTTGACAAAGGAAAAGGAGCATGGCCAACCATGAAAGTAGCAGACCGTATTGCTTGTATGGAGCGTTTTGTTACGCTTATGAAACAACAACGCGACAAGGTGGTAAAGCTATTGATGTGGGAGATTGGCAAAAACCTACAAGACTCTGAAAAAGAATTTGATCGTACGGTTGACTATATCGTAGACACCATTAATGAATACAAATACATAGACCGCGACAGTGCTAAATTCCACAACCACGGTGGCGTTTTTGCACACATTCGTCGTGGACCCATTGGTGTTGTATTGTGCCTTGGCCCATACAACTACCCATTGAACGAAACTTTTGCGCTGCTTATACCTGCTGTTATTATGGGGAACACCGCTATTTTTAAGCCTGCAAAGCACGGGGTTTTGCTAATTGCACCCTTGCTACAGGCTTTTAAAGAGAGTTTTCCTCTTGGAGTAGTGAATATTGTATTTGGTCGTGGAAGAACCATAGCCACACCCATTATGAAAACGGGGCAAATAGATGTGCTTGCACTTATTGGTCACAGTTCTTCTGCCATGTCATTGCAAGATTTACATCCCAAGAAAAGTAGGTTGCGATTGGTGTTAGGCCTGGAAGCAAAAAATCCAGCTATCATTTTGCCAGATGCAGACTTGGAAAAAACAGTTCAAGAGTGTGTGGCGGGAACCTTGTCTTTTAACGGTCAGCGCTGTACAGCCTTAAAGGTTTTGTATGTACACGAGTCTATTAAAGAAGCTTTCTTGTCTAAGTTTGTTGCAGCAGTTGATGCGCTAAAAGTGGGTATGCCGTGGGACAATACACTGCTTACGCCATTGCCAGAGCCCAGCAAGCCTGCCTATATACAAGAATTGATAGACGATGCCACAGAAAAAGGTGCTAAGGTGCTTAATTCAAGAGGTGGTGAGCGTACAGAAAACTTTATTTTCCCAGCAGTTCTCTATCCTGTGTCGCGTGACATGCGCGTGTATGAAGAAGAGCAATTCGGACCCGTAATCCCAGTGATGTCGTTTACAGACATCGACACACCTTTGGACGATATGGCTGCTTCTTCATACGGACAGCAAGTGAGTTTGTTTGGTAAGAACGTAGATAAACTAGGACCACTAATTGATACTTTGGCCAACCTTGTGTGTCGAGTGAACCTAAATAGCTCATGTCAAAGAGGACCAGATGTATACCCCTTCACCGGGCGAAAAGATTCTGCTGTGAGTACACTTAGTGTACGGGATGCTTTGCGTTCTTTCTCCATCAGGACTTTTGTGGCTACTAAAGAAACAGAAAGCAATAAGGAAATTTTAAGGGAATTGTTAGATTCACATAAATCTAACTTTATCTCTACGGACTATATGCTGTAATTAGTTATTTAACATTACCGGCATGACCAGCATGGTGACTTGTTCGCCTTCATCCAATCCATCTATGGGTGTAATGATACCTGCTCTATTTGGTAGGGAGAGTTCTAATTGAATTTCATCTGAACTCAGGTTGCTCAACATTTCGGTTAGAAAACGTGCGTTAAAGCCTATTTGCATATCATCGCCTTGGAAAGAACAGTTTAGGCGTTCTTCGGCTTTGTTGCTGTAGTCAATATCTTCAGCAGAAATGTGAAGCTCTGCACCAGCGATGCGCAAACGTATTTGATGTGTTGTTTTGTTTGAGAAGATGCTTACCCTCTTGACAGTGTTTAAAAGCTGTACGCGATTGATGCTCATCACATTGGGGTTTTCTTTTGGGATAACCGCTTCGTAATTTGGGTATTTTCCATCAATTAGCCTGCATATTACTTTGGTGTCCTCAAAAGAAAACTGAACATTACTATTGTTGTAATGAATTGTCACTTCTTCCTCACTTCCAACAAGAACTGATTTGAGCAAGTTCAAAGGTTTTTTGGGCATGATAAACTCTGCTGTTTCAGGTGCAACCAAGTCTGTTCTTTCATACTTCACCAATTTGTGCGCATCTGTGGCAACAAAGGTCATACCACTAGAAGAAAGCTGGAAAAACACACCGCTCATAACGGGACGCAAGTCATCATTTCCACTGGCAAAAATGGTGTTGTTGATGGCTGTTGCTAGGTTGTCGCCCTGTATGCTCAGGCTTGAAGCGCCCACAACCTCAGAGGCTTGTGGGTATTCGTCAGCATTGGCATAGGCAAGTGCATATTTCCCTTGTTCAGAGCTGATTTCAAGTGTATTGTTGTCTGCTTGTGAAAACGTTAAGGGTTGTTCTGGAAATGTTTTTACGGTTTCGAGCAGCAGTCTTGCGGGAACAGCTAATTTTCCCTCGCTATTAGATTCTACCTGTATCCCAGAGCTGATGGTAGTTTCGAGATCAGTTGCTGTAATTTTAAGTTGTTGGGGTGTCAATTCAAACAGCACGTGATCCAAGATTGGCAGTGTATTACTTGTATTTAAAACACCACTGAGGGTTTGGAGTTGGCGTTGCAGTTGTGTACTTGATACAATGAAATTCATGTTCTAGCTTGTTTGCTTACAAATATATTGTTTAAGCAGGCTTTCCTAAAACAAATTTATCAACAGCTAGGCATCATTTATGAACGCAACACGTATAGGGTCAAGGTATGAAAGGCCAAAAAGCGTGCTTGCACCGCCCCCATAGTTTGGACTTCCCTTAAATACGGCAAGTTCCAGATGCCCTTGTGAATTGAAAAGCGCCAGTTTTTTACCTACCTCCTCTCGCTGTGCTTTAGGTCTATCGTAGCGAATGGCCTCGTGGTAATCATTAAAGATTTCTTTAAAGTTGTGGTTTCGCGCATGGATGACAAACGGACGATTTCTTCCAACCTTTTTAAACAGCTGCTTGGTAATGTTGGTAACTATATTCCCAAACCTGTCGATATGCAACACATGACCCTGTATTTCGTTGCCCTGTGGGTGTACAGATGGAATGTGCTGTGTGAGTTGCTTCAGCGTGCTTATGGGTGTGCCTAAAACACTAAGGGCACCACCGCGATGGATATGGGCTATGGCGTCTACGCTACGCGCATAGTTGGTAGTGGCAGCAGTTTTAAGCGCAACAGCTTTTGTAGGTTTTAGTTCAGGTTCTAATAAAGACAAGAAGCCATTGTCTGCGCAAACAAAAAAATGATCGTTTAGTTCGGCTACTATTAACGCTTGCTCGGGGGTTTGGTTGAAATTTATGCCTACAAAGTGAATGCTGCCTTGTGGAAAACTACGGTAAACAGAACCCAATACATAGGCGGCTTGTATGATATGGAAAGGATCAATAAGATGGGATACGTCTACAATTTCTGGTGTCTCCAACTGCTTGTAAAGTTGTGCTTTTAGGGATGATACATATGCATCTTGAAGACCAAAATCGGTAGTTAGCGTAATCAGTGGCATTTTAATAACCTTATCTTAATTATGCAATCTAAAAATTGCTTAATTTTGATTACAAAGTTACCAAAAAAGAAACCCACGTGGTTTAATTATTAAAAAGACGCATTTGAACGAAATTACAATCGAACTCGCCGAAGTTAATCCAACGGAGTTCTATGGCGGAAAAAGCAACAAAAATGTTGCCCTATTAAAGAAGTACTTCCCCAAAATTAAAATTGTTGTGCGCGGTAATAAAATTACAGCCTTTGGTGAAGAGGAGTTGTTAGAACACTTTGAGAAGCAAGTAGACAGGTTGGTGATGCACTACGGGAAATACAACACCCTCGACGATTATATGGTTCTCAATATCCTTCAAAGCAAAGAAGATGATATCTTTGGTTTGGACCCAGCAGACAATAAAGTAATTTTACACGGAGTGGGTGGTAAAATCATCAAAGCCAAAACCCTCAACCAAGCAAAATTGGTTACTGCCATGTCTAAAAACGATATGGTTTTTGCTGTTGGCCCTGCTGGAACCGGTAAGACTTACACAGGCGTGGCACTGGCCGTAAAGGCACTTAAAAATAAACAGGTTAAGCGTATTATCCTTACCCGACCCGCTGTTGAAGCTGGTGAAAACCTCGGTTTCTTACCTGGTGACTTAAAAGAAAAACTAGATCCCTATATGCAGCCGTTGTATGATGCCCTACGGGATATGATTCCTGCTGAAAAGTTAGACCACTATATTGAAAACGGGATTATTCAGATAGCACCCATGGCATTTATGCGAGGGAGAACACTTGATAATGCTTTTGTTATCCTCGATGAAGCACAAAATACCACCCACAATCAGATGAAGATGTTTTTGACACGTATGGGTAAGAATGCCAAATTCATGATAACCGGCGATCCGGGTCAAATTGATTTGCCGAGACGTGTCATTTCAGGACTGAACGAAGCTATATTGGTTCTTGGAAATCTCAAAGGAATAGGCATGATTTACCTAGACGACAAAGACGTTATCCGTCACAGATTAGTAAAGCAAGTTATTGAGGCCTATAAACAAACAGAGCATCACAACTAATGTCCATGCAAACCATCATGCAGTCTGACTTGCAACTGAAAGGTTGTAAAAGCAAATACAACGGAAAAGTAAGAGATGTTTATCATTTGGAAAATGATAACTTGGTTATGGTAGCTACTGACCGTCTTTCTGCTTTTGATGTGGTGATGCCAAAGGGAATTCCGTATAAAGGGCAAATTTTAAATCAAATTGCAGCCCATATGCTTGAGGCTACAGCTGATATCGTACCCAACTGGTTAGAAGCATTGCCCGATCCCAACATTGCCGTTGGTAAGGCATGCACGCCACTTAAAGTTGAAATGGTAATTAGAGGATACCTAGCAGGTCATGCCGCTCGTGAATACGCTTTAGGAAAACGATTGTTGTGCGGTGCAACCATGCCAGAAGGTATGCGAGAAAACGATGCGTTTCCAGAACCCATAATCACACCAGCCACCAAAGCTGTGCAAGGCGATCACGATGAAGATATTACCCCCGAAGAATTAATTTCTCGAACTATTATTACTTCTGAAGAATACGACCATCTGGCGGCTTACACCAAGGCATTGTTTAAGCGCGGTACCGAAATGGCTGCCAAACAAGGTTTGATTTTGGTGGATACTAAATATGAGTTTGGTAAAGATACGAACGGCAACATAGTGTTGATTGATGAAATTCACACACCAGACTCGTCTCGTTACTTCCACGCAGATGGCTATGAAACACGTCAGTCTGAAGGAGCACCACAGCGACAACTTTCGAAAGAGTTTGTGCGTCGTTGGCTTATTGAGCATGGTTTTCAGGGGCTTGAAGGACAAGTACTTCCTGACATGTCAGACGACTACAATGCAAGCGTTTCAGAACGTTATATTGAGTTGTACGAGCATATAACAGGGAAGAAATTTGTAAAAGCTGATTTGTCAGACGTTGCGAATAGGATGCAACATAACCTCGACCTATATTTCCAGTCCTAGTTGTTTAATTAAAGCTGTATTTACCGCTGTATCATAAGGAAGTTTGTGTACGCAGGGATGATTTCTAAGCCATGTCAGTTGTCGTTTTGCAAAACGTCTGGTGTTGGTTTTAATATCTGCCACTGCATCCTCTATGCTTTTCTCACCTTCAAAATAGCGAAATAATGCTCTGTAGCCCACGGTTTGCAACGCGTTGAGGTGTTTGTGTGGATAAAGCACTTTGGCCTCAGCTAGCAACCCCTTTTCCATCATGCTGTCAACGCGCCTATTGATGTTGTCATATAATTGCTCTCTGAGCATGCAAATCTCAATGCTTATGGCATTAAAGTCTCGCTGTTTTCTGTTTTGACCCAAAAAAGATGAGTAAGGCTTGCCAGCAGCGGTACATATGTGCAATGCACGCAACAACCGCACGTGATTGTATTTGTCAACAGTTTGAAAATAATTGGGATCTAATTTTTGAAGTTCTTGCTGTAAATACGTTAGGCCTTTTTTCTCATACTGTGACTGCCAATATTCTTTGGTCTTTTCCGAAACTTTTGGAAATGTATCTAATCCATGCACTACGGCTTCGTTGAACAGGTTTGAGCCGCCAACCATAATCACAACAGAATGCTTCGCAAAGTGTTCGTCAAGCAGTGCTAAGGCATCTTTTTCAAAATCTCCAAGACTGTAGGAGTCGTGAATGCTTAAATGTTGAATAAAATCATGCCTAACGCCTTGTTGTTCCGCTTTTGATGGTACGGCAGTGCCAATGCACATTTCTTTGTAAAACTGTCTTGCATCGCTGGACAATATGGGACACTTTAATAGCTTGGCAAGTGCAACAGCAAACGAAGTTTTGCCCACCGCTGTAGGTCCCGAAATAACAATAAGCTTATGCTTTTTCATTTAAATCAATCACTTGTTTCACTTTGTTTTTTCTTATAAACGATCGGAGGATATGACGGGCAGCACGTGAATTTTTCATGGGTGTGATGATGGCTTTTACCATATCCAAATTATTAATCTGATAATTTAAATTAGCATATCCAAAACCTTTATATTCAGTATTTTGTATAAGTATAATACTTCGCTCGTCATGACTACGACCCTTATCGACTATTAATAAATTAGGTGAAGAAAAACGCAATTCGTCTACACATTGCTGCACGCGTTCATTATAGCGTTCTTCGGTCTCTTTTTCGGTACAGGCGCCCAAACATTTGTTGATTTCAACATCTGAGCAGGCTTCCTTGCGCGACTCCAGTCCAACATATTTTAAGCAGAGGGTGTATTTGTGTGCAAAGAAATAGAGTGTTTTTCTTGCATTGCTTAAGTTTTTAAAGGTTGTAATGTAGTTTGTGCTATCCGCTGCATGAACGATGCGTAAAAAACGATAACCAGTGCTGCTCACGCCTTCTTGCAATCCAAAACGAATGCGGTCATTTTTATGTACCCTGTTGTGTTTGGGTTTGTGCAACTGTATTTCATCTATTTCTTTCAATAACGCTATCAGTTCACTTCCCGTTTCTTCCGTGCTGATGCTGTGTGTTTCAAGCTGAATTTTTAAAGCCTTTCTGCTCTTACCTGTAAAGTGCTGGTTAACACGCTTTCGCATGTTTAGGCTTTTGCCGATGTAAATCACATCCCCCTTTTGGTTGTGCAAATAATAAACACCTGTAACAGGTTTGACTTGCTCCATAAGGGCTTGAAACTTACGCGCTACCTTGTCTTGGTCTTTGGTGCGAAGTACTTCCTTAATAATAGTTTTTTCGCTGTCTTTATCTAGCAATAGTTTCAATAATTTCAGCGTAGCGCGCGCGTCACCAGCAGCACGATGCCTGTCGCTTAGTGGAATGCCCAAAGCACGTACCAGTTTCCCTAATTTGTAAGAAGCCTGTTCTGGAATGAGTTTTTTTGATAAAGAAACCGTGCATAGGGTAGGACGTTCATATTGGAAGCCTAACCTGTTAAACTCCGTAAAAAGCATCCTGTAGTCAAAGCTAGCATTGTGTGCTACCAGGGTACAGCCTTCTGTTATTTCTAAAATGCGCTTTGCTATTTCGTAGAATTTCGGTGCATTTCGCAGCATTTTTTCGTTGATGCCCGTTAGTTGCACTACAAATGGCTGAATGGGTCGTTCGGGATTGACAAGACTGATAAACTGATCTACAATTTCGTTTCCATCAAACTTATAGATGGCAATTTCTGTTATGCCTTCTTCGTTGTATTTCCCCCCCGTAGTTTCGACGTCAACAACTGCGTACATAGCCTCTAGTTTCTGCTTCCAAAAATTAAACTACCCACACGTATCATATTACTTCCAGCATCAACAGCAAGTTTGTAGTCACTGCTCATGCCCATTGATAAGATAGACCAATTATTTGTTGGCTGTAATCTATTGTAGAAATCCTGTAGCCCACTGAATTCTGCTGTGAGTTGAACTGTATTATGAGTGTAACTGGCCATGCCCATTAAACCTGTAATGCGCACATGTTCTAATTCCTTAGCTTTCGATAGGACTGCCTCAGCTTCTTCATACGAAAAGCCAAACTTAGTTGACTCAATCGCAATATGAATTTGGATTAACACATCAATAACACGATCGTTTTTGGCACCTTGCTTGTTGATTTCATGAAGCAGACGCTCACTGTCGACTCCATGAATTAGGTGCACAAAGGGCGCGATATATTTGACCTTATTACGTTGAAGATGGCCAATCATATGCCAACGAATATCCTCAGGAAGTGTTTCGTGTTTTAGGCAAAGTTCTTGTACTTTATTTTCTCCAAA
>DCBE01000055.1:30868-39635 GCA_002313325.1 Flavobacteriaceae bacterium UBA1115
TGTACTTTATTTTCTCCAAAATCTACATGTCCTGCTTTATAGGCTTCTCGAATTGCATCTGAAGGTTTGGTTTTGGAAACCGCAACAACCGTAACCGTTGCTGGCAGATCTTTTTTTAGTTGCTTAAGGTTAGCTACAATCATGTGGATGACTTTTCTACAAGTGCTGTTATTTGTAAAGCTACATCAAGGGCATTTTTACCCTGTTCGAGCGACACGATAACTGCTGTATTATTCGTAATGGCATCGGCAAAACATTCCAGTTCCATTAAGATGGCGTTTACTTCTGGTATTTTTGGATTGTCAAAAAAGACACGCTTCCTTTTTCCTTGTGCATTTTCCAAAACCATGTCAAAATCCCCAACATTTTCGGGGGCATTTTCCATTTTAAGCACTTCGGCACTCTTACTAAAATAATCTACAACGATATAGGCATCTTTTTGGAAAAAGCGCGCCTTGCGCATGTTTTTTAGCGATATTCTACTTGCTGTAAGGTTGGCTACGCAACCGTTTTCAAACTCAATTCTAGCATTTGCAATATCAGGCGTTTCACTGATGATGGCCACGCCACTGGCTGAAATAGCAGACACTTTTGAGTCTACCAAGCTCAAAACGGTGTCGATATCGTGTATCATGAGATCCAATACTACCGGGACATCGGTGCCTCTTGGATTAAATTCAGCCAATCGGTGGGTTTCGATGAACATGCTGTTGTTGATGTAATCTTTTACGGCTAAAAATGCAGGATTAAATCGCTCCACATGCCCCACTTGACCAAAAACCTGATGCTTTTTTGCAAGTGTAATGAGTTCATTTGCTTCTTCAACCGTTTGTGTAATGGGTTTTTCCAGGAAGACATGCTTTCCCATTTCTATGGCTTTCTTTGCCAATTTGTGGTGGTATAGGTTAGGCGTCACGATAGCTACTACATCAACAGCAGCAATCAGATCTTCCTCAGAATCAAAGGCTTTATATCCGTATTCATAGATTATTTTTACACGAACGTTTGGACTGGCGTCGTAAAAACCAACCAAATCAAATTTAGCAGACTGGTTCAACAATCGAAGGTGTATCTTTCCTATGTGCCCTGCCCCAAGCACACCTGCTTTTAGTGTTTTGCTCATGCTACAAATGTAACAAGTTTAGGCGGTGCCCAGCCGTATGATTTTGTATTTTTGAAGATATGAGGGAAGATACGACCAAACACCAAGGAAGACGTCGTCAGTTGGTTGAATTATTAAAAGAGAAAGGAATCAACGACAAAGCTGTTTTAAAAGCCATTGCCGCCATACCCCGCCACTTGTTTATGGACAGTAGTTTTGAAGATCACGCCTATCAAGACAAGGCATTTCCTATAGGTGCAGATCAGACCATATCACAGCCCTATACTGTAGCCTTTCAAAGTCAGCAACTTATGGTTACGCCAGGCACTAAAGTCTTGGAGATTGGCACAGGCTCAGGTTATCAAACCGCCGTATTGTGTCACATGGGTGCGGTGGTTTATTCCATCGAGCGACAGCATGAACTCTTTCGCACAAGCCTAAAAAGACTTCCCGCACTAGGGTTTAAAGCCAAGAAACTCATCTTTGGAGACGGTTATAAGGGCTTTCTTGAAAAAGCACCTTTTGACAGGATTATAGTTACCGCTGGTGCGCCATATATACCCGAAGACTTGCTTGCCCAACTTGCCGTTGGTGGAAAAATGGTTATCCCTGTTGGGCAAGCAAATCAAAAGATGACGGTAATTAATCGTACCTCGGATGCCGATTTTGAACAATTGGTACTTGGTGATTTTAGATTTGTCCCCTTGTTGGGAGATAAAAACTAGCGACGAAAACCTTTTTTAACGCGATCAATTTGGCGTTTGTTTTCCCTATCTTTGATGGTTTCACGCTTGTCGTAAATTTTCTTCCCTTTAGCAAGCGCAATGCGTACCTTCGCCCAACCTTTGTCAGTTATAAAAACCTGTAAGGGTACGATAGTTAGTCCGACGTTTTGAACTTCCTTGAGCAGCTTTTTGATTTCTTTTTTTTGCAGCAGTAATTTCCGATCTCCTTTGGTTTTATGATTTATGTACCCGCCGTGGCTGTATTCTTCTATGTGCATATTGATAAGAAACAACTCGCCTTGTTCACTGAAGCTACAGAAACTTTCGGCAATAGAAGCATTACCAGCACGAATAGATTTGATCTCAGTTCCTGTTAGTACGATACCAGCGGTGTACTGACTCATCAGTTCATACTCAAAACGCGCGCGTTTGTTTTTTATGTTTACCTGTTGATGCATGCTGCAAAAGTATAACATAATAATGATGTTCATTTGTTTTTAATAAATGCTACTTTTTATAATGTTAATTGCGTCATCTATTGTTATTTTTGCTCCTATAATTAAAGCTATGAAAATCCAACGCGATGAACAGATTTTTGAGTTAATCGAGGCAGAGTGCGTACGCCAAATAGGTGGAATTGAACTTATTGCATCTGAGAACTTTACCAGTCCACAAGTTATGGAAGCCACAGGCTCCATACTCACCAATAAATATGCCGAGGGTTATCCCGGAAAACGTTACTACGGCGGCTGTGAAGTGGTTGATGAAATAGAAACCATCGCCATTGATAGAGCAAAAGCCTTATTTGGCGCTGCTTATGCCAATGTGCAGCCACACTCGGGTTCCCAGGCCAATACAGCTGTTTACCACGCCTTCATTAAACCCGGTGATAAAATCATGGGCTTTGATTTGTCACATGGTGGACACCTCACACACGGTTCTCCGGTAAACTTTTCAGGACGTATATACAATGCTGTGTTTTATGGCGTAGACAAGGAAACAGGTCGTTTGGATTATGACGTAATTGAAGAAATTGCAGTAAAAGAAAAACCCAATATGATTATTGCGGGTGCATCTGCCTATTCTAGAGATATTGACTTTAAACGCTTTAAGGAAATTGCTGACAGCGTTGGTGCTTTTCTTTTGGCTGACATATCACACCCGTCTGGGTTGATAGCCAAAGGCATCTTAAACGATCCGTTACCACACTGTCATGTTGTAACAACCACAACACACAAAACTCTTCGTGGTCCACGTGGTGGTTTGATGATGATGGGGCAGGACTTTGAAAACCCATTTGGATTAAAATTCAAAAATGGAAACCCACGCATGATGTCTTCACTGTTAGACATGGCTGTTTTCCCCGGAAACCAAGGTGGACCGCTAGAACATGTTGTTGGAGCAAAAGCCATTGCTTTTGGTGAGGCACTTACGGATAATTTCCTACAGTATATTTTGGGTGTTCGTGAAAATGCACAAGCCATGGCCAAAGCTTTTGTAGAAAGGGGATATCACCTTATTTCTGGAGGTACGGATAACCACATGATGTTGGTTGATTTGCGCAACAAAAGCATTTCTGGAAAACAAGCTGAAGAAGCACTTGTCAAGGCTGAAATTACGGCCAACAAGAACATGGTTCCCTTTGACGACAAATCTCCTTTTGTTACTTCTGGAATACGTTTTGGTACTGCTGCCATAACCACCCGAGGATTAAGAGCCGAAGATATGGAGCCTGTCGTTTCGCTCATTGACGAAGTTATTCAACAACCTGAAAACGAAAATGTAATTAAAGGTGTTGCGGCACAAGTGCACAAGATGATGTCACACCGACCGCTATTTAACGCTTAGTTTTCAATAATTACATGCTGGTAAGCACCCAAATCGGGTGGTGACGTACGTACATTTCCTGCCAAATCAATAGGAATACTAGCACCCACGCTCGCAGCCCCTTTAGCAAGGAAATCACTATGTTGAGTTATTCGCATATCGTTGTCTTCAGCGATTACAAAAGCAGGATTTCCATTGCGGATAATTTGGTTGTAGTAATTATTATCATCCCAGTCAAAAAATGGATTGTTGAAAATTGCTGTATTTGAAGATTCAAACTGTAGGGCTGTGTGGTCGAGATAAAAATTCAGCGTATCGCTGCCTTCTTGCTCTACAAAGAACTCAACCAATTTATTCCCCTCAATAATACAGTTTTCGAATGTTGCTACGTTAAGTGGTTTTATAAAGTTGCTACCATCTGCCAATTGCGCATAATCGTTAAGCAATACTGCAGGAGTTGTTCTAAAACCTTTGGTCCAATAATTAGCAAACGTACAGTGCTTAAAATCATACTTACCCCCAATGGTTCCCGCAAATGAGGATTGTCCCGCATTTCCAAAAACACTGTTTACCGACGAAATGTATGCTGTTTTTCCCCAAAGGTTAAATGCAGAACTGTTGTGAATTTGGGTATTTTCTAATGTTAGGGTGGGGCTGTTAGTTTCGTCATTATAATCCATCAATATGCCAACCGTTGCATTTTTAATTGTTGCATGATTAAATTTATGCTGCGTACTTCCGGCTGTTAGCCAAATGGCACCCCACTGACCAGGAATATAATCATATAGCGCTTCAAGTCTATCGCCTTCAAAAATTACCTCACCTTCGCGTTTTTCTGTGTCACTGCTTGCTGTGCCATCGACTATCATAGTGGCATCATTTGCGACAATAATTCCAGAGTTTTTATAAAAATGTAAACGCGCACCCGCCTCGAAAGTCACGGTCTTACCAGACGGTACACCCATATAGCCGTACACTACATAGGGCTTTTCGTTTGTAAAAATAAGTTCGTTATCCTTTAAGTATCGGCCCTCAACAGCAATATTGTTAGCAGTATCTCCGATGAGAATGTTTTCTTTTATGCCTTGACTATCTTTTTCCGGGTATAGAAAAACGGCATCTTGTACCAAGGTCATTAGCGTAACTGCGCCAACATCTGAAAAGTGGATTTTATCTTCGTATAAAAATTGAGTGTTGCTACTTGTTAGTTGTTGAATGTCTGCTGTGGTTTCTACAAATACATACATACTGTCATTTGGCAACAGTTCCACTGCATCAAAAGATTTACCGACCCTGCCGTCTACATTAAGCCTAAAATTAGATTTCGCCCCATTTTCTAGGTAAATGGATGGAATGGAAATAGGGTCATCCGATTGGTTGTATACCTTTAGTGTGTAGGTGGCTGAACTGATGTTGGTGAAAACCGTATCCAAATAAACGGTATCTCGACTAAAGCGCAACTCAGTGCTCTGCACCTGTCTAAAATCAAAGTCTTTTCGGCAGCTGCTGTACAAAGAGGCCAATAGCGCTATTCCAAATAGTAGGACAGCGTTGCGCAATAAAGAATGGGTTTTATTTCTCAATTATTTTTACTTCAAACAGTTTGTCCCAATATTTTCCTGTCACAAAAAAAGTCTTGCGTTCTGGGTGATAAGCAATCCCATTAAATACGTCCAATTGATTGTGTTGTGTTACCTGTTTCTTAAGTCCAGAAAAATCAACAACGCCCGATACAATGCCAGTAGTGGCATCAAAAATCACAACCACATCTTTGTTAAACTGATAGGTGTTTGCATAAATCTTTCCGTTCACATATTCAAGCTCGTTGACTTTAGTGAGGAAGGTGTTGTGCGTGACGATATCTACACTAGATAGCTCTTCAAATGTGTTAGGGTCAAGCTTCCAAAGCTTTTGGCTGCCATCCGTTTTGTATAAAAAAGTGCCATCGCTACACAACCCCCAGCCTTCTGGGCTTTTGGTGTATGAAAACGATTTTTCCAGTGTTAAATCATCGGGGTTGTAAACAAAACCTACTTTCTTTTTATAGGTTAGTTGAACGATTTTTCCATCGGAATAGGTGATCCCTTCTGCGAAATACGCCTTGTCTATCGGCAATTTTTGAATGACTTCCCCTGTATTATAATTTACCTTCCGCAACGACGAATTGCCATACTGCCCGGTGCTTTCAAATAAGGTGTCATTGACAAACTCCAAGCCCTGAGTGTAAGCGTTGATGTCATGCGGGTAGCTTTTGATGAGCTCGTAGCCGCATACTTTTGGTTTGTTGGGCGCAAAAATGCGAAGATTTTTGGTTAATTCTTTAGTACCATCAGCGGTTTCAACAATGGCTTTTACCGTTTGCCCTCCAGTTTTTGAAGGAATTATATAGGGTTCCTGTAGGGCTTCATCCTCAAAATAAAAGCTGTATGACTGATTTTCAACGGTTGGTTTTATTGATAAAAATATGGTATCTGCAACGGTTGGATTTTTAGTACTAGAGGTTGTAGTTATTTTGTAACGCAACGACTGTTTCGATGAACAAGCCAAAAGTACGAGTAAGACAAGGGTCAGATAGGTAGACACGCGAAGTTTCATTGGACAAATATATTGTTTAAAAATATGAATATTGTCTCTAATACAATACTCAAAGCCCGTATATTTGCATTGGGCAGGTTCTACACAACCAGCTCCTGCTGAATCCCCCCAGGGCGGAAACGCAGCAAGGGTAAGCGGTCGTAGCGGTGTGCTGTAGGTAGCCTGCCTTTTTTTTATGGAAAATTCACGCGTTGTTCTTATCACAGGTGCTTCTTCAGGAATAGGTCTTTCCATAGGCCAACACCTATCTTCACTGCAATATCAGGTTGTCGGAACCAGTAGAAATCCAGATAAGTACCCCAATCACCCTTTTCCCTTAATAGCCATGGATGTGTTAGACAACACTTCTGTAAAAGAAGGTATAGTTGCTGTAATAGCAGCGTATGCGCGCATAGACGTACTGGTAAACAATGCCGGTATGGGAATGGCTGGTCCTTTGGAAGAAATGGATTTAAAAGCGGTTGATAGCCTAATGAACACCAATTTGAACGGGCCTATTCGCGTTATTCAGCACGCATTAGCGATCATGCACAAGCAACAATCAGGCACGATTATTAATATGGCTTCTCTGGCTGGCGACAATGGTTTGCCTTTTAGGAGTATTTATGCGGCCTCCAAAGCAGCACTGATTCGCGTTAGTGAAAGCTTAAGACTTGAGTTGCGTCATACCCCCATCCAGTGTACCGTGTTGTCTCCTGGCTCCATTAAAACTGCTATTTCGGAAAACCGTTATTACGCACCGCTCGCTGAGAATTCCACTTATTACAAGCAATACAAGGCGTCACTGGCAGAAATGGATACCCATGTCAATAAAGGGCTTCCTCCAATTTGTGTGGCCAAAAGAGTTGAAAAACTCATAAATAACAAGAAATTAAAACCGCATTACAGCGTAGGTCCATTTTTAGAAGTACTTTCACCAATAATTAAGTTTTTGTTGCCGCAACGGGCTTATGAAAATCTAATAGCATCCTTTTATAACTTAAATTAAACACATGAAATTTTTTATTGATACTGCCAATTTAGATCATATCAAAGAAGCCCAATCCCTTGGAATTTTAGATGGGGTAACAACCAATCCATCTCTGATGGCCAAAGAGGGAATTACGGGTCAAGAGAATATCATAGCCCATTACAAAGCCATTTGTAAAATCGTAGAAGGGGATGTTTCTGCTGAAGTGATCGCTACTGACTTTGAGGGCATGATATCAGAAGGGAAAGCTCTTGCTGCGCTTCATCCACAAATTGTAGTTAAAATACCCATGACTCTTGAAGGAATTAAGGCCATCAAGTATTTTGCTGACAAAGGCATTAAAACAAATTGTACGCTTGTGTTTTCAACAGGTCAAGCTTTGCTAGCAGCAAAAGCAGGTGCAACATATGTGTCGCCCTTTATCGGTCGTTTGGACGACGTGTCTACAGATGGACTTCAGCTGATCGAGGATATTAGAAATGTATATGACAATTATGTATTCAAAACTGAAATTTTAGCTGCTTCAATCCGTCACACCATGCACGTTATTGACTGCGCACATATCGGTGCCGATGTTATGACAGGCCCTTTGAGTGTTATTACCGGTTTGGCAAAACACCCGTTAACCGATATAGGTTTGGCCAAATTTTTAGCGGACTATAAGAAGGGTAACTAAAACAAACATAATCATATGTAAAAAGCTCGCAGTATTTCTGCGGGCTTTTCTATTTTTGCAAAAAATTAATCTATGCTATCGGTATCGAATCTTTCAGTTCAATTTGGCAAACGAGTGCTATTTGACGAAGTGAACACTTCGTTTAATCACGGCAATTGCTATGGTATCATTGGTGCTAATGGTGCTGGTAAATCCACTTTTCTAAAAGTGATTACAGGCGAGATGGAGCCCAACTCTGGACACGTTCACCTTGAACCTGGGAAGCGTATGTCGGTATTGGAGCAAAATCACTTTGCCTGTGATAACTTTCCTGTTTTGGAAACCGTTATAAGAGGAAACAAACTGCTTTATGCCATCAAAAAGGAAATGGACGATCTCTATGCTAAAGCTGATTTTTCCGAAACAGACAGCAATCGAGTAGGGGAACTTCAAATCAAATACGAAGAAATGAACGGCTGGAATGCGGAAAGCGATGCCGCCGCCATGTTGTCCAACTTAAATATTTCAGAAGCACAGCACTACACCCTAATGAAAGACCTTGACGGAAAGCAGAAGGTACGTGTACTTCTGGCTCAGGCTTTGTTTGGCAATCCCGATGTACTGATCATGGATGAGCCTACAAACGACTTGGACTACGAAACAATTCAATGGCTTGAAAACTTTTTGGCCAATTATGATAACACGGTTATCGTGGTGTCTCACGACCGTCACTTTTTAGATGCCGTTTGTACACATATTTCAGATGTTGATTTTGGAAAAATCAATCACTACTCTGGAAATTATACCTTTTGGTACGAGTCCAGTCAATTAGCAGCCAAGCAGCGTGCTCAACAAAACAAAAAGTCTGAGGAAAAGAAAAAAGAATTAGAAGA
>DCBE01000026.1 GCA_002313325.1 Flavobacteriaceae bacterium UBA1115
ATAAGCAAACCCCAAGACGTTATTTTGTAAATAGAGTGCACCTAAAAAGTTGTTGCTTTTCGCTTCCAACACCCCGTCAGTCAAGGTTACGCCAGGAGTTACCAGTTCGGTAACGCCGCGTTTTACAATTTTTTTGGTGAGTTTGGGGTCTTCAAGCTGATCGCAAATGGCAACACGCTGTCCTGCACGCACTAGCTTAGGCAAATAAGTGTGCAAAGAATGATGAGGGAAGCCTGCCAATTCAGTTTCAGAAGTACTGCCCGCACCACGCTTGGTCAATAAAATGCCCAAAATGTGGGCGGCCTTTACTGCATCTTGTCCAAAAGTCTCATAAAAATCGCCCACGCGAAAAAGAAGCAGTGCGTCAGGATACTTCGCCTTGATTTGATTGTACTGCTTCATCAAGGGCGTTTCTTTTGTTTTTTTCTTGGCAGACAAAGCGAGATATTAGTTCTGGCTAATTTACATTATTTAGCCAAACACAATCCTTACCTTTGACATATGCGTAAATGGACTATGGAAGAGCTTAACAGATTGAGCCCAACAGCTTTTAAAGCAGCACCCAAAACAAATATTGTATTGGTGCTTGACAACATTCGAAGCCGCAATAATGTTGGGGCTATTTTCCGCACTGCTGACGCCTTTCGCATTGCTGAAATGGTGCTTTGTGGTATTACGCCAATTCCTCCACACAAAGACATTCACAAAACTGCCTTAGGCGCTACTGAAAGTGTTGCGTGGCGACAAGAAAGCTATGCTGCTAAAGTTGTAGCTAAACTGCGTGAGTCTGGTGCCAACTGCTATGCCATAGAACAAGTTAAGGGCGCAGTGTTTTTAGATCAAGTAACTGTTGCCTCCAATCAAACATTGGTTTTGGTTATTGGAAACGAAGTGGAGGGCGTTTCTCAAGAAGTTATTGATGCCTGCGGCGCGGCAATTGAGATTCCACAATTGGGTACCAAACACTCTCTGAATGTAGCTATCTCGGCTGGAGTAGTTTTGTGGCATTTTTTCACTAAGCTTCGTCCAACTGCACATTGATTTTCTTCAACAAATGAATTAAATCTTCGGTATTTAGCACAAAATCCAAAGCTGAAATGTCAACTGATACAACTTGCATACGCTTTTGCAAAAATGGTAGATGCTGATCGTATCCCTTGGCTAATTTTGCCAAATAATCAATGGGAATATTTTGCTCATAACTCCTTCCACGTTTTTTAATATTGGTTTTGGAACGTTCAGCGGTTTGACGAAGGAATATGCAAAGGCTTGGTTGATTAGCACTCTTCGACATAAAGCTATACAATTGTTGAAAAAGAGGATATTCATCTTCATTTAAGGTGTTTTGTGCAAATACAAGCGACTTACTCATATGGAAGTCTGCCACAGTCCCAGACTGAAATAAATCCAACTGTTCAGAATTCTCATTTATTTGATTAAAACGATCAGCCAAGAAAGATAACTCCAATGGAAAGGCATAACGTTTTGGTTCCCTGTAGAACTTGGGTAAAAAGGGATTTTCTGCAAATCGCTCCTCAATGGTTTTATAACCTAAGTTTTGGGCTAATATTTTTGTTAGCGTCGTTTTTCCACAACCAATAATTCCTTCCACACAAATATAGGTATGCGCACTGAGCTTTGCATATATGGGGTGTCGCAGTTTCAGCTCGTAAATGCTAAGCGGCGTATCATCTTCACAAGCATCAAGCAAGGCTTTTATGGTTTTTTGGTCATCGGGATGCTGTTTGTGGGGGGCGATTTCACATAGGGGTTGTAGTACAAATCGTCTTTGCGCCATAGCGGGATGCGGCAGTGTGAGATTTGGTGTATCCAAAACTAAATCATCATAAAAAATCATGTCCAAATCCAAGGTTCTGTTATGATATCCCTGAACTTGAGAACGCAACCTTCCTTGTGATTGCTCTATGTCAAGCAACTTTTGCATAACCACGGCAGGGGAAAGTTGGGTGTCGATTGTAAAGCATGCATTTAAAAAGGGGCTGCCCTCAAAACCAACTGATGGGGTTTCAACCACTGAAGAAATCACGCCAATATCGCCCATGTCTGTTACAGCATCTAAACCCTGTTGCAAATACTCAAGGCGGTCGCCCATATTACTACCGATAGATATGTAAACAATTGACATACTACAAAAATGATGAAAAGAATTGTGAAACGTGTATCTTTGAGAAAATACTATTAAAATTATGAGTTTCTTTAAAAATCTTATCAGTTCAGCTATTGGGACCTTTATCGCGCTTGGTCTGCTTTTTGTTTTTATGCTCGTCTTTTTGGCAGGATCCGTTGCCCTTATGGACGAAGAGGGAGTTGCCGTCAAATTAGAAAAAAATACGGTTTTGGAGTTTGATATGGGGTTACCGGTTCAAGACCGAGAGCCACAAAGCTTTTCTTTTGCAAGCGCTTTGGAAATAGATCCTGAAGCCTATGGATTAAATACCATAATTCCTGCAATTGAAAACGCAGCAAAAGACGATCTTGTTTCTGGAATTAGCATTCAAAACATCTCGGCAATGGGGGGGATTTCAAACATGCACACGCTCAGAAAAGCTTTAGTGGCATTTAAAGAAAGTGGTAAATTTATTTATGCCTACGGGGATTACTACAGCCAATTAGATTATTACCTCGCATCTGTTGCAGATTCTATTTTTCTACACCCAGAAGGCAGTGTTGACTTTCGTGGGTTAAGCGCTGAAATTCTGTACTACAAATCTGCCCAAGAAAAGTCTGGAATAAGTATGGAGGTCATTCGAAGTGGAAAATACAAAAGTGCTGTTGAACCTTTTCTCAATGACTATATGAGTAAGGAAAACCGCACCCAAATTCAATCCTATATAGATGATATATGGGATACATTATTAGGAGATATTGCCACAAGTAGAGGTTTGTCTGAAAAAATTCTCGATACACATGCCGACAACCTTGGAGGTGCAAATGCACAAAAAGCCATTTACTCATCACTCATAGACGGAATTGCCACAAGACGAAGTTATAAAGAAAAATTAGCATCGCGTTTTGATGATGATGAAGTGGAAACGACCAATTTCGTTGATTACATGAGCATTGCCGGTCGCAAAGAAGGAAAAGGCAGCAACCGCATTGCTGTGTTATACGCTCAAGGTGAAATTATTTACGGTGAGGGTGGGGCAGAAATGATTGGGCAAGAAAAAATGATTAAAGCCCTCAAGAAGATTGGCAAAAAGAAAAATATTAAAGCGGTTGTGCTGCGTATAAACTCACCTGGTGGAAGCGCTTTGGCTTCTGAGCTTATTTGGGAGGAAATAGAACACCTAAAAGAAACAAAGAGAGTGGTGGTTTCCATGGGTAATGTGGCAGCCTCAGGAGGTTATTATATCGCTGCAAATGCCCACGAAATTGTCGCAGAACCCACAACTATTACGGGATCTATTGGGGTTTTGGGGGTCTTGCCCAATATCAATCGTTTGTCAAAACGTTGGGGGATTAATGCAGAACAAGTAACAACTAACAAACAAGCACTGCAGTATTCGCCTTTTGAACCCTTGAACAACAGCACGAGAAACGAAATCAAAGCAGGCATCAACCAAGTTTACCAAACTTTTTTAACTCGTGTTGCCGACGGTCGAGGCATGACCAAAGAAGAGGTTCACAAAATTGCACAAGGTCGCGTGTGGTCTGGAGTAGAGGCCAATGCCATTGGGCTGGTAGATCATCTTGGTGGTCTTGACCTTGCCATAGAGCGTGCTGCTGCACTAGCCGAAATTGAAGATTATCGTTTAACCACCTATCCTAAATTTGACGACGATTTAGAAAGTATATTAGAAGGACTTTTTGGCGGGCCTTTTGGGAAATTAAGAACCAAATTACCTCCTGAAATTTCCGTGTGGATCCAAGGGATTGAAGCCTTACAAAACCCTGCAAATCAATTGCAAACACGCCTACCCTACACACTAAATGTGAACTAGATGCATAGGCCAGCTGCACGAAAGCTTTATTTATATTTGGCCGCCTTATTCATCACCTCATTGGTGGTCTCTAATCTAATTTTTCAGAAGTTTTTTTATTGGCGTCCATTTGATTGGGAAGTCTTTGGGATGCCCATTTTTGAATTATCTGTAGGCATACTGCCCTATCCCATTACCTTTTTAATTACGGATATTATTTCCGAAATTTTTGGCAAGAAAAGTGCCAATCAAGTAGTAGTGGCTGGCATATTTGCGTCCTTTTTTTCGATTGGGATTTTATTGTTGGCTGGGGTTGTACCCGCCATTGATAGTTCACCTATTGATAATGCCACGTTCCATAGGGTATTTGCTTTGTCACCCTTGGCCGTATTGGCTTCCATGATAGCCTACCTATCGGCACAGTTCGTAGACATTCGCATCTATCACTATTGGAAGAACCTTACCAAAGGTAAACATTTATGGCTGCGCAATAACTTCTCCACCTTTAGTTCACAAATTATCGATTCCACCACAGTTATTTTGCTTCTATGCTCGTTTCAAGTATTGCCCTGGGAACTGTTTTGGGGATTGGTAGTATCTAGTGTAATTTTTAAAATTTTAGTAGCCGCCATTGATACCCCTTTCTTGTATTTTTTCGTTTGGCTGATTCGTCGCCGTTTTGACCTTAAAGTAGGGGAAGAAATTCATCTGGCCTGATATGGAATCTGTTCGCATTAATAAATACCTAAGTGAGATTGGTTTTTGCTCCCGTCGAGCTGCTGATAAACTAATCGAGCAAGGGCGCATTACTGTAAATGGAAATCCCGTAGAAATGGGCATGAAAGTAAGTCCCCAAGACCAAGTAGCCGTTGACGGAGAAAAGGTGGGTAAAAAGACTGAAAAGCCAGTCTATATTGCTTTTAATAAGCCAGTGGGCATTGTTTGTACCGCAGATACCAAACTAGAAAAAGACAACATCATTGACTATATAAATTACCCAAGCCGTATATTCCCCATAGGACGTTTGGACAAACCCTCAGAAGGACTTATTTTTTTAACAAATGATGGTGATATCGTCAATAAGATCTTGCGTGCCCGAAACAACCACGAAAAGGAATATGTAGTAACGGTCAACAAGCTCATTACCAAACTCTTTATTGACAAAATGGGTAAAGGCGTTCCCATACTCGATACGGTCACAAGGCCCTGTGTGGTAAAGCAAACACATGAGCGTGAATTTCGCATCATTCTCACCCAAGGGCTCAATCGGCAAATCAGGCGTATGTGTGAATATTTGGACTACCGTGTGGTACGCCTAAAAAGAGTGCGCATCATGAATGTAAACCTAGATGTTGGCAAAGGAAAGTGGCGCGACCTGACCAGTAAGGAGTTGGCGGAAATCAACCGATTGGTGGCGGAATCTGAAAAAACCCATGATGGTTAGCTAAATGAAAGGTCAATTACTTGCCCTTCATGCCCGCGTACATTCCAAACGGTGTCGTCTTCAAAAATCCAATACTGTCCTTTAATACCCATAAGCACTCCTGAATATTTAGGCGTTTTGACGAGATTTAAAATTTTGACTTTTTCGGGAAAACGAGCAACAGGAAAGTCGATAGAAAGGGGTGGGTCCTGAACTAAATAGGGTTGTACTTCTGTTGGTAGCTTGGCAATACAGGCTGCACGTTCGGCCACCAGATCCAAAGCTTCCCCTTTGTTTTGCAACATGATGCGCCAGTTGGTCTTATCATTGAAATACGCTTTTAATGCTACCTCAGTTATGCCCGCCAAATAGCGGTTGGGTACCTCCACAATAGGCAGGGCTTGATGTGCACCTTGGTCAATCCAGCGCGTGGGTACTTGGGTGTCGCGTGTTACTCCCACTTTTAGACCACTGGAGACAGCAAAATAAACAATATGGGGCTGCAATTGCACCTTTTGTTCATAGGCCAAATCACGGTCTTCAATGCCCAAGTGAGCTTTGCTGAGCTCGGGTTTCATAATCCATTCCCCTGCACTCGGTGTTTCAAAAAAACATGACTTACAAAAACCCTGTCGGAAAATTTCGTTAGGATGTGAACAGCTAAGACACTGTGAACCCGTGCGTGTGATATGCACTTTTTTTTCTAGAAAACTATTGACGTGAATGAAAGAATCTGCAAAGACCAAGTAGTAGTCTACGGGGCTTTTAAATTCCGTTTGCATTTTGGTCAGTACACCTTGAAACATAATTTGTATTTTAGTTTAGCAATATACCCAAAATGGCAATACCACTTCTCCAAACTGTTGTTTCATGGCTTCTCAAAAAACGGGTGCATGACATTGAACTTTTTATCAAGTATCCCAACGAAGTGCAGCGTGATGAACTGATGAACTTGCTTCAAACGGCCAAAAAAACTGAAGTCGGTAAGCAATATGGTTTTGCTGATATCCAACAGTACGAAAACTTTGCAGATCAAGTACCAGTATGCACCTATGAAAAGATAGCGCCCATGATAGAACGCTCCCGCCAGGGCGAGCAAAATATATTTTGGCCCACTCCCATCAAATGGTACGCCAAATCGAGTGGTACGACCAATGCAAAAAGCAAATTTATTCCTATCTCAAATGAATCCTTAGAAGACTGTCATTTTAAAGGAGGTAAAGACATGTTGAGCCTCTATTTTAAAAACAACGAACAATCAAGTGTCTTACAGGGCAAGGCATTGCGATTGGGAGGTAGCAAAAAAATTTATGAAGAAAACAACTCCTATTTTGGAGATTTGTCGGCCATTATGATTGACAACCTCCCGCTTTGGGCAGAAATGGTAAGTGCGCCTAGCCAAAAGGTTTCGCTTATGTCGGAATGGGAAACCAAGATGAAAGCCATTGTGAACGAAACGCTTAAAGAAGATATTCGCAGTATGGCAGGTGTGCCCTCGTGGATGCTGGTGCTGTTGCAAAAGGTATTGGCAGAAACGGGACGGGAAAGCATTTTGGACGTATGGCCCAATATGGAAGTCTACTTCCACGGTGGCGTAAACTTTATGCCCTACAAGGAGCAATACAAAGCCCTTATGCCAAGTGATGCCATACACTATGTAGAATTGTACAATGCCTCTGAGGGGTTTTTTGTGGCGC